>CBDEVV010000016.1:0-61637 GCA_965243655.1 Dehalococcoidia bacterium | reverse complement strand
GGGTATCACCCGGACACGCTTGGGCTCAGGAGGATTCGGGTGGGCAGTGGGTTTGTAGAGGTGATGGGCAGACCTGCGAAGAGTGGGAAGCCTGCGAGGTGCGGGAGGTGTGGGCTGGCGCGTCCGCAGTGCGTTCAGGATGAGAAGCGGAGAACTACGCGAATCACATGCGGGGTTTCCGGGTGCTCAAACACGGTAGAGGTGCCACTTCCGTTGCCGGGGTCTGCGATTGCTTTTTGTGGAAGGTGCCCGGAATCTTTATCTTAGATACGGTGGCATACTTCGGGCATGGCTGTTCGGCTTCTTCCGTTTGTTCCCTGCGGGGATGCGGATGGTTTGGTGTTTCGGGTGTTGAACGAGGAGACTGGTGCGGGGGCGTGGTTTCCTGCGGTTCCTCGGGCGGCTGTTGACCTGAAGTCGCTGGCGAAGCCGGAGCTGTTGGGTTCCGGGAGGCGGGACCGGAAGGACGATCACTGAGGGGGTGTGACATGGGTGAAGCGATCACGGTTGGCCGGCTGAAGTTCCTGTTGAAGGGGGTGAGCCGGGATGCGTTGGTGTTGGTGTCGCCGGTTGCCGAGGGCAAGATTGAGCACGCGGAGACGATTGCGTCGCCGGTGGTGACGCGGGAGAACGGCGGGGAGGGGCGGCAGGTGGTGATCCTGCATCCCGAGGAGGCCGATGGGCGTCGTTAGGCTGACCCAAATTGATGGGAAGTTGCCAAACGTCGCGCTGATGCGGCTGGCTCACTGGCATCGTGAGCGAGGGGATGATGTCTGGTTGAGCAGGAAGGTGGAGCGCGGGTATTGGGAGCCGGAATACGACGTGGTTTACGGGTCTGCGATTTTCGATTTTTCGAGGGAACGGCTGGATGTTTTCAGGCGGTCATTTCCGGGTTCGGTGATCGGAGGGACGGGCACCGGGGCGTGGAACACGGTTGAGGATGCGGTCCCCGGGATAGGGCGCGAGCAGTCGTATGCGGACTACCCGGAGTGCGATTACTCCATCGGGTTTTTGCATCGGGGCTGCCGGCTGAGGTGCAAGTTTTGTGTGGTTCCGGAGAAGGAGGGTCGGCCTTTCGAGTACATGACGGTCCACGAGTTGTGGAGGGGGGAGCCATGGCCCAGGAAGCTGCATATCCTGGACAATGACTTCTTCGGCTTGCCGACCTGGCGCGAGCATGTGGATGCCATTGTCGATGGCAAGTTCAAGGTGTGCCTGACTCAGGGGATCAACGTGCGCCTGATCTCTGACGAGGCCGCAAATGCCTTGGCTCGGGTCAAGTACTACGACTCGAAGTTCAGGGATCGGCGGATTTACACGGCCTGGGACAACCTAGGTGATGAGGCGATCTTTTTCCAGGGCATCGACCGGCTGGCGGATGCGGGGATTCCGTCGCGCCATGTGATGGCCTACATGTTGGTGGGCTACGCCAAGGGCGAAACCATGGAGCAGGTGATGTATCGCTACGAGAAGATGCGGGCTCGCGGCGTGATGCCCTACCCAATGGTCTACGACCGGTCGAACAAGGAGCTGTGCCGGTTTCAGCGGTGGGTGGTGGGGCGCTACGCGGAAATCATGCCGTTTTCCGAGTTCTCCAACTCCGGGCGAGTAAGGGCGAAGAAGGCAACCGGGAGCCCGACCCTGTTTTCCTGACTCCCAGGTCCGGGGTTGATTCTGTCTGAGTATCTGTGATACTGTCTCCGGCGTCGCACGTATGCCCAAGTCAGTTGGATTCGCCCTCGCGCAGAGCGGGATGCGGTCTGTATCGGGCGTAGCGGGTAGCTCCCGCGTCAGGGCTGCGTGCGTCCGGAGCGAGGGAGATGGGAGATAGCGCCGTGCAGGGCCGTGGCCTCTCGGTTGTGAAGCGCCTACCACGAAAAGGCGGCTCCGTGATTCAGGAGTTCCCGTCTCCCTCGCTCTGTGACGATTGCGGCAACGGGTCTTGCCCTGATTGCGGGAATGCCGTCCGTGATGGGCAGTGCTGTTTCTGCTACAGGCGGGCTCCAAGGAAGCTCCATTGATGTCAGTCCGCGACGTTCCCCTCTCCGAGCCGCCGCATCGAAGGGTGCGGGTGGTCGTTCGTTGCGAGGATCGGGAGTATTCGCTTTCGATTGCGGAGCTGGCGGAGATATACGGTGTTGCCCAAAAACACTTGACAAATGACGCAAGATCGCCTAGACTCATGGTGTTCTGAGAGAGGCCATGAAGCGCGAAAAACTGAGTCTTAGCGAGTTCTTCCAGCAGTACCCCGACGAGGCTTCGGCGGTCCAGCAGTTCGTCGAGTGGCGGTGGTCGGATGGCCTCCGCTGCGCCCACTGCGACAGCGTCCGCGTCTCGGTGGCGCGGAATCAGAGGATGGCGTACCGTTGCCGCGACTGCCGGAAGCGGTTCTCGATTCGCACCGGGACCGTGATGGCCGACTCGAACCTTCCTCTCCATACCTGGCTCACCGCGATCTATCTCGCCACGACCGGGATCAAGGGCACCGCCTCGACGAAGATGGCCTCCGATCTGAGCATCACTCAGAAGGCGGCATGGCACCTCGGGCAGCGTCTCCGCAAGGCTTGGGAGCGTGACGAGCTGCTGGCCGGGATCGTCGAGGCGGACGAGTCGTACTTCGGGGGCCGCGAGAAGAACAAGCACCTCTCGAAGCGGACTCCGGGCCGGGGGCCATCCAACAAACAGGCAGTGTTTGCCGTCAAGCAGCGTGACGGACGCATCCATGCGACTCCGGTGGCCCGGACGGACTCCCTCACGCTCAAGAGTGAGATCCTTGCCCACGTCGCGCCGGGAAGCACCGTCTACACCGACGACCACGGGGCTTACCACGGGCTGGAGCACTACGGATTCGAGCATGAGAGCGTGAAGCACTCCGTCTCCGAGTACGTCCGGGGGCAGGCACACACGAACGGCGTAGAGTCGTTCTGGGCGCTCTTGAAGCGTGGGTACTACGGAACCCACCACTACATGAGCCGGAAACACCTCGGGCGGTATGTCTCGGAGTTCGCTTCCCGCCACGGTGTTCGGAAGATGAACACCCGCACCCAGATGCGGATGCTCGCCGCTGGAATGCTCGGCAAGCGGCTTCGCTACGCGGACCTCATCGCGTGAGTTTCGAGCAGTTGGGGCAGGCCATTGCCCGGCCCCGGAAGCGGAAGGGGATCGTCGAGGGACCGGGCTTCCGGTTCTACAACCGGTCCTGCCTGAAGATGCCGCAGTGCGGCGACGACTCGGTGGCGCTCACGATCACGTCTCCGCCCTACTGGAACAGCATCGACTACGACATCCACGCCAGCGATAGCGAGGCGTGGCACCGGGAGCGCGACTACGCGGCTTTCGGGGCGACCTTCAAGGCGTGGCTCGGGAACATCGGGAAGACATTCAAGGAGGTCTACCGGGCGACGGTTCCGGGCGGATTCTGCGCCATCGTGGTCGGGACGATCCTCAACAAGGGGAAGCACTACCCGGCTCCGATGATGGTGACGGCTCGGCTTCTCGACCTGGGTTGGGAGTTCCACCAAGACGTGATCTGGAACAAGGTGACGGGCGGCGTGAAGCGGGCCGGGGTGTTCATCCAGCATCCCCGGTCGGGCTACTTCTACCCGAACATCATGACCGAGTACATCCTGATCTTCCGCAAGCCGGGAGACCATCGGCGGGGGCAGGCGAAGGCGCTCGACATCGACGAGCTTTTCACTCGGGACATCGCCAACAACGTCTGGCACATCGCGCCGGTGCCGCCGAACGAGATCGACCATCCGTGTCCCTACCCGGAAGAGCTGGTCAGGCGGCTCGTGCGGCTCTACTCCGACGAGGGAGACGAGGTTCTGGACCCCTTCCTCGGGAGCGGGCAGACGGCCCTCGTTGCCCTCCGTGAGGGCCGCCGATGCGTCGGGTATGACGTGGAGGCGGAGTACCTGAAACTGGCGGAGAAACGCATCCTCGGACGGGAGGGGGACCGCCGCGAGTTCAATCTGCTCCCCAGATGGGAGAAAATCGACCGTCATGGCAACCTTCAACGCCGAGCGGCGGGTGTTCGACAGGCTGCGGGCGGACTGCTCTGACGAGGTTCGGACCCAGTACGAGAACGCGATTCGGGTACTGCTCGAACGCTACAACACGACGATCTACGAGAACCGCTTCGTAGTCGGTGGCGCGGTGGAGGTCTTCACCTGCGCGATCCTCCGCAGCGTCGGGATCGACTGCACGCTCTACTCGTCTCAGGAGGCGAAGGGCGACATCCTGCTACCCGGCGGGAAGCAGGTCTCGATCAAGGGATCGTTCACCGGCAAGCGGCAAGGCGTGATCCTGATGAACAAGCGAGGGGGGGGTACGCGGGAATGGGACACGGCCACGCTGTTCGTGGTCTCGAACGTCGGGATCGTCTACGGGACTCCCGCGATGGTCGGCCCGGATGACGTGAAGGACGTGGGCGACTCGCTGGTGCTCCGGTATCCGGGGCTGGCGTCACTCATCGCGGACCCGGCGAACGTGATCCCGATGGACATCGCCGTGAAGCAGCCGACCGAGATGACCGGCTTCTCACACAAGGCGAGTGCCGCCGTCGCCCGTCAGGTGCTCTTCGAGACGAAGGCGGACGCGCTACTCAGCGCCTTCCCGACGTAGACGCTTGGGCAACACCGTAACTGTCGGGTTGGAGCCCCTGTTGCCGACCAACGTGGTGTCCGGGAGAACCCCCAGGGTTCATCACGCCAGTCCGGGGCCGGATCGCTGGAAGGACCGTTCGAGATTCTGGCCCGGAGTAGCCAGGGCCATGGCGGAGCAGTGGGGATGGAGCACGTAACACTGCACCTCGAATACGACCACTCGTCTGGCTACTCACCGCGACGCGAATACGTCCTGCGCATGGACCATCTTGACGTGTTTCGGGAGGCTATGCCGCCCATGATTCGCTCGTTCCTGGTCGATGCTGCTCAGTTTGGCTTTGCGGATTCGGGCATTGAGGTCGCCTGGGACGGGGAGATCGTTGATCCTGTCGATGGAATTGCTTTGAGGTGTTCCGAATACCGGCATCAACGGCGTCCTGTGGAAGATGTGTGGGCAGACATCCTGGACACTTGGGAGTGTCCCGAAGGGGCCGATCCCTGATTCCCGGTAGACTCCGGGCATGGCGTTCGCAGTCATCGAGATCACCGTCAGGGTTCCGCGCCTCAGCAGGCGACTGGGCAGGACGGGGCTCCTGCGTCAGGACGAGGAGGACCGGGTCGTTCACGCCGCCGCCATCGTTGGCGCGCAAGGCATCCGGGACAGGGTGCCCATCGTCACCGGTCAGCTCCTGGGGTCGGTAGAAATACCCCGCCGCTCGAACCGAATCTTCATCCGCGCTCCATACGCGACGAACGTCAACGTCCGGTCCAGCCGGCCCCGCTTCATCGAGCGCATGATGAGAGAGACGGTCGCGGAGCAGAACCAGGCTGCGAACGAGGAACTGGCGAAGATCACGGCACGGATTTGAGGATTACATACCTGACTAAGCAGTCGGGGTAGTGGCATGATTTGTCATAGGGTTACGCCATACTAGGACCATGACACGGAAGGCACCGGGCAAGTGGCAGAGGCGGGGGGTCTCCCTCGTGGAACTGACCGATATGTTCCCGACCGAGGAGTCGGCGCGGCTCTGGCTGGAGGCGCAGGTCTGGCCGGACGGGGAGCCCGTCTGCCCGTTCTGCGGGAGCCCGGATCGGGCCAAGGCGACGCCCACCGGGAAGCCTCTCCCGTACTGGTGCGGAGAGTGCCGCCAGCACTTCTCCGTCCGCACGGGGACCGCCATGCACCGGTCCCGCATCTCACTCCGCAAGTGGGTGTTCGCCATCTACCTGGAGGCGACGAACCTCAAGGGCGTCTCCTCGATGAAGCTCCACCGGGACTTGGGAGTCACGCAGAAAACCGCATGGTTTATGCTCCATCGCATCCGAGAGTGGGGCATGGCGGAGACGGCGAGATTCACCGGACCGGTCGAATTCGATGAGACCTACGTCGGTGGCCGTCGCCGGAACATGCCCAAGGCGAAGCGGGCGCAACTCACCGGCAGGGGGCCGGTGGATCGCGTCATCGTGGCGGGAGCCAAGGACCGGGCGTCCAATCAGGTCTCCGCCGAAGTCGTTCCGAACGTAGAGTCGCTCACCCTGAAAACATTCGTCCGGGAGAACGCGGTGCCGGGGGCAGCGATCTACACCGATGGGGCCGTGAACTACCAGCGCATGCCGGAGTTCGCCCACGAGTCCGTGAACCACCACGCGCAGGAATACGTGCGGGGAGAAGTCCATACGAACGGCATCGAGTCGTTCTGGAGCATGTTCAAGCGGGCCTACATCGGGACGTTCCACCACCTCAGCGCGAAGCACCTTGGCCGCTACGTGGCCGAGTTCGCCGGGAGTCACAACATGCGGGAGATGGACACGCTCCGGCAGATGGGACACATGGCCCGAGGACTGGTAGGACGGAGAATCCAGTACCGCGATCTGACCGCCTAGTTGGAGCCGAACACCCTCTACTACGGGGACTGCCTCGACTGGATGAGTCGGTGGCCGGATGAGTGCGTGGACCTGATCTACCTCGATCCGCCGTTCAACTCGAACGCCACCTACAACATGCTCTACTCCGCGGCCCGGACGGGCGCGCAGTATCGAGCCTTCACCGACACGTGGACTTGGGACGAGGTGGCCGACGAGCGGTTCCGGGCCTACCAGAACGCCTCCGGACGGCGCGCCTACCGGTCCATCATCGGGCTCGGTTCAATGCTTGGGGAGTCCGGGATGCTCGCCTATCTGACCTACATGGCGGAGCGGCTCGAACAGATGCACCGGCTCCTCAAGCCCTCGGGGAGCCTCTATTTCCACTGTGACCCGACCGCGAGTCATGGCCTGAAACTGGTCTTGGACGGGATATTCGGGAGCCGGAATTTCCGGCGCGAGATCGTATGGGATCTACAGACGGCATCCGGCTACAAGGCGCAGGTGGACGGGTTCATCCGGGGGCACGACACGATTTTCTACTACGTGAAGGGGGGGGGGTACACGTTCAACAAGCACTACCGGGAACACAAGCCGGAATACGTGGCCCGGTTCAACAAGGAGGACGAGGACGGACGCTCCTACCGAGACGACCGCCCCGGCAAGCGGCGCCAGTATCTCGATGAGACCCCCGGCGTGGCCCTCACGGATGTCTGGTCTGACGTGATGTCGTTCCAGCAGAATTCCCGCTCCAAGGAGCTTCTCGGCTACCCAACCCAGAAGCCCCGCGCCCTCTTGGAGCGGATCATCGAGTCGAGCACGAACGCCGAGGACATAGTGCTAGACCCCTTCTGCGGCTGCGGGACGGCCATCGAAGCCGCCCACAAGACGAACCGCCGATGGGTCGGAATTGACATTTCCTCGTTCGCCATTGACCTGATCCGCCACGAGCGCATGAAGGGCATGCGGATACCGGCTCGGGGCATCCCGCAGGACCTCCAATCCGCCCGCCAGTTGGCCAAGGAGCGGCCCTTCGACTTCGAGTCTTGGGCTGTGACCCGGCTCCCCGGCTTCGCGCCGAACACGCGGCAGGTGGCCGATGGAGGCGTGGACGGGCGCGCCATGATTGCGGACGAGCCGGAGGACTTCGACTCCCGGCTGGCACTGGCGCAGGTGAAGGGCGGGATGTTCGGCCTGTCCCAACTCCGGGACTTCAAGAGCGTGGCGCACCGGGACAAGGCGGCACTCTCCTACTACATCACGCTGGAGCCCGTAACTACTCGGGCCGCGAAGACCGAAGCGGCGGGGCTCGGGACGGTGCGGGTTCTCGGGCAGGACTTCCGGCGGATGTCCCTCTGGCCGATCTCCGACTACTTCGACGGGAGGCTGCCGCCCATGCCCTACATGACCGATCCCTACACCGGGAAGCGGATGCTGCCTCTCCCGCTCTACGGCCATCATGCCTGAGAAGCCCGACGTTCCGATCAAAACACGCAAGGTTCAGCGGCCCGATCCGCCGCGCCCACCGGGACCACGGCCCACTCCCGAGGAGCTGGCGCGCGCCCTCTTCCGACAGGTCAGACCGAAAAAACGCCCGAAGCCTGCTTAGTCAGGTATGTAATCCCCACGGATTTAGGGTTGACTTCTGTATCTGTGTTAGATACAGTTGCTGGTGATGTCGGAAGAAGAAGTCCCGCAGGCAGTAGACACTGTCGGCCACATCGAGAAGCGGGTCGAGGCGCTGGAGCGCCTGCTTGCTGGCGCGAGCCGGAGGAAAAGAGCACATGAGGAAGGTCGGAAAGCGCAACCGTCAGCGCACGAAGCGGGAAGTCCGTCGCCGCGCGCAGCGGGCTCGAAGGAAGAAGTGACGTGGGCACAAAGAACAACCCGGGCAAGTTCGACTGCTACAAGGCGGCGGAGCCGGATGAGCCCATGTTCGTCCTGCTTGCCCGAGACCCGCTGGCACCGATCCTGGTGCGGCTTTGGGCGATGATGCGCCGGCTGAACAAGCCCCACAACCCGCGAGAGGTGGAGAAGCGAGCGGAGGCGTCCATGTGCGCCGCAGAGATGGAGAGCTGGCGAATCAAGCGCAAATAGGGGTTGTGGTAATCTAGAAACCCACTGGCCCCGAGAGGGCCTGGAGGAGTTTCGATGGGCCGCATCCTGACACTGCCGACCGTTGGCAGCGAATTCACTGTTGAGATCGGATCAGAGCGCCGGAAGGTTGCCGCCGTCAACTCGTTCGCGGTGACGGAGGCAGAGCCGTCCACCACCGAGACACCCACCTTCGACGGCCCGATTGCCGTGACCGAGGCCCCCGGGCTCCCGTCCTGCGAGGTGGGTGTCGCGGCCATCCTGCCGCAGGCGCCGATGGCGGAGAAGCTGCGCGAGCTGTATGCCGAGTCCGAGATCGGCACCTTCCGGCATTTTGTCCCGGGCAAGGTGGAGCAGTCACCGGCCAGCGTCACGCTGGCGATTTCGAGTGCCGGTGCCCTGACGTGGGCCGGCGACAAGGCCGTGGAGTTCCGGAAGGGGATCAACGACGGGGTCTACGCCCCTGGCATGGGCATCTTCATCGGGAGCAAGATGTTCCGGATCAAATCCGTCACGAACGACGACGGCACCGGCACGGTCGGCACCTTCGTGATCGAGACGGATGACCATCCGTCAGCGGGTGTCGCTGCCGCCGCTGTCAAGATCGGGACGTTCAACCTGACCTGGGACTTCACCGCCAAGGTGACGGGTCCGGGTTCGCTGAACCAGTCGGCGTCCGCCGCCGCCACCACATCCCTTCGGCTCCAGCCGCAGGCGGCGTGGAAGAACCCCGTTCGGACCATTCCTGCGGCATAACGCAGCGAGCCCATGACGGTTTGGCTGTGATACGCTGACCTTGCCGTCGAGGCTTACCAAGTCACTTCAGACCGCAGGAGAGCACCGCGACGCTCTCGCGTCCTGCTTTTACGAGGGGCGTGCTGGCATTGGTACCCAACAGCGTAGGCATACCTCGGCGGCACTCCGGCGTTGAAACTGTCTGTATGAGTGTGATACGGTTCGCCTCGTGCGACCGGCCAGGGGAATGGGGGCTACTTGCCCTGGACACTCCTTTATGGGCTTCCCTGAAGAGGCCGCTGCCTGCCACGAACAGGTGCTGCCTGGAGTAGGAAGAGGCGTGAGAACGGTCAAGCCGGGACGACGGTCAGCAGTGCCGGTGCTCGGTCGCACATCTCACGAGAGGAGCGTTAGTTGAACATCTTCGAGCGGAACAAGGCAGCCCTGGAGCGGTCCAAGGCCCGCAGGCTGGAGAAGGCCCGGACAAGGGTCGTGACGGTTGATGGTGAGAAATACACCCTCAAGCGTCCGCCGCTGGCGATCATCCTGGAGAAGGAGCAGGACAAGGATGTCATGGTCGGCTCTCTGGAGTGGGCCGTGCACATGGCTCTTGTCTGCCTGGAGCTGGACCCAGAGGACGAAGAGAACAGGGAGTCCCTGATGGACCTGCTCACGCTGGAGGGCGGCGAGCAGATCATCGAATCGCTCACTGACATGGTCATCATGCGGACGAAGAAGGACTCCAAGGCCAAGGGTGGTGCGAAGGAGCGGCAGGATGAGCAGGAGGCCCAGGAGAACGAGGAGCGCCCTTTAGAGCCCTAGCCCTCAACATGGGCATCAGTCTTGACGAGGTGATGGCCATGGACGCCGGTGAGGCGGAGGGATGGATGCGGTTCTTCATCGCGCACCCTCCAGATCGCTTGCTGGTGCCCCTCCTGCTGGCTCGGTTCATCTTCCCGAAGGACGTTGACTTCAGCCAGGTGATCCCGGGCGTCCTGGAGCAGATGTATTTCGATTGGCCTGACGCGCCGGGTCAGAAGATCGACCCGAAGGAGGAGCGCAGAAGGCACCTGGAGGCCACCATGGGACACAGCATCCTGGTGGAAGGCGGCTGATAGACTGACCCTGCGCCCGACGCGGCGGGCCTCTCTGAGGACTCCTGCACCGTGGCTGAGGCACATGTTGATTTCAAGGGCCGGGATGCGGGCCTTGGCGCAGTCACAAAGCAGGTCGAGCGGTCGCTTCAGCGACTGGTCCAGGTGGGCCGTCAGCAGGCCGGCAGTGTCGCCAATCTCCGGAACGCGTCCGCCGCCAGCAAGCTTGCCTACCAGGAGCAGCGCCAGGCCATTGACCTTGCGACGAGGAGCGCCCGCAGGCTAGGGATCGAGCAGGCGAACCAGATTCGCCAGGCCAAGGAAGCCGAGAGGCAGGCCCGTGCGTCCGAGCGGGCGGCACAGCGGCAGGACCGGGCGATCAGGAGCCAGACGAGGAGCATCGGGCGTCTCGGTGCTGCTCTTGCGGCAGTCGCTTTCGACCAGATTGAGCGTGGCCTTGAGCGGGTTACGGAACGCGCCAACCTCTTCCTGCGCGTCAACAGGGCCTTCGACAGCCTGACGTTTGATGCGAACGTCGATCAGGACCGGTTCCTGGCGAATGCGCGCCGGGCGACGCAGGGCATCATTTCGGACCTGGACCTGATCCAGGCGGCGAACTTCGGCCTCCTGCTTGGTCTTGACCTCACCGAGCAGTCCTTCGCCGAACTGGCGGAGGCGGCGGTCACCTTGGGTCGCGCCGTTGGCCAGGGTCCGGTCAAGTCGCTGAACGACCTGTTGTTGGCCCTTGGGCGCGGCAGCCCTCGAATCCTCGACAACCTGGGCCTGATCGTGAAGGTGTCCGAGGCGAACCGCATCATGGCGGAGGAGTTGGGGAAGACGACCGCCGAACTGACAGGTCAGGAAAAACAGCTCGCCTTCTTCAATCTCGCCGTGGAGAAGGCGAATGCGCGAGTCCGGTCCATGGGTGGCCTCGTTCTGGAAGCCGGTGATCAGTTGACACGGTTCGATGTCGCCATTCAGAACATCGTGAACCGGTTTTCGAGGTTCACGGCGGTGGCGGCGGGGGTTGGGCAGCGGATCGCGGGAATCCTGGCTCCGCTTGCCTTGCTGCGCCTTACTGTCGGGCAGACTTCGTTCGAGAAGATCATTGCCGGTTCAAGGCGACTCGGGACAAGGCTTTTCACTCTTGCCAGAGGCCCGATTCTCGGGCCGGTTGGCGTTGTCGTTGCGGTGGCTGCCCTGGTGGGTGCCCTGGACAACCTGGATCGGGCACAGGAAAGGGTCATTGAAGGGATACGGCAGCAGGGCAACCTCGTCAATGCGGACACGATCCTGCGTGATCGCCACCGGCAGACCTACGAACGGCTGGTTGATGTCCATCGGCAACTCGCAGAGGCGCAGGCGGAACTGGGGCGTGGCGGGGGCGAAGGCCCCTTTGCCGGCCAGGTGGCGAGAGCCAACGATCTTCAGAGGCAGTACGACAACCTCAAGGAACAGCTGGTCGAAATCGGCAGCCTGCTCGACCGGCCCGACACCCCGGGCGAGGGGCTTGCGGGTCCGGTTGAAGACGCGGAGGCGGCGGCAAAGGCCCTGGAGGAGCGGCTGAAGCGGGCGGAGGCGGCAGCGGAGCAGGCGGCACGATGGCTGTTCGAGATGCGGAACGCCGCCTTCGAGGCGCAGCGGGACTTCACGCTTGACCGGCAGGCGCAGGAACTCAGGGACTACATGCTGGAGGCCGCAAATGCGGCAGCCGACTTCGACGCTTCCCTCGATATCAGCGTGGACTCCAACATCGCCGGGGTGTTCGCTCAGCAACTGGCGGAGATTCGCCGAGGCATTCCGGAGATCGAGAGAGAGCTGGAGAGCGTTGGGGACGCGCTCCAGGTTCAGGACATCCAGAACGCCTTCGAGGGGCTGTTCGATGCCATCTTCGGTGAGGCGGAGAGCTTCGGAGAACGGATGCGACGTGTCTTCCAGAGGCTGGCAAGAGACATTCTTTCGTCCCTGGTTTTCCGGCGTCTTGCGAACAGCATCGTGGGCTCGCTCGGGGGTGGGGATATTCCGGGTAGACAAAGTGGGGGTCACACTCGTCGCGGGCTCGTCCTGGTCGGCGAGGCCGGCCCTGAGATCGTGGACTTCCGGGAGCCGGGAAGGGTCTACACCAATCAGCAGCTGTCGCAGGCCATCGGCAGCGGTGGCCCGAGCAGCTTCGTGTTCGCGCCAGTGATCCAGTCGGCGGACGGGCCGGCGATTCAGAGGGCTCTCAGGGACGGGTTCGCCGCCATGAAGAGCGAAATCCGGGCAGAATTCCTGCGGGACATTCGGCGTCCGGGGTCGTTGTCGAACCTGGCCGGGTAGCATACGGGGATGGCGAACGTCAGGGCGCTCCCCAGGATCACCAATGTCACCTATCGCCTGGCCCGCCGAACCTTTCGCCATCCATCATCCGGACAGTTTGCGGGTCAGCCAACAACTGTGGTTAGAACAGGCCGGTCATGGTGGGAAGGGACGCTCACCGTTGGGGCTATTGAAGACGGTGAGGTTGGTGGCCCGGTGCTTGACGTTGGCGACAAGATCGAGGTGCCGCTAGGGGTATTCGGCAAAACAGCACGGGGTGACAGGGCGCTCGGTATCAGGATCGCCTCTGCGACGGCTGAAGGATGGACGCTCACCGGCGAGCTGCCTGATGATGTGGGCGTAGGCGATTTTCTTCGGGCCGGCGCAGGGCGGCTGGTCAGGATCGAGTCGATGGATTCACGGATGCGGGTGTCGCCGGAAGTGTCGAATGCGTCCGGGGCCATTGTCCAGGTTCGATCCGTTCTGGCTGAGGTGACGAGCTTTCCAACCGTGGGCCGGTCCGGGACCAGGGTGCATCCTGAGATGACCTACGAATGGCGCTACATCGAGTAGTGGTAGGATTTCCAGCATGGGGTTCACGGATCGCGGAAAGAAAATCTGCATGGACGCGGTCGGCGGTGCGCAGCGGTTCATCGGGCTATTCCTGGCGAACGACACCGAGTTGAGCGGTCACGGCTACGCACGAAAGGCGATCAGCGCGGCACAGATGAGCGTGTCATCGGCGGGTGTCATCACCGGGCCGGCCAACCAGGTGATCTATACGGCGAGCGACGGGGCCGCGCAGCGGGCCATGAAGGTGGGCCTGTTCGCTTCCGGCGTCCGGGGCACCGATGATGCGATCCTTGAGCCGGAGGACATTACGAACCCTCCGGCAGCTCCGGCGAACGGGCAGGATTTCCGTCTCAGCCTGACGCTGAACCCGTAGCGGGTCGGGTCCGATGACCCACTCTCAGACAATCGCGCTCTCGCGGGCGCTGGTGTCGTTTGACGACAGATCGCTCTCCAGCCCGGAGTTCGCCTGGCTGATCGTCCGGCAGCAGATTGACGCCGCCCTTGTAGATGGCGGCGGAGCGGCCTTCATCGTGGCGCTCCGGGTCACGCCAACGGCCATTTCCATAGAACTGGGCGCTACCGCTTTCAGCGAGACGACGGGGACGAACCTCGTTGATGAGTGGGAGCAGAACCGCTTTGACTCGGTCACGCTCGCCTGGGGCTCTGGCGCTTCCGCACGTAGCTTCTCGGTGCCGGGGCCGGGTGTTTCCAGCGCCCCTTACACATGGAACCCATCAGGACTCACGGCTCTCTGGAACGGAATGAAGGCCGCGTCCGTCGCGGACCTGGAGGCGGCAAGCCTGACGCTCAACTCGCGCCAACTCGGGATCGACGTGACGGTGGCGCTCGACGGCGGGCTCTCGGGTTCGGTGAGTGCGGCAGCGAATATCAACACGGAGGTCGTGCGGGCGGACGCAACGCTCGATGGTGGACTAGTCGGTACCGTGTCGGCGGCGGCACTAATCCTTGACCGGAGCGTGGATGCGGGCGCGTCACTCGATGGGGGGCTGGCTGGTGACATTGAAGGGGTAGGGAGCCTCGGAGTCAGGCCCATCAGAGCAGACGCGACGCTTAGCGGAGGGCTTGTCGGTTCGGTCAGGTCCACGGCGCTACTACTGGCCCGGAGTGTCGATGCGGACGCGACGCTTGACGGAAGACTGGCCGGCTCGGTTGAGGCGACGGCGAACCTTGCGGAGATCGCGTTGTCGTTCGGAGGCTTGAGCAGCCTCCCGGAGATTCGCGTTGACCGGGGGGCCGACATCCCGGCGATCCTCTTGCCGGCAGCAGTGGGCGGGCGGGCTCCGCTGGTGTATTCCGTGACGGGGCTTCCCACGGGCCTCCAGTTCGACCCGGCGACGCGGCTGGTGACGGGGAGGCCCACAGCCCTGGGCCTGCGCACCGTCACGCTCCGCTGCCGGGACGCGGCATCAGGGAATGTGACGCTTTCTGTTCCGATCCGAGTGGTCACGGCAAGTACGCCAACACCGTCGCCGGTATCACGGGCAGCGGGGCCGCGCCGCTCGGCGGAACATGATCTTCCGCTTGGGGCTGGTGACTGGCGAGGGGCCTGTATCGCCCGCGACCGAGTCGTGTTGCTGGACGACTCCGGCCCGGCGCTGCGGTTCTTCCGCACCTCTGACCTTGCTCGCGTTGCCGGTGAAGACGTGACCCTGCCTGCGGGCAATTGGCAAGCGGTCTTGTCTGATGACGAGACGATTTGGGCCATTGACGACACGGGAAACCGGGGATACGCGCTGGATGCAGAGACGCGGGAGCGGGTGTCTTCACGTGACCTTGCGCTTGGTGCCGGGACATGGATGGGTGGAACGTCAGACGGGGCGAAGCTATGGATTCTGGATGGGGCCACAAAGCGCCTTCGCGTCTGGATCGCATCGACTCGTGGGCGTAGCGCTGCGGAAGATGTAGACGTGTCCGCGCTCGGAACGCCTACGGCGGTTGTTGAGTGGGGAGAAGCGTTGTGGGTGGTGGACAACTCCGATGACGGCGCTCACCCGTTCGCCAAGAATGGAGGGGCGGCGCTTGATGGCGACTTTGGGATCGGCGCGGGGGATCACCACGGCACCTTCCGGCATGAGGGGATCGAGTACTTCGTAGATACGGGAACCAACACGGCCCGCGCCTTCGAGTTTCTGGCCTTCCAGGGGCTGCCTGACTCGCTTCAGATGGAGCCGGATACGGCAGAGGTGATTCCCTTCGGGGCAACCGGCTTCCCCACTTCAGTAACGGCCAGGGGTTCCGGGTCGGTGTCGGCGTACGCCCGCCGCTCTGGAGACGCCTGGAAGCTGACGGTAACCCCTACCGGGCATGGGCCGGGGAGGGTTGTGATCTCCGCACGGTCAGCGGGTGACGCCGTTTCAGCGCAGTTCCCGGTGACGGTGAGCGCACTTCAGGTCCGTGCGCCAGCGGAGGTCTATGTGCCGCTCGGCGAATCCGTGGACCTTGATGTTCTGATCTCATCCAGGGCGTCCGCCGTCAGGGTGGAGGCGAGCGACGACACGGTAGTGACGCCGCAGCTTTCAGGTGAGGGCGTACAGCGCAGGATGCGGATTACTGGTGACCGTGAGGGAGACGCGACGGTGGAGATCGTGGCGACAGGGTCGCCAACGACGCGGCAGCCGATCTCCATTCATGTGGTGCCGCCGATCAGGCCGGCAGCCAACCTTGACGGCGTGATCCTGGCGCGCATCGGCACGGACCGATATGCAATCGCTGACGCCGCCGTGGCGTATGAAGGCGTGTCATGGCCCGCTGAGCACCTTCTTGAGGTAGAGGCTGGAGGGAACGCCTTGCAGCCGATCAACTCGCGGGCAAGGGTCAGGATCGCCCGGACGTGGACAGAAGACCCGGGACCGTTGGAGGTGGACCTGATCTGGCTCTTGCGCGAGTCAGGAGCATGGATTGAAGTGCATCGTGAGTCCGGGCGAATGAGTGGCCTGGCGGAAGTTCCCGGTGCGTCGGAGTTCGAGGTGGAGCGGATCGAGGACAGGCTTGGAGAGGTGAGCATTGGTAGATGGAGCCATGAGTCACAGCTTGCGAGAGCGCCGGGAGATCGCGGGCTTGAGTTCATGGCGCAGCTTGCGGGGTCGGGTATCGAAGTACGCTGGCCACCTGATGAGGGGGGCACCGGGCTGACGCAGTTCATCAGCAAGGGCGGGGCCGTCCCGCGTGGTGGCGAAGATGACGGCAGCGGAGGCGTGCCGTAGTGGCCCGCGCACAGTTCCCGTCCAGCATCGGGCTCAGCATCGGTGTCCTCAAGAATGCGGCCACGGGCGTCGGCGACTGGGCGGCGTTGCTCTACGCGCTGATCCGGTTCCTGTCGTTCTCCGCCATTTCGGTGTTCGGGCGTGCTGCGCTGGTAGACACCGGCGTGACGTTCGGAAAAGCGCCAACCCTTGGGGCAGGAGGGCGTCTTCCCGCCTCGCTGGTTCCGCCTACGGCGGGCGGGAGGCAGTCGGCCTCGGCATTTTTGACGGAGTTCGTGGGGCCAGAGCAGGCCGGAGTACGTTGGGCGGAGTTGAAGGTGGTCTATCCGTCTCCTACCGCGTTACAAATTGGGTTGAAGGTAACTCGAACGCAACTTCCAGCGACGGTGTCACCGGTAGCACTTGGTGGCCCGGAGATTTTCGGACTCGCGTCCGCATTGAATCTAGTTCCTGGTGCGTCTGGCAACTTTGACTTTTCAGTGAGCGATCCGGATGCGGTGTCGACTATCGAGGTCGGCCCGGAAACAGTGGCGACGGCGTACCAATCTGATTCGACGGGAACACTGCGCCGGATCAGCGTTACTGCTGGCGTTGCGGGTGTCGCGACGGTCACAGTATTCGCGTCGAGTCCAGACGGAGAGTCAAAGGAGACAGCGCTAGTTTATGTAGGCGATGTTTCCGAGATCATACCGCCTACGCTCACGGGGCAGCCGTCTTCGGTATCAGTGGCAGCAGGTAGTGATAGCGCAGCCTTCCCAATCGTTGCCACCGTTCCGGGAGAGATAGAAACCTTTACCGCAACGTCCGAAGACCCGAACATTGCAACAGCGGAACTCACGGGCACCGGAACGAATCGACGGTTAGTCGTGAGTGGAATCGCAGACGGGTTGACCGCCGTAAACCTTCACATTGTGTCGGGCGGGCTCACCGGAGGCGTTCGGATTCCGGTTGAGGTAACGAGGGGCCGATCCGTCATTCCAGTAATAGCAGGCCAACCGTCAGGACTAACGCTAGAAGTCGGGATGGCGTCTCGAACATTCACTGTTGTCGGGACGGTATCCGGGCCGGTGGAGGTGTTCGCAGCGACTTCGGAAGATGCGAATATCGCAACGGCAGCGCTCACCGGGACCGGCCTGAGCCGCAGCCTAGTGATAAAGGGAGTGGCTGAGGGCGAGACGGCGGTGACGCTCCTGATCGTGTCGGCGGGCCGGACGGGTGGGGTCACGATTCCGATTGAAGTGGAACCGGACCCGACGCCGGTTCCCGTGATTTCAGGGCAGCCGTCCGAGATATCCGTAACGCTGGGAGGGAC
The DNA here is from genome assembly GCA_965243655.1 of Dehalococcoidia bacterium. GTDB lineage: Bacteria > Chloroflexota > Dehalococcoidia > Lucifugimonadales > CAJWER01. The sequence goes on along the minus strand of CBDEVV010000016.1, from coordinate 43,834 downwards.
GGTCGGTCCGTGGGTCATCCAGTCGTCGGTGACGACGGGAATCACAGTGTTTTCGGTTACGAGCACCGCCAGCGTGGTGGCGACGGCGGCGCTTTCTGGTACGGGTGCGGACCGGACTCTGAGTGTTACCCCGGTCGGGCTCGGCATGGCAACGCTGACTGTGACCGTGACGGCGAACGGCGAGACGGCGACCGTCGATATTCCGGTGACCGTGACGGTGCCGGTCCCAATCTTGACAGGGCAGCCATCGGAGGTCTCGGTAGAGGCTGGAGACACCACTGACTCATGGACCATCACGTCGTCCGTCGCGACCGGGATTACCGCGTTCTCAGTGGCGACCGATGACGAGGCGGTTGCCACGGCGGAGCTGAGCGGTTCTGGCGCGTCCCGCACGCTGTCGGTTACGGGGGTCGCGGAAGGCACCACCACGCTGACTGTGACCGTGACGGCGAACGGCAAGACGGCGACCGTCAATATTCCGGTGACCGTGACGGTGCCTCGCTCAGTGCTGTCGGGGATGCCAGGTTCAATCTCCATTCAGGCCGGTTCCAAAAGTGCAGAGTTCACCGTCCAGTCCAGCATTTCTGAAGGAATATCGGCGTTCACGGTCGTCTCTGCCGACACAGATGTCGCGACGGTCGCGGTGTCTAGATCAGGTTCTGAGCTCAGTTTTCGAGTTACCGGCGTAGCGACCGGCAGTACGAAGATCACTGCTACGGTGACCATCGGCGGGGAATCAAGCTCGGTCGTCGCCAACGTGAACGTGCTGGTGCAGCCGCCGGCCACGGCGCCGACGATTGGGGGCTTGCCAACAGCAGAGGTTCTTCTTCGAGTAAATACTCGTTACGATCTTTCGTTCACTGTCTCGGATGCTGCCGCAGCGGTTGAGTTTAAGGAACTGACCCCTCAGATCATATTCACCAACGCGCTCACGAACGTGGGCGTCTCTCGGTCAGTTCGGTTTCGATCACTTACGACGGTCGGCGTTGGACGAGTCCTCTTTCGCATTTCCAAGGATGGGGCCAGCCGGGAATACACCGTGACCATCCGCGTTTCCAGTACGCTTCCGACGATTTCGCTGGCGGGCGAGCAGCACGGGTCTTACCGCACCCAGCAGGGGCAGAGCGGGCCGACGATCCGTGCCACAATCACGGGTCGTCCTGTGGTGTCCGTCGAATCGTCTGACGAGGACGTATTCACCGCTTCGGTTAGGACCACTCAGGCGATTACGTTGTTCATTATCGAGGTGGTTCCGGTAGTTGCGGGCCGCGCCACATTGACTGTAGTCGCCGAGAACGCCATTGGTCGGGTGACATACACCACGACGATCATCGTGGAGCCGCTCGTGTATTTCAGAAATACCAGTAACTCACGGCGTGTCGTTACTGCCAGCGATGTGAACCGCGATTTGAGAGGTGATTTGGTTTTCATTGTGTACCCGGCGAATGCGACAATCACGGTTACGAACGACAACCCTACTCTATTTTCGACGCAGCCGTATGTTGTGGATACTCCTGGGGAAGGTCGAAATGTTAGGTTCCGCAAGGCCGTGGGTATCGTGAGCGGTGTCGCGAACGTTACGGTAAAGGCAACATTGGGCGGATTCTCGGTGTCACACGTATTCACCGTGACATATGTCGCGGGGTGATGGATCGTGGCAGACATAGGACGTGACACTGAAACACTAGCGGCAAATATCACCGGTGGTCCGGGCTGGCGTGCCCGGGTGAACGCATGGGCGGAGGCGCTGTTCGGTTCGCGGAGCCCATTCGGGACTGCCGCCTACACGGACTCCGGCACGGCTCAGGGAAACGTCGTGGTTACTAATGAGAATGGTGTTATCCCGGTCAGTGTTCTTCCGTCATCTAGTGGCCCGCAGGGGCTTCGCAGTGTTGAAATCATCCAGAAGGCGGGTAACCCGGAGCGGTTCCTAGAAGCTGATTCGCTCCGGCTCGATGTCCAGAACGTGGGCGGCGTGCTTCGTGTTCAGCTCGATTATCGGCAGGTTGCCGCCGAGTACACGCCACCCGTCACTGTCGTAACGCCAACTCGCACCATGACGGGTCTTGACCGCTCGTTTGAGATTCGCATCGGCGAGACCTACGACGATGAAATCTTCCTGACAGCGGGTGCGACACTTACGGTAACGCCGCAAGCGGCGAGCATCGCATCGGTTCAAGTCCTCGGGCCAACGCGACTGAAGGATGGCCGGGGCCGGTGGGTGATCCGGCACACCGGCATCGCCTCCGGCTCCACCACGGGCGTCGTTCGCGCCACCTGGACGAATCCGGGGGAGACGCAGACCGACCACTACGGGGTTCGCGTCTTGCGCCGCTCGACCGACCCGCTGCCCGGGCTGAAGATCACCGGCTTGCAGCTCGAACCCGGCCTGCGCGTGGGCGGCTCTCCCGTAGTGGACCGCTTCACCGTTAGCCCTGTTGACGCCATCGTGTCCATCGCCACTTCTCCGGACGAGCTGATCGCACAAGGTGTTCTTTCCGGCTCCGCCTTCGACGCCCGAGGGCGCGGCTCCGTCACCTGGGCTGCTGTCGGCTCAGGCTATACGACGGCTGTAATCCGTGTCGCCCGACGCACGGACCCGACTGACTACATCGACCAGCTCGTAGAGCTTTGGGTAGAGGGTCAGGGTTCGCAGCGTCCGTCCATTTCGGGCTTGCGCGGAACCCTTGCCATTGGGGCCGTGCGCGGTGTGACCTATGACGATTTCACGGCAGGCCCGAACATCACCCGGTTCTCGTCCGTGTCGTCTCCTCCGGGCATCGTACACGCCCTAGTTGGCTTGCCGCGAGGGAACACCTACCGCCTTGCCGTGCAGGCGCTCAAGCTTGGCAGGACAACGATCACGGTTGTCGCCCACAACAAAGCCGGCAGCATCCAGAAGAAGGTGCAGGTCATCGTCGGCGCAAGCGGAGGCACCGACCCGGTGGACCCGGGAGATAACGTCTGATGGCTACCGGAGACATCGTTGCAGGCGCGGCTTCAGGCGCGTCCATCGGTTCGCGCTTCGGCCCGAAGGGCGCGATCATCGGAGCTGCCATCGGCTCCGTCATCGGCGGACTGGTGGGCTTCTTCGGGAAGCCGCGCCAGGACACCGGAAGCAGTGCCCAAGACATCACGAATCAAATCGTCTCGGCGGTTGAACCTCGACGGTGGATCACCGGGCGCGCCCGTGTTGCCGGCGTGGTCGCTTACGCCTTCACCGGCTCCGGCATCAGGGCCGGCCAGCGCGTGTCAGTTCCAGACGCCAACCTCACCATGGTGCTCATCCTCTCGGAGGGGGCGATTGACGGGATCGAGCGCATCTGGATTGACGGCGAGCCCGTGGAGGTGTCATCCGTAACGCTCGACAACGGCGACGAGGTTTTGACGCCCACGCAGGGGGTCTACCGCGATTTCCTGCTGATCTACCCCTACTTCAAGGCGGACGGGACGCAGGGGCAGGCGATCTGGAACACCCCCGGTAGCAAGTGGACACCTGCGCACAAGCTCGACAAGATGAGCTGGTGCGTGGTCCAGATTCAGCAGGGGAGCCAGAAGCGCGACGACGACGGCGAGCCGATCTTCACTCAACAGATTTCCTTTGACGGCACCAACGCCCGTCGCATCGACGTGCCGGTGTGGATCGGGCCGCGCTTCCGCCAGGTTCCCAAGCTGGAGTTCCTGGTGCGGGGCCAGAAGTTCACCTGGCCGGGGCAGGCGGACCCGGCATGGACGGACGAGGCCATCCCGATCATGCGACACGCCCTCACGTCAATAGCCGACCGCCCGGTAGCGGTCGCCGATCTTGACGAGGACTCTTTCTCGCGCGCCCTCGCATGGGGGAAGGCCACAGTCTCCACTCCGGGCGGGGTGGAGAAGCGCTGGACGGCCAACGGCGTGATCCGGGCCACGGACAACTGGCAATCGGTCCTGGGGCAGCTCGGCTGGACGATTCAGGGCGGGGCACCGCAAGTATCAGGGAAGCATCGGTTCGTTGGCGGTCAGCCCGTCTTCGGCACGCCGCTCCTTCTTGACGAGTCAGTGATCCTCGACATCCGGTCGGCGGCAGTCGGCACGACGCTCTCCGAGAGGGTGAACGCCGCCACCTGCTCCGTGGCCCAGTCAGCCGCTCACGACTGGCAGCGTGACACGGTGGAGTATGCCGACAAGGGGCTGGAGGCGTCCGATGGGCTACCCCTGGGGCGCAACCTGGGAGAGCGGAACTTCGTCTCCGCCCCCTACACGGCGCTGCGCCTGCTTGCCCAGGCGGTTCGGCAGCTCAACCTTCGGTCCTGGATCATCAACATCAGGCCCGGCACGGACATCTATACCCGTTGCCGGGTAGGGAATGCCGTCCGCATCAAGCACAGCGCCTGGGGCCTGGAGACGCCCGTGACGGTGAACATCCTGGCGACTACGCCGGAGGATGACTGGACCCTCTCGATATTCGTCGTGGAGGCGAAGCAGCGGACGTTTGATGACGCCACCGCTGTCCGTCTTGGCTTCCTTGAGGGCGCGCCGAGCACCGGCACGAACCAGGTGACGCTGCTCTCGTCACATGCCTGGGGCGGTGCGGAGCAGTGGCGCGGCTCCCGGTTCGGGCTCGTCCCGTGGCAGCATGGCTTCAACGGCTGGATGCTCGTGGCTACGCCCGCAGGGACGGCGCTCACGCACACGGGGCGCAACTGGGACGGTCAGCCGGCTGACGGGCAGTTCGAGTGGCCCTTCGGGGCGGGGCAGCCAGGGAGGCGGTGGACCTCGCCAGAGGTGGGTGAGGCCGGCATGTCCTGGATTCGCATCGACGCCAAGTGGCAGGGCGCGCCGAATGTTCCGGGATCGCAGATTCAGACGCCCCTTGCAGACCACTGCGTTGTGGATGTGCGCGACGCTGCCGGATGGGGCGCTTCCATTCAGGTGCCCTTTGGCCTCTGGACCCCCCTTCCCGATGACGCGCTTGGAGTGAGGGTGACTGTGGGGTGGGACGTAACGGCGATCAACGAGGCCCGCAACGTGGCGCTGACGGGGGTCGTAGTCTCCCTGGGCAAGGCCCCTGTTGCCGGTGTCGGCGGAGGCGGTGGCGGTGGAGGCGATGACTACGAAGAGCATCTTCAGGAGGAACTGGGCGGAGGCCCGGTAGTCTGATGGCCCTTCCGGCAGCAGTCGGCACTGCGCTCGCCAGGATGAAGGCGGCGACGGCCTCCGGGACCGGATGGGCGCGAGCCGTTGCAGACCTCCTGGAGGCGGCAGTCGGTACCAGTTCCACGTTCCGCGACCCGGCGCTGCGTGACGTAGCCCCCGGCCCGAACGCCCTGGTGACGGTGCAGGCGGGAGATCAGATTTCCCCCGACGTTCTGCCCGGTGGCCGGCTTGGGATTCAGAAGGTCAAGGTGAAGACGGAACGCTCGGGGCGCGGGACGCTCGTCTCCTGGCCGGAGCTGTCCTACAAGGTGTCCGGCGATACCGTGACGCTCACGCTCACCCTTCACATGGTCCCGGTCCCGGGATCAGGCGATGCGACCGACCCCGAAGACCCCGGCGACACGGACGACGGCGGCGGAGTCTAGTATCATGTGTGAATGAACACCATCACTCTCACCCAACCCAACGGAACAGAAGTGGATGTCCGCGTGGACGCCATCGTCGCCGTCTCGGACGCCCGGTATCCGGACAAGTCCAAAGAGCCGGTCGTGGACCGTGACGGGGCCTCCGTCAGGACTCTTCCGGAGACCTTCGTGACCAAGAGCACCCGGCAGCAGGTTCTGGACGCCATCGGTGCCGAGTCCACCGTCGTCCCCTTCGGGAAGAAGAAGGGCCGGCGAGCGAAGAAGGACGACGAGGGCGGCGATGACGCCGCCTCCTGAGCACAGGGGGCACGCCGTAGAGCTGCCTCCTGACGTTGAGATGCTGATGGAGGCGCTTTACGGCCACGACTACACGAAGTGGGGCGCAGCGGCACTCGCGGGTATTCGCGAATACCTATCGAAGCAGGCCCGGGACATTCTCCCCGAGCAGTGCAAAGAGCCTCAGGGCGACGACCTGGACGCGGCTCTCGAAGAACTCAGGTAGCTTCCTAGAAGTCGTGCGGGACGGCGAGTCCCAGGTTCCGTCGTTTCTTCTTCTTCAGATACTTCGCAATCCGTTTCCCCAGGCTCATGGGGAGAAAGAAGGTGAACGGCCTCTTCCTGTCAGGGCGATGAGCGACTGAGAACTGCGCCTCGCCACCCTGGCGCTTGCGCCACTTCATGCAGCGCTTCCACTGGCAATCGAGAGCGTCCTTGATGTCCTTGTGCCGGTGCCCGCAGGGGACGATGATGACGGACGCGTAGGTGCCGTCCTCGTTCGGCTGGACATCCATTCTGTCCATGGACATGGGGGGCTCCCCCTCCCACTTCATCATCCGATCCGCCAGACCTGAACGGTGAACACCTTCTCGGGCAGGTCTTCCTGGTTACGAATGATCCTGAAGTCATCGCAGTAGCGGTCATCGGGGGTGATGCACGCCTTTTTCAGCATGTCTACGATTGCCTTCAGGTAGTTGTCCGCGTCAGCGCGACGGTTGATGTTGATGTGGACTTCGATCTTCCACAGCCACCGCTGACAGCCTGCGACAGGCATCCTCTGGACCGCTCCGGTGCGCGCCCAGGTGAGCGTGGAGCAGTAGTGAAGCCACTTCCTGTACGCCTCGGACTTCGCCCGAAACCGCTGCATGACGGGCTTGCCGTCTTCCTGGAAGAGCGGCCTCCCGGTCTTCTCGTCCTTCTTCTGCCGTTCGGCGTCCTTGAAGAGCTTGTTGACGGAAGGTGGGTTCGGAAGATGGTGGATGATGCAGAACGGCTTGTCCAGGTCAACAGGCGGCGGTGTCCCGAGGTTCGGCTTGAGCCTGCCCACTGGAGCTAGGAGTCTTTCAGCGTCTTCTCGATGTGAAGCGCCACGGCTTCGCGGAAGAAGTCGGCCCTGGAAATCCGCTGGCCAATCTGAACCCTTCGCACGTTGACTGCCTCGTCAAGCCGTTCTGCATCGCGGTAAGGCCACTGAAACCCACAGTTGATCTTCGGCGAGCGACGATCCTTCTCCAGCCCGTGCGCCGGGGCTCTTCCCTCAAGTGCCATATCTCAGATAGTAACACACTTGGATTGGTATCCTCCCCCGATGGCCCATCAGCACATCACCAAGCGGGCGCTCAAGAAGCTCCTGGTCGAGCACTACGGCAACATGGCCCTGATCGCCCGGGAGCTTGGGGTCGCTCCTCATGTCATCAACTACCGCGTGAAGAAGGACGAGGAGCTTGTCAAGATTCGGCATGAGGCGCGCCGGATGCTGGTGGACAAGGCCACCTTGACGCTGGTGGATGCTGCGAAGAACGGGAATGTCCAGGCGGCGGAAAAGGTGCTCCAGTACTACGGTCGGCACGACGGGGTGATGCCGGCGAACATTCAGAAGGTGGAGCTGTCCGAGGAGGAGCAGGAGCGCATCGTGAAGGCCGTGCGGAAGACCTTCGAGGAGTTCCTTCCGAATCAGGTCCAGGAGGCGCAGACGTTCTTCATGGAGCAGCTGGCCAGAAGCGGCGAACATGTCTGACGACCGGCTCGCCGTTCTCGGAAAGCACTTCGTTCCCCCTCCTCGGCTCTTCGTTCCGTTTCCCAAGCAGCAATCTCTTCTCGGCAACACTGCTTTCGAGCGAGGTTATGGCGGAGCTGTAGCCAGCGGGAAGACCCACCTCCTCAAGTGCGTACCTCTGTTTTTCCCGAATTCCAGGTGCCTCCTTCTTCGGAATACGACGAAGCAACTCACCGAGACGCGGGACGATCTTGCGGAGATTCTTGGGCCGAAGAACGTCACCCGGGAGCGGGCCACTTTTCCAAATGGCTCTGTTCTCTCGTTCGGCTACTTCCAGCGACCAGAAGACCTCTACAACTGGCAGGGTCGGCAGCAGGACATCCTGCTGGTGGACGAACTGACGCAGTTCCCGTCACTCAAGATGTTCCGCAACCTCCAGACTTGGGTTCGCGGCAAGAAGGGCAAGAAGGTGCTCGTCTTCGTCGGAACAAACCCGCCCATGCCAACCGAGGACGATGAGGAAGACCGTGTTGGAGAGTGGGTATTTGACCGCTACGGCCCATGGCTTGCCGATCCTCCAACCGCAAAGTCAGGGGAAGTTCTTCATTTCCGAATGCGCCGCGATGAGAACGGCGAAGAGTATGAGGAGATTGTGCCGGCAGGCACTCCAGGCTCGGTTTCTCGGACATTCATCAGAGCCTACAAGGACGACAACCCCCACCTGGACGACGAATACCACGAACGGATGAAGGCGAACCTGGACCCCGAGTTCTACGACATCATGGTAAAGGGCACCTGGCAGCGGTTCATCGGGTCTCACAAGCTCGCCGTCGTCCCTGCTGACTGGCTGGAGGCGTCATCCCAACGCTGGCGCGAGATGAACCGCGAGAACGGCCAGCTACACCGCATCGGCGCGGACATCGGGAGAACGGGAGACAAGTCGGCGGTGGCCCGCTATATGGTGCGAAAGAAGCGGCGCTGGATCGAGAAGATTCACATGCAGCGAACCCCGAAGGGGAAGGATGCCGTTGGACTGGTGATCCCACTCATGAGGGGCGGCATCCCCGGCCTGACAGTCACTATTGACGCCATCGGCGTCGGCTACTCGCCGCAAGACCTCATGGAAGAACTTGGGGTGCCGGTGATCCCGTTTGTGTCCAACGCAGCCCCGAGGGTTGAACACACCCTGGTGTTCGGCCCCCTGCTGATAATCTCAAATCGGCGTGCTGAAGCCTATTTGGGCTTGCGAAGTCAGCTTGACCCTAAATTGGGAAAACGGCAGCTCGCCCTCCCTCCTGATGATCGTTTGCACGAAGAGCTACGCAATACGAGATTTGAGTTTGGACAGGGACGCGTGGGCGTCGAAGACAAGGATCGAATCAAGAAAAGAATTGGCAGGAGCCCAGACAAGGCAGACGCAGTAGCGATGGCTTGCGTGCAGGGGCCGCAGTACGTCGTCAGTGGGCTGTAGTTACAGCCTGCCGCCGCCAGCGTCGATGTCGATGTGGGTCACCCGCAATCTGCTTCTCTGGTCCTTGAAAGGCTCAACACCCAATACCTGAAACTCCTCCGGTTCGGGAAACGCCGCCGACTCGAATCTGAAGCTGCTTTCCGGGCCGGTAGAACCGTCAGAAGAACGCGCCCACACGTCGATCTTGTAGTCCTCATAGGGCTCCAGGCCGATGATTTCCACGCGCTGTAATCCGGACCTCGCGGTTACGTAGCGAACCTGGGGGACGTGGGCGACGGGGGGAGTGATCCTGACCCCGTACTGCGTTACGCCTACCTCTTCAGCATCTTCCGGAGGGAGAAAGGAAACTCCCACTTTCCCGGGTTTGATGTCCGGAGCGAGGCTGCGAACGGACTGAGCTGCCGGCATGGTTCAGGAAACCTCCCCGGTACGCGGGCCGGGGAGGAACGGTGTCCCGTTTTGGGAACACTATCAGGTTTCGCCGGGGGGCCGTTCTCCCAGGAGGATAGAACGGGAGCGACGGGCTCCTAAAGCCCCCCGAACAGGAAGTGTGTTACGCTTCCCGCTGCTCAAACACATGGTCATTGTATCACAGATACGCCGCCGCGTCGCGGGAGACCTGTGCCGAGCTGGCATCGATGGCGGCGGGAATAACCAGTGAGTGAATCGACACACCGGGGGGCCGTTGGCAGTCCGGGCGCAGCGTCCGATGCGAGAGCAGTACTGAGGGCAGTAGTGGCCCAGGGAGCGACTGCAACCTTCCTTCTTGAAGGTTCCCGAGTCCTCTTGTAGGCACCTGCGACCCCGCACCTCTCGGGGAATTAGGGTTGTCTGTACACCATGGGAAGTACCAGAGAGGGTTCAGGGGACTATGGTCCTTTCGTCTTTGCCCGGCTCGGAAAACTCCATAAAGGCTTTTTCCTAAAGGAGTTCTTTTCCGCAGTGTGGACACTCCGTTACTCTGCGGATGTCGCTTTTCACCTTCTCCACGAGCGTGACCGAAACGCCGCACATTTTGGCGAAGTCCCGGGCTGATAGGCCGGGGTCGTCCTTCCGGGGTCTTCCCGGTTGCTTCCAGCGATTGGTGAGTAGGGCGTCTCTGACGCGATCAGATTTTGACTGATATTCCACATAGGGAGTTTATGGCATCTGCTACAGTCCTGCCATGACTCTTGACGACATCGTTACCCTGGCGGATTTCCGGGTGGCGATGGAGCAGTCGCCGGACGGGGTTGATTACCTGGACAACCGGCGCAGGCAGGTGCTGTTCGCCGCTGTTGGATGGGTCGAAGAGCAGATCGACCGCGTCTTGATCGACAGGACGGACAGGGTCGATTTCGAGCCTTCAATTGGACTGACGGAAATCAGGATTCCGGACGTGGATGAGGTCGCTGGCGTGACCTACCTTCCAGAGTCTGACGGTGCGCCGGCAGCGAGGACGACCATCCTTGTGGATTCAAGGGTGGACGGGGACGATGTTTCGGTCTACCCGACCAGTGGAGAATGGCCCATGGGTCACGGGTTCCAGATTGAGGTGGACAGGGGTGCTGCGGTTGCCGACATTCCGACTGCGATGATGGAGGTCATCCGGAGCGTGGTCATGTCACATGCCCTGGGTTCCTTCTCCGACACTCTGAATGCCACGGAACAGAAGGAGCTTGTTGGCCGCTTGAGGCCATACCGGAAGATTCCGCTCGCGACCTGATGCCCAGTCCTCCGATGCCCGTGCTCCTGATGGAGCCCACAGGGACGCCGGATGTGTACATGGAGCATCGGGCGACGGCCCGGAGGGTGAGAAAGCGTTCACTCGTGCAGTCGCAGACCGGGGCTTTCGCCAGCGTGGTCAACGAGGTGTTTCGCGTCCCCTGGGAGCCTCTTTTCGACCAGGTGGACGAGTCGTGGCGCATTCTGCTTTCGGCATCTCCGGTGGATGCTTCGCGTATCGCAGTAAAAGGGGCGGCGGATTTTGCTGTGTCCGACTTTGGAGCAAGGTCCAGGCGTGCGGCTGTAGATGTTCCGAGCGACTATCAGAACAAGAGCCTGTACGTGGCTCTCGCGAGACCGGCGAGGCACGGGGACTTCTCGTTTGTCTACTGGTATCATCCGGAAAGCAGGTTTCAGCGGTTTCTCATGGGCGAACTGAATGACTATCGCCCTGCGAACCAGATCGGTGCATGGATTCAGAGCGTGAATGATGTTGTGCTCGGGGGTGAGCCGCACAGGTTCATTCGGTCTCGCGTCCCCTTGAGTCTCGGAGCCATGCCCAGGATGATGGAGGCGGGGTAGAGAGTGGCAAGGCCAGCAGGACACGAGGCCCTGGTTCTTACGGGCGACTTGTCTTTCGATGCGGGTGGCGTCTCTACGGATCACTTGACCGGGGCTTTCGTCAAGAGCATCAGCGAGGAAGGCGTTGCAACCCTACAGCTGTCTGATGGTTCCGAAAGGGAGTTGGTGTTTCATGCAACGGGAGAACTGACGCCAGCGCAGGTTCAGGCCATCGTTGGCCAGATGTTCACGAACAACGAAGAGACCGGGATTACTGCGACATACGACGCGGAAAACAGGAAGATCACGCTGACCGTCACCGAAGCGGGTGGCGGTGATGAGAATGTGCAATCGGACTGGGACGAGACCGATACGGAGTCCGATGCGTTCATCGAGAACAAGCCGACGATCCCGGAAGAGGCGAGCGCGGCGAATGTGGCTGCTCGGTCGGGAGAGGGTTTCGTGTCGGCCCGACGCCTTCCTGCTGCGCCCGATCTTTCAGGGTATGCGACGACGACCGCACTCCAACAGGAGGCACAGAGCCGGGCAAACGCTGACACGGCGTTGCGGGGCAGCATCCCGACAAAGGCCAGCAACGCGGACGTGGACGGGGAGTCGAATGACTCGGGCTACACGACTGTCGCCAAGGTGTTTCGGGCCATCGCCCGGAAGGTCAAGAGTGCGAGCGCCACCGTTCGCGGGATTGTCCTGCTTGCACGCAACACGGACGTGGATGCTACCGAGACGGATACGAGCCGGGTGCTCACCGTGGCGAGCGGGAAGCGGCTGATCGCGAGAGTGGCTGCCGTGTTCACGCCCTCGAAGGCGAACCTCTACGCGGCGGTGAAGGAGATCATCGTTCACTCGGGGAGCCCCGGCGCGACGGCTGACGACACGGACAACGAGATCGACATCGCGGGCGGGGGATCGTCAACGGAGGGAGGCGACATCACGGCGCGGGTCGAGCGGATCAACTTCGGCAACGTGGCCAGCGGCGGGGCGAACGTGGAGCTGACGCCGTCAGCGGGAGGAATCTCCGTTATCAACGGGGAAGGCAATCCTGAGATTCTTTCGGGTATCTCCGGGAACGACTTCACGGTGGCGGCGGGCGTCTACCTGGTCAACATCCACGGTGACTTTGATACCAACTCGAATGTGACTGTCGGCTTCGACATCCGTCGAGCGTCGGACGATGCAGAGCTTGACCAGTCGAACACCGTGTTCGTCCGCGGCACGCGGAACATTCATACGTCGCGGATTCTGCTCATCCTGGCTGCCGACACGTCAGTCAACTTCTTCGCGGTGCGGTCGGGCAGCATCTCGATGGCCGCGCTCCACGCTGAGTTCGTGCGGCTGAGCTCCGGCGGCGCGGTGCACAGTGCCCACAACCGCTACATCGGGTGGGCGGCGCAACAGACGCCGACTTCGTTGGAGATCGGGGCCGGGACCGCGTTTGCTTCTGACGAGTTGACGATCCCGAATCCCGACCCGGACGGAACGATTGACGATGACGACACGCCGGGCTGGCTCTGGTTTGCCGTACCGGACGATGCGGGAGCGCCGTCAGCGGCCTACTTCGACGGAAACACGCATGACATCCTGGGCGGCTTCGAGCAGCTGGCATCGGGAACCTTTGCCGGCCACATCGTCTACGTGACGAGCGCCGAGCAAGACCCGGCCATCCTTGGCACTGGCTCCCGCACCCTGACTCTTGAGTACGACTGATGGCTGACTACATCGACTTCCCGTCGAAACTCCGCAGTTCCCGCAGGGATCACAAGCTGGTAGACGCCTCTGCGATCGACGGCGTTCTGCCTGGATCGCAGGTTGGCACCGAGGGGATCGACCACGAGATCGAGGAGTTGCAGGCGCGAACGAGAGACCTGCACTCGGGCGCCGGCCACTCGGGGTGGGCGGCGGTCAACGCGGACGGCTCCGAGGGCGGAATCGCGGTCGTCGCTGGCGCTCCGAGCCTGGCGAAGGCGCGGGCCGTCTCGACGTGGGCAGCGGATCTCGACTCCGGCCTTTCGGGACGAGCCCTGATCCTGCGCCTCCCGCACGGCGCGGACATCGCCCACTATCGCGCAGAGTTGGATGCCAACGACGGTGACTCCTACCTGGACTTGCTGTCGCGCTACACGCTGCTCGGGAGCGACTCCGGCGGAGCCTCATGGGACTACTACGGCTTCGACATCCCGTTGGGATCCACCGTCGCGCGGGTCGCGCTCGAAATCACCGGGACAACGGCGGCGGCGGGCTCCTCCACGTTCAGCGGGAACCTGGCGCTTGCCAAGATTCTGGCGGCGCTCGGGGTGGAGAGCGTCGCGGACCTCAGCGGGGGCGCGTCGCCGCTGATCGAGAACGTCTTCGACGGCACGACCGGCGACACGACCGGGGAGCAGGAGGTCGAGGGCGTCACCGTCGAGAACAGCGCCAACGTGCTCTACCTGGTCCGGGTTCGGGCGACGACCGAGTACGTCACCGGTGCAGCGCTCTACCAGCAGCGCAGCGGCAGTCCGCTGGAGATCGGCATCGCCAACTTCTACTCGAAGGGTGGCGCGGACGCCGGCAAGCTCTACCGCACGCTGGACGAGGCTACGGACGACACGCTGGAAATCTGGCAGGTCAACGACCTGGCGGCCATCCGCGCCGCCATCAACGCGGGCGGCAAGACCGACGCGCAGATCGGTGACGCGGCATTCAAGAATCCGCCACACCTCGGCAGCGCCGAGCAGGCAGCCGTCCGCCGCGCGATCAACGCGGCCCTCGTAGTCGAGGGCGAGGTGTTCGCCGACGACTCGCTCCGGTGGGTCGTGCTCGCCCAGACGCAGGACCTCGACGGCGTGGCGACGAACGCCATTCGCTTCACGACATCGGCGGAGGGCGTGGCTCTCGGTCTGGCCGCTGCGACAGACGATCAGTCCGTCACGATCCCCGCCGCACTCCCGGGCGGGGCCATCGGCTGGCACCTGACGCTGCTCAACGGCTCCGACATCCTGGACAACACGCCGGTCCTGGACGGACTCGGCACGTACATCGTGCGCTCCGACTCCGGCGGAACCGACCGGGGTCTGTCCGTGACGCTCGAAAACAACAACGGCGGCCAGTTCCGCGTGAGTGGCCGCATCAACGCGCTCCAGTCCGGCGACAGGCTGGAGATTCGAGTCGCCTACTTCGATGCGGACGCCGCCGAGCTGCGCGACGACCTGGCCAAGCTGCACACCTACATCGCAGAGCACGTCACCGACGTCTCCGACGAAGTGCGTGACCCGACACAGACCGACAGCCCCGCCCACTACTACCTGACGCGGAAGGCTCGCCACACGGTGCGCGGCGTATCGGTGCCGTGGGAGAGCGGCCTCTACGAGCTGACCACGGGCATTGCCAACGCGGTGCAGTTCAAGGGCGGCCGGGTCGGCACGGGCACGGGACAGCGACACGGGTTCATCGCGCGGGGCCTCGGAGGGTTCCCCGATCTCGGAAGGATCGCCCACAACCCGCTGAGCGCCATCGCCGGCTTCTACCAGTACGCGTTCCCGACGGGGAACAACGACATCATCCTCGACTGCTACCTCAAGAAGTCCGTGTACGACGTGCTCAGAAAGCAGCACAACCTGTCGAACACCGCCATCTTCATGAAGGTGACCGACGGCACCACCACGAAGATCTTCGAGATGGGCAACACCGGCGACCAGCACTACATCGCCGGCCTGGACTACGTGCTCATGCGAGCCAACCTGACGGTACAGAGTCAGGTCAACGACTTCAGCGGGTTCTTCACGAGCGCGAACAGCTTCGCTCCCGACCTCACGGTGACGTTCAACCAGAGCTCGGCGCAGGCCGGCCGCTCGGACTCGCCGCTGTCCTACCTTGGCACCACGGCGACGACCAAGGCGTACACCTTCCGCAGTGACGACTTCGCCCTCATCACCGGCCTGGGTGACGAGTACGTCGAATCCGACGACGTGCGCCACATCGTCGCCATCACCGAGACGGCCTACAACGCGCTGGCTACGAAGGATCCGAACACGCTCTACATCAGGACGGGTGCGTGATGATCCGCGCCCTTCTGATCGCCGTCCTGTTTGCCGGGTGCGCGGTTGACCTTCCGCTCCTCCCCCGGATCGCAATCGGGATGGAGGAGCCGGAGCCCGGCCCTCCGGGGCCGCAGGGTCCCCAAGGCCCGCCGGGAGAGAGCACGACCGGTCCGCAGGGTCCTGCCGGCCCACAAGGTCCGCAGGGTCCGACCGGACCGCAGGGTCCACCGGGGCCGCAAGGTCCGACCGGACCGCAGGGTCCACCGGGGCCGCAAGGTCCGACCGGACCTTCGGGCGGTAGCAGGACGACGGGAGGCACGGGCAACACCGGCGGCACGACCACGACCAGCACCGACTGGAAGGTCTGCGACACCGAGCCCACCATCTGGCAGGAGTCCACCGCCATCCGGGGCAGCATCGACGCCCCGCTCCCTCTCCGCTGGACCTTCCGGTACAACGGGCAGGTCGTCGCCACCTTCGGCGGCACCGAGGTCCGGTTCACCGCCCATCCCTACTCGCATATGGACGAGATCGACGTAACCGTGGAGTGCAAGTCCTGATGGCGCATCAACGAGTGACGCTGGACGCGGGGTGGTTCAGACGGTCGTCCAGCGAGTTGCTCTGGCGTCCTCCCGCGGGTTCGCGCCCGCAAGTTGACGCTGCGCTATTGGTGTCGGGGGTCAGTATCACGCGGTACTGGTCGAATCTGCTGCTGCGCATTCGCGACGGCAGCTCGGCGGTGCCCCATCTAGTCCGGGCGGACTTCACCGACAGCAACTCTCAAGCGGGCTTCGGCGGCGGCACGGGGCAATCCCTGTCTCCGGCGTTCAACGCGAGCGGCAAGATCGGAATCACGTACAAGACCCATTCGTGGGTGCTGCACGACGATTACGTCGGAGCCGACTCGGCGGAACCGTATCTGTGGAGTGTCCTCGGCACGGCCGCCGGGACTCCGGGCGGGATCATGAATGCGTTCGTCGGTGCCGTCAACGACGGCGAGAGTGTCGTTGACGCCGAGCTGACTATCTGGGATGGGCTGGGTGCCAATCCCTTCGCTGCCCCGGTTGACGCCGACGTGATCGGGTGGCTGGGGGATAGCCCGGTCACCAAGATGTGGCGCGGCGCGACCGAAATCGAAAAACAGTGGCAGGGGGCCGCCGAGCTCTAGGGGGTATACTCGGCTCGTGCCCGGTCTCCGAATCTCCACACCGGAGGGCGGACTGACCGTGAGAAGGAAGGTTACGTAGGCTTCCGGACGCACACTTGAAAGGAGGTGCTCCATGCACAGCACCGAAACAAAGAAGGGCCGCAGAAGGCTCCACCTCCACCTCGACCGTCACGCGATCGACTACATCCCGAGGAACCGCGGCTTGTCGCGCCCGCTGTATGACGTTCTGCTCGCGCTGATCTTCGGCTCGATCGGCATCGCGTTCGTGATGCTCCTCGGGGGATGCTCCGCAGAGGAGGGTCGCCCCGTCCCGACGACGCCCACGCCCTCCCCTGTGCATGAGGCGCCGGGTTCGGGAGAGGGCGCAGGCTCGGCGTCGGGGGGCACTCTCGGTGCCCTCGGGAGCGTGGACATCGTGGCCATGCAGACCGAGCAGGATGTGACCGGTAGCCCGTCCAGCCCCGTGGACGAGTGCGTGGTCACGATTCGCGTCCCGGCGTTGCAGGACGGATTCCTGCCGGCGCAGACCCGCAACATCCACTGCCACCTCAACTACGCGGCGTCGGGCAACGGACGAGTCCGCATCATCTTCCCGACGGGCGTGCCAGCCGAGCCGAAATCCGGCGGCAAGTCGTTGCTCCCGGACGGGTTCGCCCTGCGCAACGCGCACGGCATCAACGAGTTCTCGCAGGTGTGCCACTCGGGCACGGGTGCGAGTGTCATCGAGGCGAACTACGTGGCGCCCGACGACGACAAGGTCAACGCCCCGCTCCGGGCGGACGCGAGTTTCGGGCAACTGGTTTGCCGAGCGAACGACGCGATCTGGTCCGGGCTCGATGTCAATTTGAAGGTGTCGGTCCACGGCGACGACGACACGAGTACCGCCTACGCTCGATGGGCTCCGGGCACGTGGACGAATCCGGGGTGGACCTGGGCCGGGGTGATAAAGGCGCTGAAGGGCGATAGCCGGACAGATGTCTGGCGGATCCCGAACGCGCAGGGCATCGCCCTGTCGAGCGTCACGCAACCGTCCGGAAAAGCGGTCCGGCCGGGCGAATGGGACGTGATCCAGGGCGGACCCGGGCGGATGGGACTCGTGATCCACAACTGGTGGCTTTTCCCGGACGGAGCGCCGATGCCACCGGGCGAGAACATGTGGATTTCGTACAAGGAGGGCTCGCGGGCAGAGCGCCGCTACGCGGCCGGCGACTTCGAGATCGAGTGGGGCAAGGAGGTCGAGGGCGGCACGGAGATCGAGTGGGGCAGCAACCTGCTCGAGGACGCCGAGACCAAGACAATGGCCGAGGTCCGGCAGTTCTTCAGTCGGCGCTGCGGATTCGCGACGACGGAGCAGACGGATCGCGCGTTTCGGTTGCTGCCGCAAAACCTCGCGATCTCGCGGAACAAGGTCCGCCTCGTGTGGGGGCCGAACTACGCCTATTCCGGCCAGCCGGTCACCTGCCGGCATTACAACGCAGGAGCGCCAACGCCATGACCTTCAACCCCCGCACCGCAACGCCCGCCGAGTTCGAGGCGGAGGCCCGCCGCACCCACAAGGCGCTCACCGACCGCATCGCGGCCCTCACGCCCCACGAGCGCGAGGCGTGCGAGAAGATGGGGATGTCCCGGATGCTCAAGCCGGCGCTCCACCTGAACGCGCTCTCCATGCCGCTCGACACGTTCAACGACCAGATCGCGGAGTGCGTGCGGCACTTCCGAAACGACACCTGGCAGAGCTCGGACGAGTACAACGCCCTCTTCCGCGGCTCTCGCCCCCCGACCAGGGAAGCCATCGAGGAGGCGCGGGTGAAGTTCTACGCCCGGTGGGATGCGCCTGAGGCGCCGAAGCCGGTCGCCCAGGCGTCCGTGGGCGTCGAGAAGAAGGGCCGCGACTCCTGGATTGTCGTGGACGGCCAGCCGGTCGGTCGCGCTCGGTCCAAGAAGGACGCCGAGCGAATCGCGGAGGCGCTGAAGGGATGAACCCAACCGCCCTGGCCGAAGTCGTCCCGCTGATCCAGCAGCACGAGGGATTCCGAGGGAACCCCTACGAGTGCAGCGTGGGGGCGCAGACGGTCGGCTACGGGACGATCTTCCCGCTCACGAAGGAAGAGGCCCTGATGTTGCTGCGCCACCGGCTCGAAGCGATTGCGACGGAGCTGGAGCACCGGCAGCCGGAGGTCGCGGACCTGCCGGCAGGGGTGCAGGCGGCACTTCTCGACATGGCCTACAACCTGGGTGTTCCCAGACTCTTGAAGTTCAGGAAGATGTGGGCCGCGCTGATCGCGGGGGATTACCCCACGGCTGCTGCCGAGGCATTGGACTCAAGGTGGGCGCAACAGGTGGGAGGCCGGGCAACGAAGGTCGCGGGGATGATCCGCGCGGGGTAACTCCCTCATGCTGCGCCAGCCTCGCACGAACATCGAGATCATCTTCGACCGGTGGCGCGCTGACGGTGGTTGGGCGTCCCTGATGCGGCGGGCGATCCTCTACGCTGTCGCGGGAGCGGTGGCGGGTTTCATGTGCCTTCGGGCTTGCTGATAGGATCGGAGCCCATGGAACTCTTCGAGGTCATCTTTTCGATCAGCGTCGCGGTCCTTCTCGCCGTGCTGACGTGGATCGGGCGGGAGATTCAGAAGACCCGGCAGGCGATCTACTCCGGCCGCGACCGGATGGAGCAGGCGATCCGGGACCTTGCGAAGGAGAACACGGAGCAGCACCAGGGATTCCTGCGAGCCCTCGACCGGCTCGACACGAAGATGGAGGCTTGGCACAAGCCGAAGGAATGACGACATGACCGACAAGAAGCCCACCGCCATCCCCGGCCTGCCGGTGATGTGGAACATCCTGATTTTCGCCGGGCTCGCCTTGATCGGCCTGATCGGCGTCCTGTCCCTGGAGGCGCTCACGGGTGCCGAGTTCGGCGAGGCCGAATGGGGGCTTATCAACCTGATCCTCGGGGGCGTAGCCGCCCGCGCCGGGGATATCATGGACATCTACAAGGGGCTCGTCGCCCCGAAGGAGTAACGCGCCATGCGACTCATCACCCTAGCCCTCGCGGCCCTGTTCCTTGCGGTCCCTGCATTCGCGCAGGAGCGCGAGCCCGACACCATCGAACATGCCCATGCGGACGCTGTCGCCATCTACGAGGCGGCTGCGGAGTCCTACAAGGCTGACATTGCCGCCTACATCGCCGTTGTCTCGAAGCCGATCATCGTTGAGCGGCGTTTCGAGGAGCGCGTTGAGGTGCCGGTGGCGGTTCCTGCGGACGCCGACGAGCGGCTGGCCCTGCGTGGCATCTACACGAATGACGGCTCATGCTCGGTTGTGATCCCGGTGATTTCGGGTTCCTACGACAGAGAGGCAGGCAACCATGATGTCCATGCAATGATCAGGACTGCGGCTAGCGGTGGAGACTGCACCGCACCGGCAACCGCGTTCACGCTCGATGTGGAAAGACGGTTCACTGTTGGCGGATGGGACGCTACGGCGAAGTTCCTGTCCGACAGACGGAGTACTTCGGCCCTCTACACGAATGGGCAACTTCGGAGTGATGGAACGCCTCATCGGACTGTGCTTCCTGCGGGCACCGTGGACACGGTGAGTGGCTACTTCGGCTTTGGCCGGGAGGTCTCGGCTGGTCTGAATGTGCTCCTGGCCGGGAATCTGATCAAGCAGGACTGGGCTGACGGGTCTTCGACGCACACTGTCCATGTCGGCTTCGACTGGTCTTACGAGGACTTGTTCGACCTGGCCGCGAACATGGATTTCCGAGACTCGGAGCGTTACTTCGGAAATGCGCGAGCCAGCTTCCGCCCGGTCGGAGACGTTGATATCTTCGCTGATGGGGCAATTGGACTGACGAACCCGGCTTCTACGGCGCGCACCGGCTTTGAGTGGCAGAGCTGGACATGGTCCGAACCCGATGTCCGTGACTGGGCCATCTCTGTTGGAGTGGGTATCACCTTCGGGCTTGACTGATGACCCTTCGCCTTCTCCTCGTCGCTCTTCTCTACGCCCTGGGTGCGGCACCCGGGGTTGCGGAGCAGAGCGGCGAGACCTGGCGTGGGCTCAGGGTGGAGTCGGAGCAGTCCCGCGAGGGTTACCGGCGCTTGCACGGCATCCCCAGGGACACCGAGATTTGGGATGCGGATGGGCGTCCTGAGTGCGCCCCCTACTCTCGCCGACCGATTGACCGGGTAGGGCGCGGCGACGGTCTCGACCGGGAGCACATCGTTGCCCTGGCCGAAGCGTGGGACTCTCGTCCTGCGGACGCCGACGAGTCCTTCGGGCTGACCATGGCCGCGCTGGACCGCGACCACGACAACCTGACGCTCGCCAGGGCGAGGGAAAACCGCTCGAAAGGCGACCGGGACGCGGGTGAATGGCTGCCCGACCACAACCGCTTCTGGTACGCGAACCGGGTGGTCGAGGTGAAGCGCCGCTATGACCTCTCGGTCGATCCCGCCGAGCGTGATGCGCTTGAAGCGATGCTCGCCCAGGGAGGGATTGACGAGATCACCTGTGGAGGGCTCTTGGTGCCATGATTCGCGTTGCCCTGGCTGCTGTTCTCCTGCTTGCCGCCTGCGGCGTGAAGGAGGTCACGACCTTCCCTCCGGGGGTTGAGTTCCACGAGCCCGAGGGCTCTCCGCCTCCAGAGCGTGTTGCTGTTGTAGAGGCGACGGTCCCCGAAGGGATGGCACTGGGCCTCGGGCCGGAGGACGAGACTCCCGCCGAGCAGGTTGACACCCTTGCGGCCTATCGGGCCGGCCTGGCTGACGCCCTGGCGCAGTTCGAGCGCATGGTGGAGATCACCGGGCGCATGATGAACAGCGGTGCGGACATCAGCCAGGAGACGCAAGACCTCACCCAGGAGCATCACGAAGACACCATTGACAGTCTTGACGACTTTGACGACGAGGGCGGTGCAAACGAATCCCCTGTGATTCCTCCTGCCTCCAGCTCTGAAACAGTGCCGTCCTCGTCCCATAGAGACGGGAGGCGGATGCCGCAAGCTCGAATCGAGAAGGGCGGCTTCGGCGAACTGACCCCGCACATGGAGCAGGCGGAGAGGGCATTGGGCCTGGAGGCGTTTTGGCAATTGGACCGGGTGCGTCAGGACGCATGGGTCCAGCTGTGCGCCCAGGCGCTGTGTGAGGGCTTCTGGCGGGCTGCCGAGGCTACGGCGGAGGGTGACTGGGAGCGGGCCGCAGCAGAGGTGCTGGACAGCACGCTGGTTGACCCCCCGCATAACCCGATGATCGCGGTTCAGATCGCAAATTGGCTTCGCACCGGCAGGCGCGAGTAGGAGTTCCCGAATGAGAGAGAGACAGTTCCTGGTGGGAGACCCGGATGGGAAAACCCGAAGCATGGGGAGCATCGTCCAGAAGGGTGCGAAGAACACCTTCGAGCGAATGGACGACCGGCTAGAGATGGCGCTTGGCAGAGCGTGGGTGGCCGGGAAGAAGTCGTTCACAGGCGAAGCCGGCATCAAGGCCATCGTGGACCGCCTCACCGAGCTTGGTTACGACCACGCCCGGGGGGTTGACCCGCTGGCTTGAAAAAGCGACGACCCGGACCCAGGGCAACCAAGCGGGTTCGGCCTGCGAAACGCGGGCTTGCGGTCCAGCTCCCGCCTGAGATTGACCGTCTGATTGACCTGTTTGGTGGAAGGGTGATTTCGGCTCGGGTGATGCCTGAGGCTATGGGCTCAGAGGGAGAGGGAGATGGCCCCCGAGCGGAGTGATTGCGTGTCGGGGGGTTGACCCTATCTGTCTATCTAAGATAGACTCTCCTGAGTCGGTCAATCGGACTGGCAAAGGAGCAAATCATGGATCGTAGAACAGCAATTGCTGGCTTGGGTGCGACAGGTGTTGCAGTCGGAGTTTCGGCGGCGGAATCGCCGGAAAAGAGGGTGGCGTCAGCCCTGGAGAGACTTTCCGAACTCGGGAAGCGAGAAGGGTTTCATGGGCCTGCCACGACCATGAATCAAAACCCGTTGGCGGACCCAAGGGCAGTCGTCCAGTCCCTGCAACATATTGCGTCGTTTGGCCAGCCCCCATACGATCAGTGGCACGGGAGTGAGAAGTGGTTCGTCATTGACAACCTCACCTATGACACGGCGAAAGTGACCTTCAACGTGCATTCGATGGATGCTCTCGACGTGGTGGGCTCTCTGGAGTCCATCCTGAATGACCTTGGAGATCGTGTCGTCAGGGTCACCGCTGTCCACGCCGGTGACATTCGGCATGGTGCCGACCCGGAGAAGCCCTTCTATTGCGGCTTCATGCAGGTCGAAGTCAGGGTCTAGCCATGAAGCGCCGGAAGGTTATCGGGGCCGTTGTCGCGTCTCTAGGAGCGGCTGCGGCCCCGCCTGCGAAGGCTTCGCGCTGCGCCTGTCCCGGGGTTAGCGGGAAACCCTGTGATGATGACCTTTCCAGTCGTGAGGGAAGGCGGGAGCTGGTGAGGAAGGCGACTCAGACTCTTCTGGATGCTGCTCGTGAGGGGAACGAGAAGGCAGCCGAAAAGTTGCTTCGCTACTATCGGATTTGACGGCGCGGAAGCCCTGCTTAGGGCGGGTTTGCAAAACGCGGGGGTGCCGTTACCGGCTGCCGTTGGCGGCCCATGCGAACCGAAAGTTCTGTTCTCGGTGCCAGCGTCGGCGGTTGAATGAGTCCGAGAAGCGGAGACTGGACCGCAACCCTGAAGCACGAGAGCGTGCCAGGGAAGCGCACCGACGATGGGTTGCCAAGAACCCTGAACGAGAAGCCGAGCGCCTACGAGAGAAGGCTCGCAGAACATGGGCAAAAAACCCGAAGGAAATGGGGCGGAAGCGGAAGGAGCGGAGAGAGCGGGAAAAAGCAGCCGATCCGGAGCGGTTCAAGGCGAAGGAGCGAGCGTGGCACAAGGCCTGGAGGAAGCGGAACCCCGAGAAAGCGCGGGAGAAGAGCCGCCGCGCTTACAACCCTGAATACCATCGGGAGTGGGCGCGACAAAACGAGGACAAGGTGAAGGAATACCAGCGTCGGTACAGGGCGAAGCCGGGAAATCGGGAGAAAGCAACGGAGCGGCGGCGGCAGTGGCGGTTGAAGAATCCCGGCAGGGATAGAGCGAGACACGAAGAACGCTGGTTGCGCCGCCGCGCCCGCATCGAGTCGCTCCGCGCCAGCTACCCGGCCCTGTCCGCCTACACCGACACCGAGATCTGGGATTTCATCCAGAGGAATGGCTGAGACCAAAGAGAAGAAGACGGAGACGCAGTCTTCGCCGAAGGCTCCTGATGTGGACATGGATACTCCTACGTCTTTCGGGGAGCTAGAGTCTCGCCAGGGGAGAGACCCTGGGACGGAGAAGCGTCTAGGACGGTGATACCATGCCTCCATGGGGCTCTTTGGCCGCGCCCGGGAAGGGTTGAAGTCCGTTGTCATCAAGCGGCGGAAGAAGAACTTCGACAAGGACACGGGGACTTTCAGCGGCGAGTCCGACCCGGTCTTTTCGGCGCAGAGGGCCAAGCGGGATGAGCTGATTTCCCTGGTGGTCGAATGGATCGTTACCCATTCGACCGGTGTGACCTGGCGTGTGGTGAATCACATGGGCCAGGACGTTCCGGCAGGGATCGAGATTCTTGACCTGCTGCGAAGGCCGAACAGGGGAAGCCTGACGGGGTTTATCCCGACGACGCTCCGGTCCCTTCTCTACGCTGGTGATGCCGTCTGGCTCCTGGACAAGCCGGACGGGTTCATGATCGAGAACATGTACTTCCTCCCGCCATGGACTTGGGAGCCTGCAAACCGGGGGTCGCTTGCGACGCAGTACGGGATTGGCGGAGTCCAGGCTTGGAGGGTGGACGGTCTGGGGATCGTGCCGGCTGACCGCGTCCTGCACCTCAGGATTGGCGAGAACTGGTCTTACGATGTGCGGCTCGGAATGTCGCCGTTCTACCAGGTGTGGCGGGAGACGCTTGCTGACGAAGAGGCCAGGATGGCGGGCATCGAGATTCTGCGGAACCTGTCCGTGGGCGATATCCATTCGCTGCCCCTCGGGACGCCACAGCAGGCCGTGGACGATCACCAGAAGAAGCTGGAGCGCAGGCGCGGAGGGGCGAAGCGTGGCCTGCCCATCACGACGACGGGCGAGGTGGCGGTCAACCGCCAGCAGATCGGTTCCAGGTTCGGCTTCGATTTCCGGTCGCTCAGGGACACTCCGGAGGAGCGGATTTGCGCTGCCGGAAAGATCGTGCCGTCCGTGCTCGGGCTTGGGTCCGGGACGCGCGCTGGCGCGGTTGGGGCGACGCGGCGGGAGGAGACCCGCAACTCGTTCCGCTCGGGCGTGATCCCGCCCCTGGAGGACATCGGTGGACAGTTGTCGGAGGCGCTTTTGCCGCTATGGGGTTTGAGTCCGGGGCTGAACCGGGTTCAGTACGATGCAAGGAAGGCGATTGCCTTGCAGATGTTCCCGAGGGAGCTTGCGGAGCTGCGCCGCATCGAGACGGGTGGCCAGGGCTGGAAGACCCCGAACCAGATTCGCGAGGAAGAGGGTGATGAGCCGCACGAGAGCGGCGACAGTCTGACGGCTTCGGGGGCGTCTTCGGACGATGGAGGCGACGGCGGCGAAGGGGAGACGGGAGAGACGGACAACGGTACCCCGACGAATGACGAGTGATGTGGTAGGATTTTGACACCGAAATGAAACACGGGCGCAAGTTCAAGACTCGGGGCCGGAAGGTTCTCAGTCTCGAATCCATCGAGATCAAGACCGAGGGAGACGACGCCGGCACGGGTCGCGCGGTCTTCGCACTCCTGGGAGAGCCTGACCGTTTCGGAGATGTCTTCCGTAAGGGTGCCTTCAAGGCGATGAAGGGCATCAAAGTGCCCTTCCTCGGGATGCACGGCCCGATGATGGGCGGAAACTCGACCCCCATTGGCATCGGGACGATTTCGGAGGAAGGTAACAAGGCCGTCTTCGATTTCGAGATGAACCTGGAGTATGGGGATGCCAAGGCGTGGCACTGGTACCTGAAGAAGGCCGGCACGGATGGCAAGTATTCGTTCGGATTCCGGGATGCCGAGGGCAAGGTTGCTCCGACCGAGGAGAACCCCTACGCCAGGGACATCAAGAAGGTCACGGTCTTTGAGGTGAGCGCGGCCTACGCCGAGGCTCAGCCCGAGACCGGGACGCTTTCGATCAAGTCAGGAGACGGGGACGGCGATGGTGATGGAGACGGGGACGGCGCAGGGGATGGCGATGGGTCAGGTGATGGTGACGGTGACGGCGATGGTGCCGGGACCGGAAGCGGTGATGGTGACGGTGATGGCACCGGTACACCTCCCGTCGAGACGGTGACGATGGAGCAGTTCAACGAGTTGAAGAAGACGGTCGAGGGGCTGTCCGGGCTCAGTGATACGCTTACATCCGTCCAGGAGACACTTCAGGATTTGCAGACGCGGCTGCCAGAGCCAGACACAAGCATTGAGCTTTCGCTATAGGAGGAAGACATGAAGCTTGTAGAGCATTTGGCCACGCTGCGTGGCAAGAGCGCCGAACTCAAGTCCTTCGTGCGCAAGGAGATCATTCCGCACTACACCAAGGGCGAGAACGGCCAGCCAGGGAAGCTTGATGTCAAGGCCATCAAGGTGCTCCGGGGCGAGTCCGTGGAAAGCCTCAGCCTGGACGAGCGCGGCAAGCAGGCCAGGGAGCTGGTCGCCGAGGCTCACGAGGCGGAGGTCTCCTACAAGGCGGAAGTGCACATCGCCGCAGAGGATGGCCGGTTCGATCCCGGTGTGAGCCTCGACGGCGGACCGCGCACCTTCGCGGCTGGCCGGAAGGCGTTCCTCGCGGACCTGCGCGAGTCCCCGTTCATCAAGAACGAGCTGTTCCGCCAGAAGACCACGATTCACACCCTCAAGGATTTCGGTCTTGCTGACGGGATCAAGGCCCGGCAGCAGCGGCAGTTCTTCGGCCACCAGGAGGGCGAGCAGTTCTTCAAGGACGGCATCAAGGCGCAGTTCGCGACCGGAAGCACGGACATCGCCGATGTCCGGCAGCCGACCATCGTCCAGGCTGCCGGGGTGCAGCGTCCGACGCTGCTGGACGCGTTGCCGATCTTCTCGACTCCGAACCAGATGACCTCCTATCTGGAGGAGACGACCCGGACGCAGCCGTCCAAGATGGCATCCAAGGAAGGCACGGCCTTCCCGGAGCCGACCTACGTGCTCTCCGAGCGCGTGGTTCAGCTGGTCCGCGTCGGCGCGGTGCTCCCGATCACCCTGGAGGTGAAGTACTTCGCCTCCAACTCCGAGCAGCACATCCGGATGAACCTGGATGCGTCCATGCTGGAGTCGCTGGAGTCGCTGTTCATCACCGGTCAGGCGGCGGATGCCGGGAACGGCGCCGGAGCTGCGTTCGGTGGCCTCGCTGGCAATCGGGGGACCAAGTCCGGGTCGCAGACCGCCATGGTCAGCACGGCAAAGGGTTCTGACACTCGTGTCGAGGCGATGATCAAGGCCAAGTACCGCATTATTGCGGCTTGCCCCAGGGCGAACCCGAACGCTCACGTCTTGCATCCGACTGACGTTGGAGAGATGCGACTGGAAAAGAGCGCCGACAACTACCACATGGGAACGCTCGGCTCGATTCAGGGTTCCACGGTTCCTGTGATTGACGGCGTTCCAGTGATCATGACCACTCGGTTCACTGCCGGGACGGGTTACATCGGGGACTTCGCCAACTTCGCCGGCATCGCGGTTCACTCCGATCTCGGCCTCGGCGGGATGATGGAAGAAGGCTACAGTGGCACCCAGTTCGTGGAAGGCGAGTACACCTTGCGGGTGTTCACTTTCGCAGCGAGCTGGATTCGTCTGGGTGAAGCCTTCCAGTCCGTCACTGCCATCTGATTCCTCCCGGACGTGACCCCGGCTCCAGTGGCCGGGGTCACATGGAGTTGCCATGACTTACCCTCTGTTCATCCGCATTGAAGGCCAGTGCCTGATCCTTCGAGGTGTGAGGTAAACGCCATGACACAACCGACCTTGTACGAGGGCCCGCAGATTCTCAGGCCCCCTTTTCGACCCCCCTTCTGGCCGAAGCCGACAGTGGTGGCATACAGCGCCGCCCTGGCGGGCGCGGCCTACACTGCTCCTGCGGGCATGGTGACGGACAAGCCGAGCTGGATCAGGGTTCGCCTGGCAGCCAAGACGTTCCTGTTCATCGGCGGCGCGGCGCCGGCTGACGACGCGGGCTCCGAATACCTGCTGGAGGACACGGAGTACATCCGGTTCGTTCCGGAGGGTGAGAAGGTCTTCTTCAAGCGCACGGGCAACGCGAACCAGGCTGGCTCCGTCGAGCAGTTCGCAATCGAGGACAGCTAGGGCCTGACCCGCTGACCACTCAGGGGGACGGGGCTTCGGCCCCGTCCCCTTTTTTGTGCCCGCTCCGGCGCGTGGGCTTAGCTCTCGCTGCGTCAACGGCCCTCAGGCGGTGCCAAGCATGGGCGAACCCTTGGAGGCGCGAGAGGGGGCCTTTTTGGTCACCTGCTTCTTCTTCGTCGCAGGCTTCGGCTTCGGTGCGGCCTTGGGCTTGGCCTTCCCCTTCTGGACCGCCTTCTCCAGGGCGTGCTCCAGCGCGTCACGCTGGCCCCGGGCCTCGTCCAACTGGGTGCGCAGGTTCTTCTTCTCCTGCTCCAGGGTCTTGCACTTGCTCTGCCACTCGGCGACGGATGCGCGCAGCGACTCGATCTCAGCCTGCTTCTGGTCGAGGACGGATGTCTCGGGCGGCTTGTCGTCGGCGTCGTCCTGCCTCTTGGCGGCTTCCTCGGTGAGCTGCTTGACCTGTCCCCGCAGTCGCTCGTTCTCGTTCAGGGTGTCCCTGAGACGGCGCTGAGCGGCCAATTGGACTGGGGAGCTGACGCCGGCCTCGGGATTCTCCTCGGGCGCGGGAGAGCTTTCCGGGCGTGGTGCCGGGGGCAGTCCCTTCTCGCTCGCGGAGGGCTCCTTCTTCTTCTTGCCCTTCTGCTTGCCGCGCATTTCGGACTTGGCCTTTTCGACCGTGGAGACGCTGACACCGGCCTCGCTCGCGATCTCCTGGCTGGACCTGGTCTTCTGGGCCTCGGGGGTCTGGTCGTCCCGTTTGGACGGCCTCCCGGGCTCCCGCCAGTTCCTGGTGGCCAGGACGGCCTTGGCGACCGCCTTCTTGGACAGGTGCCTGCGCCGGGCGTTCATGGCGATCACGAACCCTGCCGGGTCGTCGCCCTTGTACTTGGCGGTCTTGATCTCGGCACCGACCGCCAGGGCCGCGCCGTAACGGTGCCACCCGTCCAGAACCTTCTTCTCGTGGATCACGATTGGATTGCGCAGGCCGTTCTCCTTGATGTCCTCGCGGAGGGCTGCCTTCTCGTCTTCGGGCATGTCGGGCCAGAGGGCTGAGAGCGGGTGCCGGGTGTAGGCGTGCATGGTGTTCCTCTCTAGTTAGTAGATGTCGTTGCCGTCGCTTGGCAGGTCTCCCCTTGCGGGGTCATAGGGCCAGCGGGGCAGATCATGTGTTTGCTCGCCGCTCCCGCTGCGAGATGCACTGGTAGGCGGCGCTGTAGTAGGGCCTGCACCCTGGACACTCCTTCGGGAGCGGCCCGCGCTGATAACCAGTCTTGAAGGGCCGGGTGCACGTTCGGCAGATCGGATCGCCGCAAGCATCTTCCCGCCGATCCTGGCTCCGCCCACGCAAATATGGTCTGCATCCATCACAGGCTTCAGCCTTGGACTCCGGCGATGGAAGGACGAACTCCCGCGTGCAGACAGAGCAGTGCCGGGTGAAGGTCACGGCGCATCAAAATGGCACATCAACCGGATCGTCGCCGTCCGTCTTCACGCCGCTGGCGGACTGGTCCCAAGCATCAGATTGGCTCTTCTTCTTCTTCTTCTTGCCGCCCGAGCCGCCGCCCTTCTTGCCCTTCTTCTTCCCGCCGTTGTCGTCGCGGCCCTCGATCCGGCAGAGGACGACCTTGCCGGCCCCGTAGAGGTTGTCACCCTTCCAGGTGGCCACCACCTTCTCGGTCCGGGATGAGCCGTCCATCTTCTTCACCTCAATGGAGAAGCGGTCGCCGACATTGATGCCCTTGGCGCGCTTGCCGGTGATCCGGACGCCCCAGGAGCCATCCTTCCTCTTGCTGTAACCGACAGGGAACTGCTTCTTGGAGTCCTTGCCTTTTGCCATGCGTTCTCTCCTTGCCCGTGAGGCAGTTGTGTTTCGCAGGAAGCGAACCGTATCATACTATCTGAGATACACGCAACCCCAGAAAGGCCATGCTTGACAAACCAATATAGGTTTTGATACGATGCTCCGCATGACAAACTCGCTCTTCGCCCCCAAGACGAAGAAGATCATCCTGCGCGGTTATCAGCAGCGGGCGCAGAGTGAGCTGCGGACGGGGTTCCTGAAGGGGCACAAGCGCCAGTGTCTGGCCCTGCCGACCGGAGGAGGAAAAACCGTAATCGCTGGCTCCATTATCGAGTCAGCCCTTGAGAAGGGGACGAAGGTTCTGTTCACTGCCGACCGGCTGAACCTCATCAACCAGACGAGCAGGGCGCTAGCCGAGGCGGGTATCAAGCATGGGGTGATGTCCGGGTCATTCACTCATGGGCTGGAGAAGCCGGTGCATGTTGCGACGGTTCAGACGCTGGCCAGGCGCGGTATCGCAGAAGACGCCTACGGGCTGGCCATCGTTGATGAGGCGCATCTGCGGTCTCGATACCTCTGGAAGTGGCTCCTGGAGCGCGACATCCCGGCGATTGGACTGACGGCCACGCCCTTCACCGAGGGGCTTGGACGCATCTACACGAACGTGGTGAACGTCTGTAGTACGAACGACCTGATCCGGGACGGATGGCTGGTACCGCTGAAGATCAGGGAGGGGGTCGAAATCGACATGCACGGTGCCCCCTTGACCAACAAGGAGTGGTCTGCCCGGGCGGTCGAGGAGCGGGCCATCGTCCTGGTGGGCGACATGGTCTCGGAGTGGGTGTCCGAGGTGAACCGCGCTTTCGGCAAGCCGGTGCCCACGCTGGTGTTCGCAAGCACGGTTCCCTACGGGGAGGAGCTGGCGAGACAGTTCAACGCTCTCGGCTACAACTTCCAGCACGTCTCCTACAAGCTGCCCCAGGAACACAACGAGAAGGCGATCAAGGACTTCCGGAAGGGGAAGTGCATTGGACTGATCTCATGCGAGATGCTTGGTCGCGGGACGGACTTCCCCTTCGTCCGGTGTCTCCAGGACGGCAGGCCCTACAAGAACAGCATCGCCGCTCAGATTCAGAAGATCGGACGAGGAATGCGCCCGGCTCACAAGAAGGCGGAGGAAGGGGAATATGTGCTCCTGCTCGATCACGCCGGCAACGCCAGGCGGCATCAGATGGCCATCCAGGAGTTCTGGGAGCATGGCATCAAGGAGCTGGACAAGGGCGAGAAGGAGCGGGCGCGCCGGAAGGCGAGGAAGAAGAAGAAAAAGCGGGTGGGTTACTGCCGGACCTGCGGGTTCCAGGTGACGCCGAAGGACAACCCGTGCCCGGGTTGCGGAACTGACTTCGGCTCCGTCCCCGGGGACACGGAGACAGTCGCCGGCAGGATGGTGGACTGGGTTCCGGTGAAGATCAAAGACCCGTGGAAAGACCTGTCGCAGATGGCCCTGGACAGGTTCCCGGGTGACTATGCCCGGGCGCAGCAGTGGGCCAGTGGTCAGTACAAGGGCATCACGGGATCGTGGCCCGTCTGGAAGCGGCCCCTGAAGCCGACGAAGAAGCCGGTGCGCGGCGAGGTGGAGCGCTTGGTGCGGTGGAACAACAAGCGCTACCGTGAGCAGATGCGCCGAGAGGAAGAGAAGAAGGGCAAGAAGAAGGGTGCCGCCTGATGGCGGAAAGGGACACCACTGAGCTAGTCGAGAGCGCCCTTCAGTTCGTCTCTCCGGAGGACAGAGACCTGTGGATTCGGGTTGGCATGTCCATCCACGCCGGCCTCGGGGACGCCGGGGAGCCGATCTGGCACGCCTGGAGTGAGGGGTCGAAGCGTTACCGGGAGCGAGACGCCCGGTCCGTCTGGCGTTCCTTCAGGGGCGGCACCATCACCCTCGGGACGCTGTTCCACGAGGCTCGAAAGAATGGATGGGAGCCTGCCGATTCGGACGCCCTGCGGCAGGCAAAGAGGAGGAATACGAAAGACGAGAGGCGCGAGCAGGACCGCCTCAGGGAAGTCCAGCTTCGGAATGCCCACCGGGCCGCAAAGATGGCCCAGAGAGCCGTAGAGAGGGCTCCGCTGGACACACACCCCTACCTGCGGGACAAGGGCTTCGCAGGGCGCGTAGGGCTTGTGTGGCCCGATGGGAACCTGCTCCTGATTCCGATGTTCCGCTCCCGCGTCCTGGTCTCGATGCAGACGATCCGCGAGAACGGGCGGAAGCTCTTCATGCCTCTTGGGTGCAATGCCTTCGGGGCGATCCACCGGATTGGACGGAAGCGCAGGACAGGGAAGCTGTGGCTCGTGGAGGGCTACGCCACGGGCCTGTCCGTGAACGAGGCGCTGCGCCGGCTCTACCGGAAGGACGACGAGGTCCGGGTGTGCTTTTCGACACACTCGCTCGCGGGGCACGGCCAATGGATCAAGGAAGGGATGGTGATCGCCGACAACGACAAGCCGACCAGGAACGGAAAGCGGCCAGGGCTCGAAGCGGCGAAGAAGAGCGGACTGCCCTACTGGCTCCCCCCGGCAATCGGAGACGCGAACGACTGGCACGTCAAGGAGGGAATCGACTCCCTGGCGGACGCCCTGCGCGGACTCCTGAGGCAGAACGAGAGTTGAATCTGTGTGAGATAGTGTGATACTGTCCTTCGGATGCGAAACGAAGAGAATGTGGTTGTCGTCACACGATTTCCGGCCATTGCTCAGCACCTCGTCAACGAGGGCGTGGTCCCGCACGGGGCTCCGTTCTACGATGGCCCGGTGCCGCTGAACGTCATCAAGGGCTCGACGGTCTTCGGCTACCTGCCGACGTTCCTGGCGAGCCACGCCGCCAAGTACGTGGAGGTGAACCTGGGCCGGGTTCGCCTCTCGCCCGGGGACGACCCGGACCCCGAGACGGTCCGGAGAAACATCCGGATGACGGCTTACGAGATTCGACGGGTAGACCTGTAGGGTCACCCGCGACAGGAGGCCCTGATGGGTGTAAAGATCGTTGATGGGGCAACCATCAAAGCGGAAGAGCTGATCGTCACGGTCTATGGCAGGCCGGGGGTTGGCAAGACCACCTTCGCCCTGTCCGCGAAGAACCCCCTGGTCCTGGACTTTGACCGGGGCGCGAAGCGGGCTCCGAACCGGAAGGGCGTCGCCGTCATCGAGTGCAAGAAGTGGAAGCACATCGAAGACCTGACGGAGGAAGACGTGGAACCCTACGACGCTGTCGTGGTGGACACGGGTGGCACCTGCATCAAGGCGTTGGCCCAGGAGGTCATGAAGGAAGACGCCCGGAACGGCAGGAACGGCGTCTTGTCCCTGGCCGGTTACGGTGCGGTGAAGGGCCGGTTCCGGGGCTGGCTGAACATGGTGCGGTCCTGGGGGAAGGACATCATCATCGTCGTCCACCTCCGGGAGGAGAGTCGCGGCGAAGACCCGGTCGAGCGCATCGACGTGGACGGCTCCAGCGACATGGAGATTTACCAGCAGTCCGACGTGATGGGCCGGCTGGAGATGACCAAGGACGGCAAGCGGGTCTTCCGGGTGCACCCCACGTCCGCAGCGCACGGCAAGTCGTCTGGCCTGAAGGACATGGAGGTGGGCAACATCTTCACCGAGCCCGAGCAGATGGCCATGATCCTGGACATGGCCCGGAAGTCGATCAACGACATGGGCGAGAAGGGCATCCAGAAGGCGGAGAAGGCGGACCAGGTCCGCGAGCGTTTCACCACGATCACCACGATCAAGGGCATCCGGAACGCGAAGAAGGAGCTGGAGAAGCAGGGTGCCGACGCCGTCACGAAGAGTCTGCTCGTATCTCGCGCCAGGGAACTCGGCTACAAGTGGTCGAAGGAGAAGGGCGACTTCGTGAAGAAGAGCAAGAAGAAGAAGCGATGACCTGGGGGTCCGTCTCCGCCACGGCGAGCCTCGGGCCGCTCCCGCCGTGGTATCGGCGCATCAGGCTCTGGTTCCGGTGGCGCTGGCGACAGCTCAGGGACTGGCTCAGAAAGGCCCGATGAGCGTTAATCTGAGTGACAGCCCTCCGCACGACTAGTGAAGGTCGAATGCCCCTCAGACGCGAATGCCATCCAGAAGAATGCTCGCCCCGGCCCGTGTCTTCACGGGGAGAGGGGTCGGCACGGTTGGTCGCATCCGGAGTCAGTGGACTGGCGGATTTTCATGGACGATGTGAAGTGGCGCTACTGCACGAACGAGCCGTGCCGCAGGGCGTATCTCGTCGGCGGTGGCGGTAGGCTGATTGGATACTTTGACCGGTGACCCTGGCCATCTGCTTCGTCCTTCTCGGCATCGCCTACCTACTGGTCCGTGATCACAAGGATTGGACTGAGTGATGGCTGAGCCGATGCGCGTCTCGGTGACGGCACTCGATCAGTTCCTGTGGTTCCTTCGCAGTCCGCAGACTCCTGAGAGCTTTCGCGAGTCGCTGCTGGAGCCATGGTCCACATCTCCGGCCATGCAGCGCGGGACGGACTTTCACGATGACCTGGAAGACCTGCACCTGGGCATCGGGGACATGGGCGATTGGATTGACCATCGCTCGCCCGACATCGACCTGATCCGCTGCCACGCCCTGGAGGTGAAGGTGGGGCGCTTGGTGCAAACGGACGGGGAGCCGGTCTACCTCTCCGGTCAGGCCGATGGGCTGTCCGGGATTACCATCGTTGAGAACAAGACCACGTCAGGAATCAAGAGTGACCTGAGGCTCCACGGAGACCGCGTAGGGCACCCCTACCTGGACTCCTGGCAGTGGCGCTCCTACCTGACGATGGAAGAGTTCCAGGACATGCAGAGGGTCCGTTACGAGGTCTTCCAGCTCGACCGGCAGGACATGATCCGGGCATACATGCCCTTCGACTGCTGGCGTTACCCAGATGTGACCGACGAGGTGGACGCCTTCGT
Source organism: Dehalococcoidia bacterium (assembly GCA_965243655.1). Lineage (GTDB taxonomy): Bacteria > Chloroflexota > Dehalococcoidia > Lucifugimonadales > CAJWER01. Next base: position 9,210 of record CBDEVV010000016.1, on the reverse strand, counting down.
CCGTCGCTACGTGGACTACCTGCGGAACGAGGAAGAGCAGGGGCGCATGAATCTCGGTGTCCGTGGACCGGTGCGACGGACCCTCGAAGAGCAGGGGAAGCATGACCCGGATTCCGTCATGTGGCACCAGACCATCGCCGGCAAGACGCCCTGGCGGATGAAGACTTGGCACGAGAGGAAGAAGTAATGGGTGGCGGCAGAAGCGAGATGGCGAGACGGCGGAGGCAGTACGGCTTGAGGTCTCTCGTTCGCCGAGCTTGTAAGCCTAGGGACCATGTGGGCTACGCCGGGTTTGACCTAATGAGGCATAGAAAGAGGTCAATCTTTTGGGCGCACCAGATCGGCAAAGCAAGGACGGGGGGAGGTGCTTATGCCAAAACAGAGGCCCCGATTGCCAAGAGGGAGTTCTTCGCAGCCTTGAAATGGCATAGGACGACGAAATATAAAACTTGACAGGGTTATTTCAATATTGATATAGTCACCTGCATGAGTCAGAGAACAGCGACGGAGGTCGAGGCCGCTCGGGACAGGGCATTTGAGAACCTTCAGAAGGCGAAGGAGGAGGACAACGAGTGAAACGACAGACCGCCATCCAGGGTGCCGGCAAGAAGAACGACCCTTACCTGGTGACGCCGGGGCAGCTTGCCAAGTGCATCCTGTTCCTGGCGAAGATTCGCCGGCCCTATATGTGTTGGGGTCCACCCGGCATCGGGAAGAGTGCGCTGAACCGCTCGCTCTCGAAGCGGATTCCATGGTGGACCTGCGAGCCGTGCGCCAAGGTGTGTCTCGACTACGCTTGCCGGGGTTGCGGGGTTGTCCTTGAGCCGGGTGACAAGCGCATCCAGGTCGGCGCGCAGTACAAGGACATTCGCGGCACGACCCTGGCCCCCGAGGACTTCCGAGGTATCCCGTTCATCCGCAAGGGTGAGGAGCGGACCCGGTGGGCTCCTCCCGTCTTCTTGCCCCCCGAGGAGAGCCGGAAGGCTTACATGATCCATTTCGATGAGATCAGCAGTCTGACCCCGATGCTGGAGGTCGCGGTCTACCAGCTCATCCTGGAGCGCGAGATGGGCGAATACACGCTCCCCGAGGGCGTGTTCATGGGAGCCTCCGGGAACCGGGCGGAGGACCGGGCGGTGGCGTCCAGGATGTCCACGGCGCTGGCGAACCGGATGATCCACTTCGATGTCCGGGCGGACATTGACGAGTGGCTTGTCTGGGCTGCCGAAAACGGACTCTCGGTGGACGTGACGTTCTTCCTGAGCATCAAGCGCAAGCTCCTGTTCCAGTTCGACCCGGACAGCGAGGAGCACGCCTTTCCGTCGCCGCGCACCTGGGAGTTCACATCGGACATGGTTCAGGCGAACCGGGAAGGGGAGATCGGACCGGAGCTGTTCGTCACCTGTCTGCGCGGCACCATCGGAGAGGGCGCGGCCATCGAGTTCGACGGCTACCTTCAGATCAAGCGCCAGATTCAGCACCCGACGACGATCTTCTCGGACCCCAAGAAGGCGCTGATCCCGAAAGACCCGAGCGTCCTGTTGGCGACCTGCGGTGCCCTGGTGGACTACGTGTCCAAGGACACGATGAAGGCGCTCGTCACCTACGCGATGCGCGCCGACATGCGCCCGGAGGTCGGACAGTTCACGATTGGACAGGCCGTCCTTCGCAACACGGAACTTCAGGAGACCCGGGCCTACGCCAAGTGGCTCGAAAGCGGACGGGCGTAAGCCCAGGAGAGAACGTCAATGACAAGTGAGATCGAGAGCACCATCAAGATGGTGGGCCGCAGGGCCATCCTTGTGAAGGTGAAGGTCCGGTCCTGGGCGGGCAAGGTGGTGGATCGGAAGATCACCAAGGCCATCGCCAAGGAGCGGAACATCAGCCGGGACTCGGGGGTCTACTACAAGTACCTCCTGCCTCGTGCGGCCATGGGCGAGATCAAGACCGTCATGAGTGCGGTCAAGAACTACTTCTACCGGAAGACGGTCGTCTGGACGGACAACGGGGAGCGCCTGCTTCCCATCGTCATGCACGAGGAGTTCGATGAGCAGATGGCGTCCTTCCAGGAGCAGTTGATCGCTGCCAAGGAGCGGTTCGTCAAGAAGTATCCGGACTTCGTGAAGCAGGCCAGGCTCCGTCTCGGGGACGCATTCAACGAGGACGACTACATGACGGCGGAGGAGATCATGGACCGGGTCGGCTTCACCGTCACGCATCTTGCCGTCCCCGAGGATGACCACCTGGTCGCCGACATGGCGGACGACGCCATGGAAGCGGTCAAGGAGTCCATCCGGTCCGAGGTCTACACCCGCCTGAAGGACGGCTCCGTGACGCTCTACGAGCGGCTGCTGGAGGTGTCCCAGAAGGCGGTCGAGGGGATCGAGCGTTATGACTCCGGCGAGAGCAAGCGGTTCTACGACTCGTTGATCCTGAACGTCCGCGAGACCGTGGCTGATGTCCGCAAGCTGAACGTGACCCTGGACCCGGCCCTCTTCGCGCTGGCGGATCGGATCGACCGGGTATTGGACGGGGTCAACCCGGACGATCTGCGGAAGACGAAGGACGACGACCCGGGTTCGGAGACGCGGCGCAGCGTGAAGGCCGGCCTTCAGCAGGAAGTGGACGCCATGGCCGGCTACATGGGTGGCGAGGCGTAGATGATCCAGGAGCCGCCACGCCCGCCGACCGCTGAGCAGTGGGCTGAGGCTCCTGCCCGGGTCCGCCGCATCCTCCAGGAGCTGCTGCGTGAGGTGAAGCTGTTCGCCGCCCTGGCGCTGCGGATGAAGATGGTGCCGGCAGGCGAGCCGCAGGACATCATGGCGGACGGGGACGCCATGTATTTCAACCCCAGGTGGGTGATGACCAAGCCGGCGTCCGAGATCAAGGAGGCGCTGGCCCACGTCGTCCTGGCGTGCGCTCTGACCCATCACACGCGGCGCGGGGACCGGAGCTACCAGAAGTGGCAGATGGCCAGCCATCTGGCCACCAACCCGATCCTGAAGGCTGCCGGCCTCACGAGACGGCGCGAAGGGGTGGACAAGAGCATCGAGTGGATTTACGACCATCTGCCCGACCCGCCTGAAGAGCCCAAGGGGGGCGCTGGCGGGGGCTCAGGAGACGGCAACGCTCCTCCCCCACCTGGAGAGGTGGGCGACGCCCCGAAGCCTCAGGCAGGCCCTGGGGACGCTCCTGAGGGCGATTCCGGGGGTGACGGAGGTGGCGATACCCCACAGGGAGAGAAGCCGCAGGACCAGCGCCCGAACGAGACCCAGAGACAGGAGATGGAGCAGGACTGGAAGCGCGCCCTGACGCAGGCAAACCAGCTCGACAAGGCGAGCGGGAAGCGGGAGGGTGACTTCGGCGTCCTGATGGACGAGACCATCCAGGCGCAGGCAACCCGCCTCATGTCCTGGCACAACCTCCTGCGCCGCTTCATGCGGTCCTACTCGAACAGGGACTACACCTGGATGAAGCCCAACCGGCGCTACATCGCATCGGGGCTCTACCTGCCGTCCCGCCAGTCCGAGGGGATGGGCCACATGGTCGTCGGCGGTGACGTTTCCAGCAGCGTGGACGACGACCAGCTCGGGATGTTCTGGTCCGTCTTCCTGGAGATGGTCAACGAGATCGGACCCGAGACGGTCAGGGTTCTCCAGTGCAACACCGGAATCGTGTCTGACCAGACCTACGACCCCTGGTCCCTGCCGTCGAAGTTGCGGGTTCACGGACGGGGGGGCACGAAATACCGACCCGTCTTTGACGCAGTCGCGAATGGGAAGGAGCCCGATGTCCTTCTCTACTTCACGGACCTGTTCTGCAATGATTACGGCAAGCGACCGCCATACCCGGTAGTCTGGGTGGTGCAGAACAACGGTGCCGACATGGTGCCCAAAATGCCCCCCTGGGGTGAGGTCATCTGGATGCCGGAAGCGAAGGAGAAGGCAGCGTGACGAGGCGACCACTTGACGTTGACCCGGACAGGGCGGCGATCCACTACGAGCCGAAGAACCGGCGCAAGAAGATGCGCCCCTTCCTCGTCCTCATGCCTGACTACCTGCACGACCAGTTGGACAGGCTCTACAATGCGAAGGACGGCCAGATTTCCAAGGCCGGCCACATCCGCCTGGCGCTGAAGGCGTATCTGCGCCGCCAGGCCCGGGAGCTGCCCGAATGAACATCATCACGGTGCTGGAGGGGCTGCTGGAGGGCTTTGCCGACTTCGGTGAGCCGCCGCAGGACAAGATTGGGACAGGGGACAAGCGCTGGTTCACGCTCGCCGGCATCGGCAACGAGCCGACGTTCGATGACGCCTGGAACCCGAACATCGTCATCGTCCAGTTCGTGGCGATCCGCGTAAAAGGCCCCGGTGGGCTGAAGGACGACTGGGCGGAGTTCGTCAGGCGCATGGGGCACCGGCTCATCGCCGTCCTCTTCATCCGGGCTGGCGAGCGGAGTTTCGACGGACTGGGCATCGACGCCAACGCCCTGGTGGCGCAGGTGACGGTCAGGCTGTGAGTCAGTTCGTCGTAACGGACGAGGGCACGTATGGCGACATCGTTGACGCCTTTGACCTCGACCCCGAGACGGCGGGGGTCTTCTACAAGATCATGGACAAGGCCGAAGACGAGCGCAAGGTAGCGCTGTTCCGCGTCCTGAAGCCGGGAGAGATCGTCTACGTCCTGGAAGAAGACACGCCGACCGAGGACGACTGCGCCAAGCATGGGATCGTCGCGGTGGTGGCTCCCGAGTGCGTCATGCGAGGTGGTGATGCGTGAAGTTCTCGCGTGTAACCATCACCACTCCTGAGCCGAACCGACTGGGCAGGAGGCCGCTCGATCCCCAGTCCATCGAGCGCAAGGCGGGGGCCTGCGAGGGGGGCGGAGAGACCCATCAGTGGGCCGACACGGTCCACGAGGACACCACGGGCCGCTTCTTCTGGGCGGACTACCAGAGATGCCTTGGGGAGTCTCCTGACGGCCTCCCCTGTATCCGCGTGCGCCTGACCAGGAAGGGGAAGCTGATCGGCTACACGGGCGATCCCATCACGATCAGCAAGAAGGACATGGCTCGCGCCCTTCAGAAGGCGAACTTCGGCACGTTCGAGGAGAAGACGAAGATCAGGCCGGAGGTGTTCCGCGACCTTGCCAAGAGAATGAAGCGTGATCCCAAGGCTTGACCGGCACCCGAGGGTCTGCCGGGGGTATCCGAGATTCACGCTCTCCAGTTGGCCGATCCCGGACCGGGAGAAGATTCACAATTGGGGCAAGCGAATCTGCACCAAGGAGACGGGCTGGCTGGACATGCAGCGGTGCATCGAGAACTCCCGGGGCCAGCATTTGTGTGACCGGGTGCGGGTCAGCATGGCGAACGGGAAGGTGCTCGGCTACTTTGAGCTGTCCAGGAGTCCGCATGCCCTGGACTTCATTCGGTGCCTGGATAATCTGAAGCACGCCCTCCATCCCGCCATTGCCGACGCGCCAGAAAAGGACCGGGGGGTCGAAAACCGGGTGCTTGAAAGGAAGGGGGGTGGGTCATTCCTGTAGTGACCTCTTATCAAGCAGATGGTCTCAGTCCTCCCGATGGGTCTTGTGGACGATTTGACCGAGGACTCTTGGTGCACCACACGCTCAGATGGAGAGCATGCTTGGGGCGACCCCGTCTGCGATGCCGATACAGGGTGGCTCGTTGTGAGAGGGTGCCATCACCTCTTCGGTGATACCAGGATACGATGTCACGCCGTCAAGATTGAGTCTGACGACGGCGAGGTTCTGGGCTACTCAATGCTGGCAGACTGGGGCCTTGGAAGGGACAAGGATCGCGTGCGAATGATGTCCGCTCTCCGGAGAAGCTGTTCCCGAAAACGGGCGGATACTCCGTAAAGGACTTTAGAAATGCGGGGAAATTTGGGCAGCGCCCCGAAGTCCCTATCTCAGGTAAAAATTGGACGATTGGACTGAGAGCCCGGCAGACCGGACCCTCACTTCGTCAGAAATGACGATTTGGGCCGGGGCAAGGCGCGTGCCAGGCCGACCCCCGAATCCGTCCGAAGATTTGGATCTCGGCTCGGGGCGCGGGTCTCCCGTCCGGAGTCGGGTCCGCTGGCGCACTAATCGAGCTGCCGGCTAGTCCTGGGTTACGCGTCCGCCAGGGGCGCACGGTTCCCGGACCCGCTTCCGGGGAAGACTGGCGGGAGAGTGTCAACTATCCATAGGCATGCACTCCCGGTTGCGTTCTTTTTTCCACTTAGCCGGCGAACCGTATCACATTCGATACTGCTAAGTCAATGACAATAGGTCGGATGCCTTGCGCGTATATAAGGATAGGGCGCGAACCCTGAAAACTTGGCACTTGACAAACCGATATCGGTTTATGGTAAGGTTCCCGCCAGTTTCCAAGAACGGCAACCGTTAGGAGGGTAGCCATGGAAAAGAACCTTTCGCGAGAGACCCGGAACGGGGCGACGATCCAAGACGACCGGTCCGGGGAAGAGATACGGCAGACTGCCGGGTTTCTGACTGCCCACGATCCGAGCATGAGTCACTGGGGAAACGTGGCGCGTTCCCTGGTGGCCGTTCCGATCAAAACGGACCCCGAAGGCGGACACGATGCCATGGACGAAAAGGCGAAGCGGGAACGGTTCGAGCACAACCGGTACCGTTACATCAATTGGCAGCCATCGGACTGGCGCCCCCGTGGTCTCCGTTCCGGGGACCACCTTCACATTTACGGGATGGGCGATTTCCTTTTCTCGATCAACTACCAGCGCGCCTAGCCAGGCACGCTAACCCAAGAACGGCAACCCATAGGAGGCTAGCCATGGAAGTGAAAAGAACAGTCATTCAGACTGGCGAACGAGAGCGGGTCCGGATAACCGTCAATCTGGACGAGGGGCCATTCAACCCGCGAACCGAGTACGACACGCTCGGGACTCTCTATATGGTGCGTAACCGTGATTACGACCTTGTAGACAAGGGCGCGGAGCTGGCGGACCGGGAAGAGCTGGCGGCGGAAGTGGAAGACGCCAGGGCGAACGGATCGCACGTCTTCCCCGTCCGCTTCGCTGACTACCGGTACGATATGGCCATCCTCCTGGAGTCTTCTAACGATCCGGAGGATTGGGACGGGGCGATGATCGTTACCGCCGCCGACCTTGCGCGCCATGGCGCACCGGTGGACTCTCTGAGACGGCAGGCTGAGGCGGAGCTGAAACAGTACTCCGCGTATCTCTCTGGGCAAGTTTTCTACGTGGCCAGGGAAACCGGGAAGCAGTGCGGAGAGTGCGACACCTGGAGTTGGGAATGCACGGATTCTCTCGGCTCCATCTTCGGATCCGATTCCGACGAAATCGACTATTTCGTCGGCGAAATCGGCGGCATGCCGGAAGGCGAGATTATCGAGGAGTGGGAACAGTAGAGCGTTCCCGCCCTTCCCCATCACAGAACGGCAACCCATAGGAGGGAATCAGCCATGAGAAGCGAAAAAGTCACCTATCCGGGAGATACCCCGGAAGAGCGGGAGATTGAGACCCGCTACCGGGAAGACTGGCGCGAAGCGGAAGAGCTGGCGGCAGTCACGGGCGCGGACGAGGACCGGGAGGCGGCATACATCGCGTATGCCACTTATCGGGACTTCGCGGACGCCAGGGCGGCGGGAATCGCCCTGACGAGCTAGGGGGCTCCCGTCATGACTCAGAGAAACACAATCCGGCGAGTCCGGAACACTGCCGCGGCGATCATCGAGCGTTCGGACGGTTCCAGCGTGCTGTATTCGTACCGCACTCCGGTTGCCGCCTTCGTTCCTGGTCTCGGCTACATGCGGACGGAAGAGTACTTTTCCGTTACCACGTCCCGGCATGCCAACGAGTTCGCCGGCAGCGATTCGCCGAAGGTTCCGCATGCCGGAATCGTGGCCATTGCGGACGGTCTTCCGGGTTCGGACGTTTGGAAGATCATCAGTCCCGCACTGCGGAAGGATGGCCAGGCATGATGGCCTACGGGGCGCTAGAGGCTCCCGTAGCCTTGCGCCTTGAGACGATGGGCTGCGCCGAGATTATCGAGGAGTGCGGCGGTTTCAATGCCGCATGGCTCCGGTCTCAGGGCAAGGAACTAGTACGGTTCCAGATTGGCCCCGAGTTCGAGGCTGCCCTAGAGGACGCGGAATCGCAGCTAACCCGGGAAGGCGTAAAACTCCGGGAACGCTGGCGGAAGGGCGGACGCTGGCAGCGCAATGTCTAGGCTCCGCCAATGGCTCCGAATCAACCGTCCGGACGATCCGCAAAGGCTCCCGGAAGGGTGGAGGATCGTTTCTCCCGCCCTTCTCGGGTTGCCGGTTCCGTTCGGGGCGCAGTTCGCCAAGCATGCGGACGGGCGCGAGTTCGGACCCTTCTCGACCCGTTCAGAGGCTATCCGGATTGCCTGGATATCAAACGGACTGGAGGCTACAGAGTGACGGTGCTAGCCATCATCGGTCTAGCCGTGACACTTTGGGGCGGATTCTGGAACCGTCCCGGAGTAACCCGGTTTGGACTGAGTGTCTTTCTGGCCGCTACCGCTGCCGCCTTCCTGGTAGGCATTTAGGGCTTGACAAACCGATATCGGTTCCTGCTATACTTCCGGTTATCGAGAACGGCTAACCGATAGGAGGCTAAGCCATGGATATCAAGACACGGAATCCGAAGGTCTTGGCGCGCATGCTGGCGCGTCGCCGGGCGCACTGGAACCGGATGACGGCAAGCGGAGCGCACCGGATCGCGACCGATTTCGCGTCCCGCGAGATTGTCCCGCTGCTGCGGGCGATCCGCGAGACCGAAGGGAAGAGCTAGCCATTTACTAGTCCACTCTGAGACCCGAGAAGTAACGGGGCGGCAGTCTTCCGGGACTGTCGCCCTAACGCGTGTACGCGTCCCAGATCGCCCCTAAGCCTTGCCGGCCAGCGTTCCCGGACCCTGAGACCCCATCACCCCATGGGACGCGTTAGAGACCCCGTTTCCGCCCCTGGTAGCGAGCTGGCGGACCCCGGACCCTGAGACCCGGACGCCAGGGCGGACGCGCCAGAGACCCTGTTTCCGTCCCTGGAATGGACGGAAACGACCCGATCCGGGACCCGTAGCAGCCTGATACGGACCCATTCCGGACCCATTGCCCATCCTGAGCCAGGCAACCCACGGGGCGCGCCAGCTCGCCCCCTGAGCCATCCGCCAGGCACCCC
>CBDEVV010000015.1:0-7572 GCA_965243655.1 Dehalococcoidia bacterium | reverse complement strand
GCCGAGTTCACGGCGGTGGACATGTGCCGCGAGCTCGCCGACTACCGGAGCCCCCACTACTACCGCTCCGCCGGCGGGGCACTGGCAGCCGCGAAGCGGTGGATCATCAAGCAGCACGGGGGACGGCTCCCGTGACCGACAGAGTGCGCGTGGTCGAGCCCCGGGACGGCGCGTGGGCCGTCGTCGTGGACTGGGACGGCGACGGCGACTGGGAGGCCGCCGACGACTGGCTAGCGACCCGCTCGGAGGCAGAGGCACTGGCCACCGTGATCCACCGCGAGCTCCTCGGATGAAAGACATGCCCTCTGACTTGGCGTTTTACCAACAGAATGCCTTTTTGCGTTGGCTTTCCAAGAAATTCCCCGAGAAATTTTCACCCCCTCTGACGTGCGGTTTTGTGGATTTCTTGGAGAAATCGACTCGCCAAGGGTTGCGCGGAGCGAGGAAGGGTGTAGATTGACTGGCATGACGAAGTACACCATGTTCTCTGACGGGGTGCGGCGTTCCGTTCGCACCGCTAACTCGGCCGCGGAGGCCCTCAGGGCATTCGCCCGGCCGGTGTTCCGGGCCGAACTCAAGGTCGTGACCTACAGCACGCCGGACGGGTGGGAGGCCGCACAGGCGTTCGATTATGGGCGCCAGATGCGCATTTCGGCTATCGCGATCCCCCAGCAGCAGTAGACCGACAGCACACAAGCAAGGAGAGATCAGATGGACCCCGCCACCACACTGCCGCCGCTCCCCGCCGGAGCCGAGGCCCTCAGCCTGTCCACCACTGAGGCAGTCGCCGTCCGGTCCGCCGTCGAGCGGGTCGCCCGCACCGGGGCTGCCGGCCGTCGGGCCGCTGTGGAGGCCCACACCGCGCTGAGCCTGCTGCTGGGCCGGTCGAAGTCGGCTCGCCGCTCCGAGCTGGTCCGGCTGGCCCTGGACACATCATCCACCCGCTAGGTCCCCAGCCGGTCGCGGGAGTCGGAGCCCGCGGCCGGGTGGGAATCCACCAAACAACACAAGGAGAAAATCAAATGAAGAAGCACGAAGCGGTCACGACCATCTCGAACCGGCTCGACTCGCTCCGAGCGCACGCCGCCGCATCCCAGTGGTGCACCGAGTGCGGCGAGAGGGATGTGGTGACCACCGTCTGCCGGGAGACCGGCGTGCACCACGTCGGGGAGCCGGCGTGAGGCCCCACTGCCTGATCGTCCGTCCCGAGCGGGAGCGGTACTTCGTGATCCGGTGGTGGTGGGTCCGGTAGCCGGATTTGCTCTGAGCGGCCCCGTATGGGGCCATACGGGCGTTCAAATGCTCCGGGGATGCGAGAGTAGCCCCGGAGCATTTGCGCGGCGATATGGGGCCTTACAGCTCGCCTGCCGCAGCCAGCCTCTCGCGCATGTCCGCCGACATCCCGCCCCAGATGCCGTGCGTGAGGCCCTCCCGGACGGCGTACCGGCCGCACTCGGCCCGCACCGGGCACTGGGAGCAGTAGCTGACGACCTTGCGGAGATCGGCCCGGTGCTCCGCTCCGGGCCGGCCGCGTGACGGGGCCGGGAAGAACACGCTCTGATCCGCACCGGCGCACCGGGCCGCCGCCTTCCACTGTTCGCCGGGCGGGTAATGGTCGGGGAGTCGTGGGTGGTCAGACATGGATGTCTAGAATCCTCTCTCTTGGTAATTCGAATGAGCCAACGTAGCTGACCCGGCACGACAGTGCCAGGTGAGTGGCGGCGTGGACGTGGACGCCGGCGACGAATCGCGGGCTGTCGTCCGGGATGACCCCCGCGTCCACCGCCCCGTCGAGAATTCGCTTCGCTACCCACATTCCGGAGTCGGCGTCGGGGGCGATCCCGCTGCCCGTCCGGACAGCGGTGTAGACAACGAAGTCCCACCGTCCGTCCAGGCGGGGGACGCCCGCCCGACGCCACGCGTTCGCCGCCTGGCCCCGGACGTGCTTAGCCAGGCTCCACTGGGCCGGTTTCGGCATTCGGACAACATTGTTGTAGGTGTAAAGACTGCGCATCTCGATTGTGTCGGAAGCATGCAAATCATCCATGGACGTCCACCTGGAGCCGAGACCGGAGATATTGCATCCCGCGGTCGCCTTTGACGCTGTTGCAATGGCCGCACAGCAGTTGAAGGTTGTCGATGTGGTCGGTGCCACCCTTGGCCCGAGCGATGATGTGATCGACGGTCAAGTTCTTCATCTGGAAGTGCTCGCGGCATCCCCCGCAGTGGCCGGCCTGACTGCCGTAGAGTGCTTCACGGTTAGCTCGGCATTTGTAGGACGGCAGTTTGCCAAGGTCGGTCCTCCGCGGCAAGTCGGTGCGGTGGATGACGTCCGGGTAGGAGCCCTTCTCGCCGGCGATTCGCTCGATGACTAGTTCCGCTGCTTTAGGCGAGACGTCGATGCCCACCCAGGACCGGTCCATGCTGTCTGCTGCGACCATTGTCGTGGCACAGCCACAGAACGGGTCTAACACTGTGTCGCCGGGGCTGCTGCTGGCCGCGATGATCCGGCGCAGTAGTGCCAGCGGCTTCTGTGTCGGGTAGCCGGTGCGCTCAGTCTTGTTAGCACCCACAACGGGTGGGATATCCGTCTGCACAGTGTTTACTTGGGTACCCTTAGAGTCAGCCAGATACATCTTCCGTGTAGGGACCCTGCCCTTGCGCACGACTAGCATGCCCGCGGCGAGCATCTCCAGAGCTCTCTCACGTGGGAAGATGTAACCCCCCGACGGCGGCTTCTCGTCGTGACCAAGGTCGTAGTGGTACCCGTTCGCGCCGGGAGCGTTCACACCACTAAGGCGATACGCGCCTCGGCCGTCTTTGTGCCGGTAGTGCGCGCGAGCGCTGTCCGCCAGTGCCACGTATTGCGCGGCGAAGGCGTAATCATCCGAGGACTTGGTATAGAACAGCAACACATCATGGGCATTTCCCCAATGCCGCGCCGCGCGCCGGCCCGTCGTGCGCTTCCATACCACTTCATTGCGGAACTGCCCACGTCCGAATATCGCGTCCAGCAGCAGTTTCAAGTAGTGGCTCATTGTCGGGTCGCAATGCAAGTACAAGCTCCCGGTCGGTTTGAGCAGCCGGCGCATCTCCAGCAGCCGGACGGCCATGTACGCCAGATACGACTTGTCACTGCCGGTCATAGCCGCGAGCAGCACCCGCCACAGTTTCGGGTGCTTGTCTTCCATAAGGTCGATCCATTCGACATCGACATCCGAGAGCGTCCAAGTGTCCTTGAACTCCGCGCCGGCCGCTTTGCTCCCTATGGGTGCGGCATAGTCGGTCTTGGAATTGAACGGCGGGTCGAGATAGATCAAGTCCACGGACTCGCTGTTCATGCCGCGCATGACATGGAGATTGTCGCCGGTGAAGACAGTCTTGTCCGCCCAGTTCTCCCTATTCTCATCCATGTGTGATCTCCATTCCGAACACAGCCTGACCCTGCGGGTCGGTGCGCTGTACATTGAATTCCCACCGCAGAAAGCGGCATTGAATGACACTCTGCCGCACGTCCCGCTGTCTCTCCCAGCACAGGATCGGGTATGTCTTCCCTTCTTCGACCGCAGCCGTCAAGTCTGACTTGTTGATCCACACTTCGTCTGAATTAGTGATACGCCCCGGCCGTTTATTGATGTGACTGCTCATACCGGCTCATCCCTCTCTTGCTGGTCGATGACGCGTGGATTCGATGACAGGCCAGGAAGTCCTCCCAGCCCTCCTGTATGTCCACCGAGAAGAACTGCGCCGAGTCCGGCCGGACGTGGAGCACTAACGCCAGGTGCACCCTCGGCATTGGCTTCATCTCCCCGCCGACTAGCAGTTCGCTCGCCATCGCATACGCCGCCAGTTGCGGTCCGTACGCCTTGCTGACGCGCTTGCCTGTCTTGAGATCGATGACAGCCCGCACCGTCCGCTCCCGGCCCCGTATCACTCGCTTGAACGTGCCAATGATGTCCGCCGTGCCGGCGTACTTCGGAGCGTGGTTGAAGACCGGCGCCTCGACGTGCTCGGCCTCGACTCCCAGCCGGTCCAGAGCCGCCAGAGCCATCTGCACCGACGCTGTTTCGTCGGGGGCCAGGTCCTGTGTTATCTCCCGGTCGAAGTTCAAAGTGCTGTCGATGGCGTCAACGGAACAACCTTGGAGCACGGCCTCCACCCCGGCGTGAATCCGAGTCCCGCGATCCGCCGCCGAGAAGTCGTCCTTCCATTCGATGAACTGTTCTCTGAGAGCCGGAATGTGCAATTCTCGGTACTTCTCGGGCTTCTTCGCTATCCCCCCGAACCGCTTTCTCATTGTGTCGGCATGAGCGACACACTGTGCCGCGATATTCCCGATTCTCCAGTCCTCAAGGTGCCCGGACGGCCACGCACTCCCGATCACAGATGTGACACTCGGATAGCCCTGTTTCTTCCCCGGATAACGGTACTTTCTCGCGCCGTCGGATGCCTTGTACCGGATGTTCTCAGTCTCGCTGCTCATACACTTCTCCTTGCTTTGTGTGGACCTTAGGCATGACCATTCGGAGCTTTCCGTCGATGACTCTCAGGAAAGCGAATCCAAAATAGTGAAGCCTACGCGTCCTCTTTGATTCCCCAGTGTCTGCCATACAGCTCTCCCGAAGTTGTGTAGGCCATCTTCCCTCGCCGCACTTCGGCAGTGGCCCGGATCAACTCCAGTGTGTCCGCCGCTTTCTCAGCCGGAATGGAGCACGCGAACTCGTCGTGCACCACCATTCGAACGTAGTCCCACAGGCCGGCTCTCGCTAGTTGTATCGCACCCTGACGGAAGATGAATGCGGCCATTCCCTGGACTTGGTAGTTGACGGCCCGGTAGGCGGCTATGTCGCCCCGGCCATTGACTCCCACGGCCGGAGCCCAGCCGTTCGGCAGGATGGTCTGCCCTGTCGATTCGGCCTCTGCCGTCCATGAGTCCGATGCTTTCGCGACTGCGGGATAGAGCTCCCGCCACGCCGCTCGGAGCGCTTGTGCTTCTTCGACAGTCTCCATGCCGGAATGGGCGTGGACAGTGCTGTCCCCGGCGCCGTACAGCAGCGCGAATATGCCTGACTTAGCGGCGTTCCGCTCCCGCGGAGTGTAGTTCGGGCCGTAGATTTGCTCCGCCAGCTCGCCGTGAATGTCGGCCCCTCCCATGAGCCTCTTTCTGAGCCGTTTGTCGCCGGCCAGTTCCGCCGCCGTGCGCAGTTCGATGCCGTCGTAGTCCACCGAACCCAGCACGTGACCCCAGTCGGCCATGAGCAGCCCGCGGACACGATGATCCCCCGAGTGCTTGTTCAATTGCTGGAGATTCGGGGTGGAGCACGACGACCGGCCGGTCCGTGCACCAATGACTCTCAGATCGGGATAGACCCGGGTCCCGTCTGAATGGGCGGCCAGATTCTGGACCGTTCCCATGTCCTTCGTCAGGGAGCGGGCCCGGAGTATCTGAGCGACGACCTTCTTTGCTTTCTTCGGTCTTTCGACTGTCTCCAGAACCCCTCTCGCCACACTGGGCCGACCGGCGGCAGTCACAGCCGTGAGAGTGACCCCGAGCCGGCTCAGAGTATTGCGAACCTGGGCGGGCGAGCTCTCGCTGTGTATGCCCAATGGCACAAGTTTCTCGCGGATTTGTGATCTCTTATTCTCCAGTTCCCGGTACAACTCGTTCGCCATTCCGAAGTGAAGGTCCATCCCCCGGTGGCGGATTATCTCGTACAGGACATGGCAGATTGTCTCATCACGCACTAACCGCTCCCCGAGCCCGGGCCGAACCCGCCGGTGGACGGCCCGAAGCTGGAAGATGTCGTGAGCGCAGTACTTGAGCCACGCCTCATTGTTGGCGGAGACAGCACGGTACTTGTTCTCGGCGGTGTACCCGAGTTGCTCGGCGCTGTCGTGCCAGGCGTCCTCATACTGGTTGGGCACGCCCTCCTCCGCGGCGAGCACTGCCAGACGGGAATAGGAACGCTGGCTCTGGGCTATCTGCTCGGCGATCATTGTGTCTATGGCACGCCCCGCCAGTGCCTTGTCCAGCATCCAGGCATAGATCGCCTGGGAGTTCTCCCCGTAGTGCCAGTTGCCGAATGAGATGAGATCGAAAGGGACGTTGTGAGCGATCCATACCGCATCCCGAATGTCCTTCGCAAGCATCCTCGCGGGAGCCGAGTAAGGGTCGATGATCCAGCAAGTCCGGCCCCATCCGATCTGGATGAGCCGAAGTTTCCGGTCACGTTGCAATCCGGTGGTCTCAGTGTCGATGAGTATGCCGGACTCCCCGCGCCTCTCTATCAGCTCTCTGACCCGCCGGACGTGCTTCTGGCTAGTGACGACGCGGGCAGTCCCGTGCTCGGTCTCCCACTTCCACGGTCTGATCGATTCGGGCTTCATCGCACTGGCTCCGGGAATCGGCATACGCTCGCCATCGGGGTGTCCCATTCGCCGGGCGTCCAGGGCTCATCATTGACAGCCCGGTGCTCATCGCACCGGCCGTAGAACCACTCCCGCAACCGCTTCCGAGCGGTTGCGGGAGCACCGCATATCTCCGCTCCGGTCACTGTGCATTGCATCGGATTTGTCCTCCTTGAGTTGGGGTGGGCGCGGGACTGCTTGCCACCCACGGTCATCTGTCCGAGTCCCGCGCCCACGATCTGCTGACTACTGATCCGACAGCAGTTGATCTACCCTGTCGGCAAGCATACCGTCCGCTTCCTTCTGGGCGCGCAGCATCTTCTTGCCCATAGGCCTGGCATCCATCGGGGTGGCGGCATATGTCGTCTCCAGCCCGGTACCGCGACGCCGAATCTTGTAGTTTCGGTCAGTGATTGACCCGTACTCGGCGTCATACTCAACGAGTTTTTCCACGAGACTCTTTCGGAGCTCCCACACGTCAAGCGGAAGGTCGCGATTTTTGTCCTCACAATCGAATGCCGCGGCGAAGAACGATTCCCTAACATTCTTTGTCCCCGGCGGAATGTCTTCGTCATCTTCGAAGAAGGCAGTGCGCCCGCGGTCTTCGTCGAATGCGGACGCCAGCCACCCCCAACCGGGACTGTCGGGACCGAACTCGTACAGGAAGCGAACTGTGACGGTCTCTCCCTCATTGAGTCGTCGGACGATGCCAGCGGGCTTCCGCAACGCTCGTTCTCGGATGTCTATCTGCTTGTTCTTAGCCATTGTCTATACCTTTGCCTTTCTAGTGACTAATCGCCACCCGGAAGGGCCGGGATTGGGAATACTCCGCTATCCCGACCCAACCGGCTAGGGACTACCTTTCTATGTGTACCCAACGCCGCTCCCGCTATGCCGAGAACGATGTCGGAGTATGTGTCGAGCGTGTATCCCTCACCATCCGGGATATTCCTGCCTTCGAAATATTGGACTACTTCATACCCGAGTATCGCCGCTAGAGATATCCCCCAATTGTTGAACACTAGCATCAACCCAATGCCTCCAAGAAAGTGGTATCCCTCATCATGGGGAGTCCATCCGGCGTGGTCCGTCTTTTGATCCAGCCAGAACACTGTTGCGAGTATCGCGATCCCTACGCGTTGCACAGTCGTCATTGTGTCAGTC
>CBDEVV010000014.1:0-22627 GCA_965243655.1 Dehalococcoidia bacterium | reverse complement strand
TCCTGAAAGGTGGCGGTCAAGTCGAGGCCTCCCTGGGCCGGGTCGAAGCATCCATCGACCGGGTTGAGAGGGGCGTCTCCCAGAAGATCGCGGGGGCGTTCTCCAAGGTTGCTAAGGGGGGTGCACTCGCCGCCACGGCCGCGGTGGTCGGGTTCGGCAAGGCAGCCCTGGAGAGCGCTGTCGAGATCAGGAATCTGAGCAAGATAAGCGGGGCCTCGACCGATGCCCTGCAGAGGCTCGGCCGTATCGCCAAGCAGTCGGGCGGCGACGCCGACGACGTGGCCGACGCGTTCCGCGAGATGCAATTGCGGCTGGCCGAAGTGGCCGAGCTCGGGACCGGTCCGGCCCACGACGCCCTGAAGATCATCGGGGTGTCGCTGGCGGACCTTGAGGGGATGAGCCCGGATCAGACGTTCGACACGCTCCGCGACGCCATCTCGCAAGTCGAAGACCCGGCGTTGCAATTGTTCGCCGCCGAGGAACTGCTGGGCGGATCGGCCGAGCGTTTGAACGCCATCGTCTCCCAGAGCCCCGAGGCATTCGACAAGGCGACCGCGGCCATAGGGGACAACACAGTCCTGTCTGAGTCCCAGATCGAGACCCTGGCCCGCATGCGCGAGCAGTGGGCGCAACTCAGTGCGCGCATTCAAGTCGCCATCGCCACTGCCCTTGAGAAGGTGCTGCCGGTCCTGAAGTCGATAGCCGGCTTCATCAAGCGGAACTGGCAGCCCATCCTGGCCGGAGCGGCAGTGGCAGTGGGAGCCCTGTCCGCGGCATTGGTGCATGCTGCCGTCGTGGCCATCCCGCCGCTCATACTCAAGGTGAAGGCCCTGACCGCGGCCCTGCTCGCAAACCCAATCGGGCTGGTGGTGGCAGCCCTCGCGGCCCTGGCAGTCGGGCTCACGCTCGCGTGGCAGAAGTCTGAGCGGTTCCGAACTGTCGTCACGGGAGCGTTCCGGGTCGTGGCGACCGTCGTGGGCAAGGTCGTGTCCACCTTGCTGGACAGTCTCGCCGGGCTGCTTGACGGGATCGCCGCCGTAGCGGACAAGTTCACCTGGCTGCCGGGCGCCGTTGGGGACGCTGTGGAGGAAGTACGCGATGCAATCGGCGGCGCGGGCGACACGCTCCGGGAGTGGGGCGACAACGTTGAGGCCAAGCTTGATGCCGTCGCCGGGGCCTTCGAAGACTTCGCGGACCGGGGCGAGGAGGCCGTGGACCGGGTGTCCGCCCGAGTGTCCCGCGGGCTGGGCAAGGTCCGGGACGAGATGGAGGTCACCACACAGGCAACCTTCCGCTTCGCTGCCGAGGGCGTGCGCGCCTACGCCGACATGGTGGACCGGCAGGACGCCCTGGACCGGCAGCGCGAGCGGTCCACTCAGTCGTGGCTCAGGACTCAGAAGACTTCACTGGCGGACGCCCTGACGGCCTTCGCCCGGTACACCGAGTCGATGGCGGGGACTCAGGCCCAGCGGATCAAGACGGCCTACGACCTACTGACATCCGCATCCCGGAGTTCCGCTAAGGCCGTCACGGCCTCCACTGCTAAGAAACTGTCCGAGTCGGACCGGCTCGCCCGCGGGCTAGTGGTCACCATGCGGAACGCGTGCGGAACGGTCACGGGGTTCAAGCAGTGCGTTGACGGGGTGGTAGTCGAGTTCGACGAGAACATGGACCGCATCCTGTCCGACGCCGACAAGCTCGCATCGGGCATAGCGGTGCCCATCACTAACGCCTGTGGGACGGTCACGGGCTTCAAGCAGTGTGTCGATGGGATGGTCGTCGAGTTCGACGAGGGCATGCAACGGGTCGAGAAGTCGTCCGAGCGCATGGCATCCACGGTCGCCCAGAACATCCAGGCCGCGGCGGAGACCCTGGGAGCGGAGACTCTCGCCACCCGTGCGGTGGACCGGACGGCCACTCACATCCGGACCGCGGGCGGCAGGACGATCCGCAACCCGAACTTCTGGAGTCCGCAGGACCGGCGCGAGTACTGGGAGGGTGTCCGCGCCCGCTACGAGTCGAAGGGCATCGACACGACAAGGGTCGAGAAGATCATCTCGGACATCCCCGCCCTGGCCCGCGGCGGCATCGTCACACGCCCGACGCTGGCCATGATCGGGGAGTCCGGGCCGGAAGCGGTGGTGCCACTGGACCGGGGCGGCGGCGACTTGCACGTCACCATCGAACTCGACGGGTCCCGTCTCGGAGAGGCAATCGTCCGGAACGTCAACGAGGCGTCCCGCCGCGGCGAGCTCCTGACGGTGGGAAGGTTCGACGACTAGTGCCACTGGTCAGGCCGAAACTCCGGTGGCGGGTCCGGTGGGACCACATCGTCTGGACGGACGTTACAGACCGGATGGAGTCCGCCAACCCGCGCCACGGCGCAAGCCGCGGCAACCCCGACCGTCCCACCGTCCTGTCGGGCACCGGCCGTGCTGTCATGCGCGGCGAGTTGGAGGAAGAACAGAAGTCCGGCCGGTTTCACATGCACTTGTTCATGATCGACCCCGACGACGAGTCCATCGAGTACGACATCTGGGGCGGGTTCATCGCCGCGCCCCGCGCCCTGCCGGGCACGATCCGCCGGAACGTCTGGGATATCGAGGGCCATCACACCGAACTGTTGCAACAGCCGATAGCCCAGACCATCCCTACCCG
The DNA here is from genome assembly GCA_965243655.1 of Dehalococcoidia bacterium. Taxonomy (GTDB): domain Bacteria; phylum Chloroflexota; class Dehalococcoidia; order Lucifugimonadales; family CAJWER01. The sequence continues at coordinate 19,969 of CBDEVV010000014.1, read as the reverse complement.
GACGCTGTTCGGGATCATGAGCGACGACGGGTTCTGGGGCCAGTCCGGCGGACGTCCCACAGTCGTCGGGCGGATACCCGACAGGGCCACCCGCCAGTACGACTTCACAGGCCGGGTCGGGGGCTTCCTGGCTGTCATGGCCGCCACCGGGTCGTGGGAGGCCTCCGAGGACCACGACGGGGACATCCACTACACGACCACTGCGCCCACCGCCGACGACATCCCGGACGACACGCTCCGCCTGGACGGGAGTGTCACGGTCTACCGCAACGTGGTGACCCGCGACCGGGCGGACCGTATCCGCAACGTCCTGGTGCAGGGCGACAAGCAGTTGTACCGGAACACTGACAGTGCCATCGCGTGGGGCGCCCGGACGCTGGAGGTCCCGTCGTGGTGGGCGTCAGTCTCATTGGTGTCTGAGGCCCGGGCCGTCATCGACTCGCTCGCACAGTTGCGCCGCGAGCACACCGTGTCCATCCCCTTTGCCCAGCGCTCGGCAGAGGGGGTCCGCTTTGTGGAGGCCCTTGACACGGGCGACTACTTGCACGTCACACTGCGCGACCCCGACTACGGGGTGGACATCGACGAGACGTGCATCATCATGGAGAGGGAAGTGCACTGGGACCAGCGCACCCCGCCGTACATAACCCTGAGACTGCTTGAGACCGGACTGACCCCGCCGAAGCCCGCGACTGAGCAGGCGTTCATCCTGACCGAGGACGGCTTCATCGTGCTGACCGAGGACGGGTCGAAGCTTGAACTGGAGGCCAGCGTGACCGCGGGGTTCACGCTGCTGGACGAGGAGGGCGATGCCGTGCTCCTGGAGGACGGGAGTAGAATGCTACTGGAAAGGGCATGAGATGACCGACCGCAAGATCAGTGAGCTGACCGCTCTGACCGCTCCCGCCGACGCCGACTACATGCCGGTCATCGACGCGAGCGAGACGGCCGACGCCTCCAAGAACAAGAGCCTCACGCTCGCCAGACTCAAGACGTTTATCGGGGCGGGTCGCATCCCGGCCGCTAACCCCGGCAACAACAAGGTCTGGAAGACCAACAGCAGCGGAACCCCCGGCTGGCGCGACGACGCCACGGGGGGCGGATCGACGACCATAGGCGACGGGTCGGTCACCACCGCGAAGCTGGCTGCCGGGGCCGTGACGACGGTCAAGATAGCCGACGACGCGATCACGTCCGCCAAGATCGACAACAATCTGCTGTCCAACATCGTCAACCGGCGTCCCGTTCACGTCTGCGGACCACACAAAACTGGACGGCATCGAGGCCGGTGCGGAAGTCAACCCGGACGACAACCGGCTGGTCCCCTCCGGCGGCTCCGCGGGCCAGGTGCTCAAGAAGCGGACCGGCACTAACTACGACGTGCAGTGGGCGGCCGACGCCACCGGCGGCGGCAGCGGCGGAGGCACGGCGGTCTCCGCACACGACCCCGCGGCGGGCGACGCCGAACTGGCGGGCATCGACATCGGCGGAACCGACTATGAGATCACCGACCGCGAGGGGCGCGACCGCTTGCACCTGGTCGAACAGCGGGTGCACCCGATCCTGGAGAAGCCCCAGACATGGGCCAACGTCTCCGCCGCGGGGACGGCGGGATGGTCCGCCGCCACAGGGCTGCTGACCGCGGTCAATGCCGTCGCGGCCCTGTCCTACGGCAACGCAAACGTGTCGGGCACGACAGCCCAGTATGTCTATGTGCGCATACGCACGGGCGCCCAGCAGAGCGCGTACCGCTTCCGCTACACCATCGGCGGGGGCGCCCAGAACGGCCAGATTCACGACCGGGTGCTGGGCACATGGTCCGGCGAGCGGGTGGGCGCGGACTCGTCGTGGGCGTACTACCGGATCGGGTTCTATGAGGGCAGCACGTTCACCACAGGACGGGTGCAAATCGGGACGGGCAGTTTCGAATGGGAGGGCGACCTGACCCGCTCCGCCGTAGAAGACCAGCTTGATGCTGTCGGGATTCCGCAAGCAATAGACGCCCTGAAGAATGTGACCCGCGATTTGCATCTCGACGGGGCCACCACATTGGTCAAGAACACTGCCGCCGCTACTGCGGGCGTGGCACGCGTCGCTGTGGCTAACGCCGACCGGCAGGCCATAGAGGCGGGGACCAAGAATCTGGACGTCCAGGGTGTGGCGTTCACAGCGACTCTCGCTAACGCCCATTTCGGGAGCACTGCCACCACTACCGACCAGGCCGTGATACGACTGGCCCAGACTCAGGACCGGTCGGACTGGCGCATCCTGTTCGACGACACCGCGTTCCTGGCCGGCGGATGGGTGCCTATCACTGTGGACAATGGCACCGCGGGCTACGACTACTACATCTCGGGCAAGTGGACAGGACGTCCGAGATCGCGTTGTACAAGTCCACAGAGGAGACCACTTACCACGGCGCACTGGCCGACGGGCTCGCCGTCCCACCCGTGACGACCGGCGGCGGCAGCGCAGTGGACGGCATCTGGCGCGGGACTAAGGCACAGTACGACGCCATCACGTCGAAGGACGACGACATCCTGTACCTGGTCGAGGCCGCGAGCTAATGGCCCTCTCGCAGACACTCACGCTCTCCCACGGCCGCGAGTTCGGGGGGACGAATCCGGGCGTCAGGCTGGACGACTCGTCCGATCCGGTCGAGCTCGACTCGGGGTTCTTCACGGTCCCCGACGCCGACTCGGAAGTCACCGGCGCGTTCGTCAAGGCGACGTTCCGGGCCCGGACGGCATGGTTGCACTTGAACACGGACTTGTGGCTCGCCAACATCGACGGCTCCCCCGCGGGATCGCGCAACGACCTGGGCGTGGACTTGTACTCCCCGACCACAGACAAGTGGTGTCGGCTGGCGTTCAGCACTTACGCCACTAAGTCGTCGCGTTCGGACAATCTGGCTCAAGTCAGTTTCAATCTCACGACGCCGGTCCCGACAGGCATCGCGGGCCGCTCTTATCAGTCTCTGAACGACTGGGCGACGGCCGTAGAGGCCGCGTTGCCGCACGACGTGGACGTCACGTTCACGTCGGCGTCGTCCCAGCAGTGGCGCGCCCCCGCGCCGCCCGCGCCGGACAGCGTGGACGGGACGTTCCTGGGGTCGAAGTCGGTCACGGGGATGTTCCTGGGATCGAAGACGGTCGCGGCGGCGTTCCTGGGCACTAAGCAAGTCTTCGGCGCGCCAATGACCCCCGCCGGAATGAAGCCCGGAACGCCCACAGGACTCACACTCGACGCCGGCAACGCCCAGATCGTCGCGTCGTGGACGGCAGTCTCCGCCACCCCCGCCGCGACTTACCGTCTCCGCTACCGGACGGGCTCGGGAGCGTGGACGGAAGTTCCCACGTCGGCCGTAATGGCCACGGTGTCGTCACTGACTAATGGCACGGCCTACGAGTTCCAGGTACGGGCCGAGAACAGCGTGGCAACTCGGACTGGTCCGCATCTGTGACGGCCACGCCGAACAGTCTGCCGACGACGTGGATCAGTCTGCATAGTGACAACGCCGACCCGCGGGGCTGTGGTCCGACGGTACGACGATCTGGGTGGTGGACAACACCGACGACAAGCTGTACGCGTACACGCTCGCCACCGGGGCGCGGGACACGACGAAGGAGTTCGATCTGGACGCCGACAACAGCACGCACCGAGGCATCTGGTCCGATGGCACCACGATCTGGGTGGTGGACGACGTGACGACAAGCTGTACGCCTACACGCTCGCCACCGGTGCCCGCGACACATCGAAAGAGTTCACCATTAGCGGTAACCCGCAAGGCAGGAGCGATGGCACGACTGTGGGTGGCGGACGAGCGGGTGCGACAGATGAACGCTTACACCCTCGCCACCGGAGCCTTCGTCGCGTCAAAGACGGTTAGCCCTGCCGACGCAGGGCTGTGGGGCGACGGCATCTACCTTGGTGGACTCACAACGTACATTCGCCACCGAAGGCCCGCGACTCGTCGAAAATTCCCGCTCTGACGGGACGTGGAGCGACGGGACGACGATCTGGGTAGCGGACAGGACCGACCTCCCATGCCGGCGACAAGCTGTACGCGTACACCCTCGCCACCAAGGCCAGCGACTCGTCCAAGGACATCGCCCTCGGATGCCTTGAACGCATAACCCCTGGGGCATCTGGTCCGATGGCACGCGTCATGTGGGTTGTGGGACACACAGACGACCGCATCTATCCCTACAGGCTGTCCGACGGCAAGGCATGTTTCCCACGTCATGACACGGCAACCCTAGAAAGGTTATAGAAATGAGCAAATATGAGCAGATCGTCCGAATCGTATGGCTGCTGGCAGTCGCGGGCCTTGCGCTCGCGGGCAACGCCGCGGCGGCGTGTGTCGTCCTGGCGGGCGGCATGGTCGTCATCGAAGTACGGGAGTGGCTGGCAGAGCACAGCCGTCCGCTCAGGACTGACTGACCATGGGCGAGCGTGACAGCTACGAAGTCCGCATAGCCCTCTCGGAGGCGGACCGGAAGATTCTCGCGGGGGTCTCCGGGCTGCCGCTGGTCGGCCGCTACAAGGCCGGGGACAAGACCCTGAGCCTCGTGCTGGACCCCGACGCGGGGCGCGCGGACGATGAGTGACTGCCGGCCGTGCAACGCGTTCGAGTGCAACAGCAGACCGTGCATATGCTGCCCTAGGTGCGGTCTCTCAGGATGCTCTGAGACGCCCCGTATGGCCCCATATCGGCCACAGGAGCGTGCCTAGGGTACCTTTGTACCGTCGCGGGATTCGGAGGCCGATATGACCCCTCTCTGATACGACACGAAATTCAACATAGACGCGACAACGCCCCGGGGGGATGGGAGCAACCCCGGGGCGTCGTCTCCAGCCAAGCCATCAACTGGGATGCCTAGTCTACATCATCCCGCCACCCCTTGCCGTAGTCGCGGTCGTCCGCCAGGCAGAGCTCGCATGAGCAGTCGCGGTGCTCGGGCCAGCCGCAGATGTACTGCTCATAGTACTCACGGCTCACCATCGACGGCCCCCTCCCGCGCGATCTCCCGTATCCGGAGAAGCTCGTCGATCAGGACGTCGATATTGTCGATCATCTCTGCGACCAGGTGGACCGGCAGACTGTCGTGCTCAGCCATCGCCGTGTTCCTTCTCTACTAGCTCGTCCAGGTGGATCAGGGTGTTCACCACAAGGTCGATCAAGTCGTGAAGGAAACGGCGCAACCGCTCGGTCTCGGTCATGTGGCCGTTGTGCTCAGTATTCGGCATCGTCGATCATCTCCCTTACCTTGAGCAGGACGCTCAGTGAGACGTCCTCCGTGGGATAGGCCCGCTCCAGCACGACCCTGATCTCATCGAGATCGTCTATCAGGCCGTCAAGGGCCTTAGTGCGCCGTAGGTTCACTGTCAGTCCCCCTGACTATCGAGCCGGGCATCGACCAGCTCCAGCGCTTGCAACAGCACCGGCAGGGTCAAGGTCCGGTCGTCGTACTCGCGCCGCAGATGGTCGTGAACGTCGTCAAGGTCCTCTCGGAGCCGGGACATCGCCCGGTCCATCTGCGGGGTCCGCATAGAAGGTGTGCTCATGTTTCTTCCTTTCTTGTTGTCGGCAGGTCGCCGAAATCGTCGGGCCATGGCACGGCCCTCCGGAGAGATTGCCGGGAGCGGGGCGGATGGTCCCCGCCCCCGGCGTCCTTAGCACCACCTAAGGAGATCATTCGGTCCCCCAGCCCTTCCGCGGGAGGGGTCGGACTTGCTTAGACGCGCCCACCTGGACCACGCTTATCATCTTGCGCTGCTCCATCTTAGAGGCCATGTCGTCCTTCTTCCTCTGAGTGCCTCGCACTAGCACCTTGAAGTCGCTCATGGACAGGAACTCGACCTTGCGGAGCTCCAGCGTCCGGGTCAGATCGTCCCACACGTCGGCAGGGGACTGCCGGACCCTCTCAGTCTTAGGGGTCTCCAGCCCGGTGGCGGGCCGGAACGACCATTCGAAACCGGGGGTCACTTCGACATACCCAATTGTGGCGCCCAGGCCGAGGGCCAGGGCCCCGCAGTTGTTCTTCTCATTGATCAGTCTCAGCTTGCCGCCCTTGCCGGGAGAGAACTCTGACACGGCCTCCACCCCGGCGATGTTGCCCTGGATGCGCTGGTCCTTGGCGCCCGCGCCTACCATCGACTTGCCCTGGAAGCGGGTCTCGGTGTAGGAGCGATGGTCTATAAAGACAGTGGTGCACCCGCGGTCCTGCAGCGGCTGGAGGTACTTGTCGAACCACTCTGTGGGATTGCCGCCGTCCGATGGGCAGCCCCACGCCGTCACTGAGTCGTACACCACCAGCCAGGACTCGTCCAGGGGCTCCGGGTAGTCGTCCAGATCGAGCTTGCCGCCGTGCTGATAGGCGAGCACCTTGTCGCGGCCGAGCACCGGGAGGATGGACTTGAAGTCCTGGACCTTGAGACCCCACCCCCGCGGGCCGATCTCGGCGTCCATCCACAGGACCTTCATGTCGTGGTCCGCGATGGCAATGGACGCCAGCCACAGGGCCAGGAACGTCTTGCCCAGCCCGCGGTCCCCGACGATGACATTCGACAGCCCGAGCGGGAACGCCCCGTGCTCAGTCCCCTTTATCGGCATCTTCATGGTCAGCAGCGTCTCCATGGGCTCCCACTCCTTGTGCACGTCCACCCAGAATGGGACGTCCGCCCTAGCCTTAGCGGCCCCCTCGCGATTGTCGGCGCCATTCTCACGTCCCCGCGTCACAGTGTCGCGGAGATTCGACCGCCGTTCCTTGGGCACGAGCTTCCATATCGGCCGCACGTCGGCCTCCGAGGCGCCCATCTCCCCGAGCCAGGCCGCCCACTCATAGGCCAGGTTGTTGAGCCCCCCGTGCTCGCCCTTCTTGCTGTCGCGGATGATCTCTCCCAGCGTGGACGCCACATCCGCCCACGGCTCGCGTATGTCGGGCTCCGGCCTGCGCTCGGTCCAGACAAACGTCCCGAACTTCTCGGGGACGATGTTCTCGCCGTAGGGGTGGCGTCGCGGCTCACCCTGGCCCTCGCACTCGGCCTGACGAGCCAGTGCCCGTGGAGGGGGTCGTCGGGGTGAGTACGGCTGCGCGAGTGGGAGACGATGGTGTGACTGCTGTTCCGAATGTACTTCAGAGCATTGAGCCGCTGGGCGGGCGTGAAGTACTTCTTGCCCTTGTCGTCCTTGTCGTCTATGTCGATGATGACATAGCCCTTGAGGGGTGTGGCGCCAACATTAGGCCAGTCCGCCACGTCCTCCCAGGAAGGGAAGACTTGCTGCCACCCGTCGCCTTCCGCCCTAGACCCGCAAGGGACGAACTTCGGGCCGGAATGCCTGAGTCTGATAGGTCGAGTGTGCTCGTAGAAGGCGTCCATCCGTCAAGCCTCTTTCTCTCAAGTGGTGCTGGTCCCATTATAGCAGATGTGGCGGGCCGGTGCCACCCGCCGTCCGGCCGCCGGGTCTCTATACGTACGCGGCGCCTTAGGGGGGTGTACGCGTACGTATAGAACCCCGTCTATCCATACGTACGCGTACACCCCCCCATAAGGGGGCGTATGGTATCGCGTACGGTTAGAATGGGACCGGCGGGGCCACGGGTTCAAAGTAAGCAACAGGCTTCAGGGTGTGTCGCCCGTGGCCCCGTCCCTAAGATGTGAACGGGGGGTCGCGGGAGCACTGGGCTCAGGGTTATTGGTACACCCGCCGCGACACCCCCGCGACACACTCGGGCCACAAGTCCTTATGCCAAGGGCTACAATGCCGGCATGGCCTCTAACGCCGATCATCAACGGGCCCACCGCGGGCGGGTCAAGGCCAAGCACGCCGCCCTCGAGGCTAAGCTCCCGAAGCAAGTGCCATGGGCGCAGTACGCGGGCAGCCTGACGGACGAGGTGATATCGGGCATCGGGCACCGGTACACGGAACTGCTGGTCTCCCAGCCCGACGCCGCCGCTAAGGACGTGGTGCTCATGCTTGACTGGTGCAGGGCGGACAATGAGCGCATGCGGCCTAAGGGCGTCGAGATGGCTAAGGGCCGCGAGCGGTTCGGGGTGCGCGTCGAGTTGAAGTCCGACGGCAGCGCTATACTTGAAGTCCATGAGTGACCCGACACCCGAAGAACAGACCCTCTTCCAGAAGTTCCGCGACTGGATGCGGGCCGAGTCGAACGCGAGCGCCGAGACGCGCCACGTCACTGAGCCCGCGCCCGAGCCGAAGCCCGAGACTGAGACTGAGCCGTCGGCCGAGACCGCTGCCGAGTCGTTCACTCGGGCCGAGCTCGACGCCGCTGTCGCCGCGGCCGTGGCTAAGGCGACGGCTGTTGGCGTGGTGACGCCCCCGACCGGCACGTCGAAGATCGCGCCCTCGGCCCGCGAGGCGTCCAGCCGCCCGGACTTCAGCAAGATGTCGCACAGCGAGATCGCGAAGCAGTATCGTGAGAAGGTCCTGCCCGACATACAGGCAGGCAGAGAGAAAGTGGAGGTCGTCTAGATGGCCATTACAACGGCGGACTTGATGGTCTACTTCAGCTCCGTCACCTACGATGAGGTCCGTCAGGACTCCCTGTGGCGGATGCTCACCACACAGGACTGGACGGCGGAATGGGTGGCGGGCGCATCGACCGCGCGCATCCCGCTGCCGACGTTCACCTACAAGGCGGGCAACAACGCGGCCACCACGTCGGACCCCGGCAGCGCTGTCGGTGTGGACGTGGAAGACAGGGCACGCGGCAGCCGCTGGGCGAATCTCTCCGGGGTCGGCTCGGACCGGCTGGTCTTCGGGCGTTCCGGCTCCAAGTCGTCCTCCCAGTTCATCGGGGCCGAGGACATCCTTGAGACGCCCTGGAACATCGTGGAGGAGTACCGCTCGCGGGCCGCGTATGAGATCAGGAATGAGATTGACCGTGCGATCTACAATCTGATCCGCGGGTATCCCAACAACACCACAGCGCTGGGCGACGGCTCGGCCCGACTCGGGATCAACCCGGACGGCAGCCCGATGGGCAACAACAAGGGCGAGCGGGAGGCCTCCGGGCGCCTGGTGTACGAAGTGGTCCGCCAGTGGTCGCGGCTGCTGGAGGAGCGCGATCTCATGTCTGAGATGTCGGACTCGCCCGGCTCGGCGTACTGCATCCTTCACCCGCGGCTGTTCGACGTGCTGACTGAGGACTTGCTTGACCGGTCGCTCTCGTGGGACGCCCTGACAGACAACCTGCTGCGGTCGAACACGGTGCTCGCCTCCCGCGGGTACAAGGGCCGCCTGAAGAACGTGGACATCTTCAGCTACACCAAGGCGCCCATCCCGACCGGCAGTTCCAAAAACACCGTCTGGGACATCACTTGTGGCACCATGCGGGCAGTGGCTGCTAACGTCCGCTCGCCCGAGACTCAGTACTTCACGACTGAGCAGAATCAGATCACTGACGAGCCCGGCAACGTGATGCGGCAGTACATGGAATACGGCTGCCTGGAGCTCGACGGGGCCGAGCGGATGCAGAAGTTCACCATCGACGCGCACGCTACGGACTGAGGCGGATCATGAGTGTACGCAGGACTGTCGAGGCCGATATCGTCATAGGCGGCGACGGCTGGGCACTGGACTTGACTAACGTGCTCGGGGCGTCGGTCGCCGGTTCGGCCACTGTCACCAACGAGGCGTTCCTCGGGACCCGCGACGAGGAGGCGTCAGTGCACGCTGTCAGCTACAGCGTCGAACTGTCGACGTTGTACGACAACGCCGACGTGGACGCTCTCAGGGCTCGGGTAGGTCAGGCCGCCAACATCTACATCGGCAGCAACGGGCTGTTCTGCTGCTTCCCGCTGGACGTGCCCGAGATACCGCGCACGGCCGGGGCCGTGGAGCCCATAACGGCCAGTTTCACGATGGGCGCCAGTGGGCAGGGCCGGTATGGCACCGGGATCACGTCGTTCGACCTGGCACAGAACAAGTCGTCCCAGGGCGGCATCGACCTGTCCGGAGCGGAGGCCGTGCACGTGGTCGTGAGCGAGATCAGTTCGACTGCTCCGGCCGCGTTCCGGCTGGTGGAGGGGTCGGACAACGTGTCAGTCCCCGCCAAGCTGGGCATCCACAGGGTGGCGATCCCCGCGGCGATGCGAGCGAGCGGAGCGTCCATATCCATCACGTCGGCATCGAACCGCTCGGTCAAGGGCTTCGTCCTGGTCGGGAGTGACGTGCCGGTCGCCGCGGACGCGGTGTAGGAGGAACCATGGCAACCACAAGATCGGGCGCAAAGCAGACCCTCTCCATAGGCGGGGTCGCGATATCGGGCAAGGGCAACGGGTTCGGCGGCCTCTCACTGAGCCCGTCGTCCACCCCGATCACGACCGTCTCCGCGGGGCTTGAGACGTCCCACGACTCGGGCCACAGGGTCAATCAGGCGTCGTTCTCCTGCGACACCAACGAAGTCACAGCCCCCGTGCTGGCGTTCCAGACCGGCGTGCGCAAGGCGTGCGTGTGGAACGACGGCGTGACGGACCACGACTTCGACGCGATCCTGGAAGTCACCTGGAACCTTCAAGCCCGCGCGCAGGAGATGTTCGACGTGACCTTGTACATCGACGGGGAGATCACGTGAGCCGCTGGCAGCACACTGTCGTAGTCGAAGACGAGTACGGCAGACCCGAGACTTGGACTCTCAATTTCCGGCGTATGACAGCGCGGCTGCTAGTTGAGACTCAGGCCTTCCTGTCCACCGCGGACGACAGGCCCGAGGCGAGTGTGCTGGCCGCCCTGGCGGACAGGCTGTGCAGGAGCGTGGAGTGCAACGGCGTGGAGGTCGATGACAAGCTCGACATCCCGGTGTCCGTGCTGACTTCAGTGCCTTCCTTTCATCCCGATTTCGGAGCGTCGGACGACGGAACTGCGCAAGCAGATTCAAGCGACAGTTGAGGGCGTCGAACACCCGTTCTACGATGATCCGCTCGCCGCTCCGCTGTTGTACGCGACCGTGCAGAAATTGAACCCGGAGGAAGTCCTGGACATGGACGCCGAAGTCTTCTCGCTAGCGTACGCCGCCTGGCTCGGGTACAACGATGGCCGACACGTCCGCGCCAGTCGCAGATAGCCCGCCCTATGCCTGGTCCGCCAAGCAGATGGACGTGCTGTCCGATCTCCTGCTGGGAGACGGGGCCAGCCTCCTAGTCTCGGGCCCGGTCCAGTCCGGCAAGAGCGTTTCGACGTGCTTCGGGTTTTGCGACTTCGCGGCCCAGTGGGCGGGTCAGGACTTTATCCTGGCCAGCCGCTCGCAGCGGCAGATGTCGGGGGCCGTCCTGAAGTATGTTCGCGAGTGGCATCATCTCGCGGGCTTGAAGTTCCGGCGGCGTGCGGAGTGGTGGGAGGCGGAGTCCTACAACGGCCGCGGGACTAACCGGTACTTCACACTGCTCGGGACTAATGAGGCGTCGGAGGGTCGGGCCAGATCGTTCACAGCGGCGGGCGCCCTGATAGACGAGCTGACCCTGGTGCCACAGTCGTTCGCCGCGCAGATACAAGCACGGTGCTCAGTGCCGGGGGCGCGGCTCGTTGGGATAACTAATCCTGACTCGCCCCTCCACTGGGTGCATCAAGACTGGATCGACGGCGGCGTTCCAACCTACACGTTCGGGCTCAAGGACAATCCGACCCTGACTAAGGCCTACATCAAGGGTCTCAAGCGGCTGTACCACGGGGCCGCTAAGAAGCGTATGGTCCACGGGGAGTGGGTGTCCAGCGAGGGCCTGGTCTACCCGTATGTCAGGGTAGCGGAGCCGCCGGTCGGGACCCCGCGGAAGGTCGTGGTCTGCGCGGACTGGGCCAGCAGCGGGTGGTGCCATGCCGTCCTGCTCGGGGGCTTCGAGGGTGGCGATTGGTACGCGATGAAAGAGTGGCTACACAACGGTCAGACTCACGGCCATCTCAATGAGATCGAGTCGGCCGAGCGGATCAAGGCGGAGCTCGTCGGCGGGCGGAAGGTCGATATGGCCGTGGCGGACAAGTCGAACAAGCGGTTTGTCCGAGCGCTAGGCCACGTCCTGGGCACTAACGCCTACGCGTCCTACAGCCTCCCGTCGCACGAGGTCCGGCGCGGCATCACTATGGTCAGGATGTGGATAGAGGACGGGATGCTGTCGTTCACTAAGCGGTGTCCCGAGACGATCCGCCAGCACCAGCTTTACCGGTGGTGCCCGAACGCCGCGATCCTGGGCGAGGACAAGCCGATCAAGGAGGACGACCACGGGTGCGACGCGGTACGATACGGGGTGTGGGCTGTGGCCTCCGCCCAGAAAAAGAAGGGCTCTCATGCGGTTGCAAGATGAAGTTGTATTCAATGTCTTCCTGGCGGAGGACGACATACGCGAGGGCATGGAGTTCCCGCCACACCGGTTCCGCCAGCGTGACGACCGTCTGGCGTCCCTGAAGAAACTGTGGCTGGGAGATTTCTCGGAGCACTTGACCCTGGCCAAGGAGACCGTGGTCATCAACCACTTTCGGAACTACAGCACTCAGCTTGCCAACATGCTGCTCATGTCGATACCGGAGGGCAACGTGTCGGTCGGGGCGTTGTTCGATGCCGTGGTCGAACAGACGGCCTACGGCGGGTGTGTGCTCTCCGCCATCGACGGGGAAGTCCAGACCATCGACCCGAACACCTGGTACCCGTTGCAGGACGGGAGCTTCTATGCCGTCGTCCCGTTTATCTCGGTCGAGGCCCACGACTCCCGGCCGGACGCCGCGGAAGTGTGGTACTTCTCGGAGGGTGGCAGCGTCGAACGGGCGGTCTACGGCTGGGAGGGCGAGTACACCGGCCGCGGGCGCCTGGAGCGGCTCAAGCAGGACTGGACCAACGCGGGCACTCACCGGTCGGTCGTCATCCCGAAACTGCCCACCCGCGGCATCTGGGGGACGAGCAAGTACATCGAGATCGCCGCACCAACAATCGAGATAGCAAACCGCGGTACCCGGAACAGCAGGGTCCTGGACATCAACGGCCGCCCGATCCTGACCGTGACACAGGCCGCCGAGGACGCCGAGTCGCAGTACGATCTGAGCGGCGACCCCGACACTGACGCTAACGCGAGGGCCGAGCTTGAGAAGGCACTGGCACGGGAGAACGCGCGGGAAGTCATCCACTGGTCCGACACGACTCAGAAGGCCGAGTTCTCGGCCCCGAACGTCGAGGGCGTGCGGGTCTCGCTGGAGCAGATGGAGTACTACAACCAGACCCTGAGCTACTTCACGGGCATGCCCGACCTGGAGGGCAACTATCAGGCCCCGTCGGGCGAGTCGCTCAAACGCGAGTTCCTGCCGTTGTACGCCGAGACGTCTGCCATGCAGAACGCCCTGGTCGAAGGGCTGCTGGCCATCGGGGTGGAAGTGACGTGGCCGCACATATTCGATGTGATGGAAGGTGATGCCGAGCGGGACGACGGCAGCCCGACCGTGCAAGTCGAGGACGAGTTCTAGTGGCGGGCGCGTACATCTATGATCAGCACGTCGAGATGGCGTTCACGCCGCTGGCGGACGTGGACGCCCCCGACGGGTCGGTGAAGGTCGCCCTGCTGGATGCCGTCGAATTCCCCGCGGGCGTGCAGGAAGACAACCCGTTCTGGACGTTCTATGAGGGGGCCGTCACCTTCGACACGAGCATCAACGACGGGTACGTGTTCGGCCTCCAAGTCACTCACGAGTTCTCGGACGGTGTGACCTACCGCTCACCGCCGCGGCCCGAGACTTACCGGGTCAACCGCAACAGCCCATTCACGCTCCCGCTCGGGACGTTCAACAGCCGGTCGGTCATCCCGTCCGGATCGTTCACAGCGGAGCAACTGGCCCGGCCGGTCGCTGTCACAATAGAACTCACGGTCTCCAACATCGACGACAAGCCGTTCACGTGTGATCTGCTGGACCATGCGCTAATGGCAGTGTCTTTCGTGCAATTCGACGACGGCCGGATACCCGCGTACACCCCGCCGAGCACAGTGTCGGGCGAGAGTCTCAAGCAGCGTATCGACGCGACCCTGGAGGCTAACGCGTGGGACGTGGTGCAATTGCCGACACAGGCCGCACCGGACAAGGTTATGGCCACTTACATGGGCGCGCAGGCCACAGGCACTGACATGGCCCACCGGGTGGAGGTGGTCCACTGGCTGGCGGTGCAACGCGAGACTAATATCGAACAGCGGGTCGAGGCTCTGCTGGACATCCTGGCCCACGTTGAAGACTGCTACCCGATGCTGAGCCAGGTGATAGCGGCGTATCCCGACCACCCCGTCGCCGTCAGTGTGAGCCGCTCGGCCCGCTGGTGCCAGGTGAGTGTGGTCTGCACGGACCGGGGCTAGTCGTGGCGACTCTCACTATGGACCTTCCACACGGGGTCAGACGGTTCGTCCGCCACGACGGCAAGTTGTATCAGAGGGCTGTGGATGAGGCCGTGCTGCTGCTCAAGTCGGGCACGTCGCTGGTGCCGGTCGATTCGGGCAGATTGAAGCGGAGCTTCCGGCGGAAGGGCTCGCGGGGCCGGTCCCGGATACACAGCCCTGTCAAGTACGCGTCGTTCGTCGAGAAGGGCATACCGCAGCCGCTCACTAGAAACGCTGTCAAGCTCACGCTGTCGATAGGCGTGCCGGTGATCCTGGGCAAGTTGGGATCGCAAGTCTCATACAGCAGGGCGGGCGCCCGCAAGATCGCCCGCACCGCTCAGAGGCAGCGGACTGCGCAAGTGGCCGCCGCTGCTAAAGAGCTCCGCGCACGGCTGCGCGAGATCGAGGCTAAGGGTCTCGCCGCCCGCCCGCGGCTGCCGTCGGACGAGGGCAGGCCGCGGCGCCCGACCGGCCGGGTGCGACATCTGCTCGCTAAGCCGCGGTGGACTGAGGCCGACGTCAACGAAGTCCTGGAGATACTGCGATGAGCCTGCGCGCGGTGCTGGACGACCTGGGCTCACAGGCGGTGGAATTTGTCGAGCGCTCGGACTGGCCGGTCCGCACGGGGTTCTCGCTGCGACACTTCGGGCATCGGGTGTCGGGCCGCGACCGCGTGTCGGTCACTAACGCCGCGGACTACGCTGTCCACGTGGAACAGCGGACGGGGATAATCGAGCGGACCCTGAAGGCCGCCGACTGGGACACGGAAGGCTACGAGAACTACGTGGCCAGGCGACTGGGCGGGAGGCCCTGACATGGCATCTGTGCCCGTAGAACTGGTCCTGAAGGGCGGCGGTCAAGTCGAGGCCTCCCTGGGCCGGGTCGAAGCGTCCATCGACCGGGTTGAGAGGGGCGTCTCCCAGAAGATCGCGGGGGCGTTCTCCAAGGTTGCTAAGGGGGGTGCACTCGCCGCCACGGCCGCGGTGGTCGGGTTCGGCAAGGCAGCCCTGGAGAGCGCTGTCGAGATCAGGAATCTGAGCAAGATAAGCGGGGCCTCGACCGATGCCCTGCAGAGGCTCGGCCGTATCGCCAAGCAGTCGGGCGGCGACGCCGACGACGTGGCCGACGCGTTCCGCGAGATGCAATTGCGGCTGGCCGAAGTGGCCGAGCTCGGGACCGGTCCGGCCCACGACGCCCTGAAGATCATCGGGGTGTCGCTGGCGGACCTTGAGGGGATGAGCCCGGATCAGACGTTCGACACGCTCCGCGACGCCATCTCGCAAGTCGAAGACCCGGCGTTGCAATTGTTCGCCGCCGAGGAACTGCTGGGCGGATCGGCCGAGCGTTTGAACGCCATCGTCTCCCAGAGCCCCGAGGCATTCGACAAGGCGACCGCGGCCATAGGGGACAACACCGTCCTGTCTGAGTCCCAGATCGAGACCCTGGCCCGCATGCGCGAGCAGTGGGCGCAACTCAGTGCGCGCATTCAAGTCGCCATCGCCACTGCCCTTGAGAAGGTACTGCCGGTCCTGAAGTCGATAGCAGGCTTCATCAAGCGGAACTGGCAGCCCATCCTGGCCGGAGCGGCAGTGGCAGTGGGAGCCCTGTCCGCAGCACTGGTGCATGCTGCCGTAGTGGCCATCCCGCCGCTCATACTCAAGGTGAAGGCCCTGACCGCGGCCCTGCTCGCAAACCCAATCGGCCTGGTGGTGGCAGCCCTCGCGGCCCTGGCTGTCGGCCTCACGCTCGCGTGGCAGAAGTCTGAGCGGTTCCGAACTGTCGTCACGGGAGCGTTCCGGGTCGTGGCGACCGTCGTGGGCAAGGTCGTGTCCACCTTGCTGGACAGTCTCGCCGGACTGCTTGACGGGATCGCCGCCGTAGCGGACAAGTTCACCTGGCTGCCGGGCGCCGTTGGGGACGCTGTGGAGGAAGTACGCGATGCAATCGGCGGCGCGGGCGACACCCTCCGGGAGTGGGGCGACAACGTTGAGGCCAAGCTTGATGCCGTCGCCGGGGCCTTCGAAGACTTCGCGGACCGGGGCGAGGAGGCCGTGGACCGGGTGTCCGCCCGAGTGTCCCGCGGGCTGGGCAAGGTCCGGGACGAGATGGAGGTCACCACACAGGCAACCTTCCGCTTCGCTGCCGAGGGCGTGCGCGCCTACGCCGACATGGTGGACCGGCAGGACGCCCTGGACCGGCAGCGCGAGCGGTCCACTCAGTCGTGGCTCAGGACTCAGAAGACTTCGCTGGCGGACGCCCTGACGGCCTTCGCCCGGTACACCGAGTCGATGGCGGGGACTCAGGCCCAGCGGATCAAGACGGCCTACGACCTACTGACATCCGCATCCCGGAGTTCCGCTAAGGCAGTCACGGCCTCCACTGCTAAGAAACTGTCCGAGTCGGACCGGCTCGCCCGAGGGCTAGTGGTCACCATGCGGAACGCGTGCGGAACGGTCACGGGGTTCAAGCAGTGCGTTGACGGGGTGGTAGTCGAGTTCGACGAGAACATGGACCGCATCCTGTCCGACGCCGACAAGCTCGCATCGGGCATAGCGGTGCCCATCACTAACGCCTGTGGCACGGTCACGGGCTTCAAGCAGTGCGTGGACGGGATGGTCGTCGAGTTCGACGAGGGCATGCAACGGGTCGAGAAGTCGTCAGAGCGCATGGCATCCACGGTCGCCCAGAACATCCAGGCCGCGGCGGAGACCCTGGGAGCGGAGACTCTCGCCACCCGTGCGGTGGACCGGACGGCCACTCACATCCGGACCGCGGGCGGCAGGACGATCCGCAACCCGAACTTCTGGAGTCCGCAGGACCGGCGCGAGTACTGGGAGGGGGTCCGCGCCCGCTACGAGTCGAAGGGCATCGACACGACAAGGGTCGAGAAGATCATCTCGGACATCCCAGCACTGGCCCGCGGTGGCATCGTCACACGCCCGACGCTGGCCATGATCGGGGAGTCCGGGCCGGAAGCGGTGGTGCCACTGGACCGGGGCGGCGGCGACTTGCACGTCACCATCGAACTCGACGGGTCCCGTCTCGGAGAGGCAATCGTCCGGAACGTCAACGAGGCGTCCCGCCGCGGCGAGCTCCTGACGGTGGGAAGGTTCGACGACTAGTGCCACTGGTCAGGCCGAAACTCCGGTGGCGGGTCCGGTGGGACCACATCGTCTGGACTGACGTTACAGACCGGATGGAGTCCGCCAACCCGCGCCACGGCGCAAGCCGCGGCAACCCCGACCGTCCCACCGTCCTGTCGGGCACCGGCCGTGCTGTCATGCGCGGCGAGTTGGAGGAAGAGCAGAAGTCCGGCCGATTTCACATGCACTTGTTCATGATCGACCCCGACGACGAGTCCATCGAGTACGACATCTGGGGCGGGTTCATCGCCGCGCCCCGCGCCCTGCCGGGCACGATCCGCCGGAACGTCTGGGATATCGAGGGCCATCACACCGAACTGTTGCAACAGCCGATAGCCCAGACCATCCCAACCCGGACGCTGTTCGGGATCATGAGCGACGACGGGTTCTGGGGCCAGTCCGGCGGACGTCCCACAGTCGTCGGGCGGATACCCGACAGGGCCACCCGCCAGTACGACTTCACAGGCCGGGTCGGGGGCTTCCTGGCTGTCATGGCAGCCACCGGGTCGTGGGAGGCCTCCGAGGACCACGACGGGGACATCCACTACACGACCACTGCGCCCACCGCCGACGACATCCCGGACGACACGCTCCGCCTGGACGGGAGCGTCACGGTCTACCGCAACGTGGTGACCCGCGACCGGGCGGACCGTATCCGCAACGTCCTGGTGCAGGGCGACAAGCAGTTGTACCGGAACACTGACAGTGCCATCGCGTGGGGCGCCCGGACGCTGGAGGTCCCGTCGTGGTGGGCGTCAGTCTCATTGGTGTCTGAGGCCCGGGCCGTCATCGACTCGCTCGCACAGTTGCGCCGCGAGCACACCGTGTCCATCCCCTTTGCCCAGCGCTCGGCAGAGGGGGTCCGCTTTGTGGAGGCCCTTGACACGGGCGACTACTTGCACGTCACACTGCGCGACCCCGACTACGGGGTGGACATCGACGAGACGTGCATCATCATGGAGAGGGAAGTGCACTGGGACCAGCGCACCCCGCCGTACATAACCCTGAGACTGCTTGAGACCGGACTGACCCCGCCGAAGCCCGCGACTGAGCAGGCGTTCATCCTGACCGAGGACGGCTTCATCGTGCTGACCGAGGACGGGTCGAAGCTTGAACTGGAGGCCAGCGTGACCGCGGGATTCACGCTGCTGGACGAGGAGGGCGATGCCGTGCTCCTGGAGGACGGGAGTAGAATGCTATTGGAAAGGGCATGAGATGACCGACCGCAAGATCAGTGAGCTAAGCGCTCTGACCGCCCCCGCCGACGCCGACTACATGCCGGTCATCGACGCGAGCGAGACGGCCGACGCCTCCAAGAACAAGAGCCTCACGCTCGCCAGACTCAAGACGTTCATCGGGGCGGGGCGCATCCCGGCCGCTAACCCCGGCAACAACAAGGTCTGGAAGACCAACAGCAGCGGAACCCCCGGCTGGCGCGACGACGCCACGGGGGGCGGATCAACGACCATAGGCGACGGGTCGGTCACCACCGCGAAGCTGGCTGCCGGGGCCGTGACGACGGTCAAGATAGCCGACGACGCGATCACGTCCGCCAAGATCGACAACAATCTGCTGTCCAACATCGTCAATGCCGGCGTCCCGTTCACGTCGGCGGACCACACAAAACTGGACGGCATCGAGGCCGGTGCGGAAGTCAACCCGGACGACAACCGGCTGGTCCCCTCCGGCGGCTCCGCGGGCCAGGTGCTCAAGAAGCGGACCGGCACTAACTACGACGTGCAGTGGGCGGCCGACGCCACCGGCGGCGGCAGCGGCGGAGGCACGGCGGTCTCCGCACACGACCCCGCGGCGGGCGACGCCGAACTGGCGGGCATCGACATCGGCGGAACCGACTATGAGATCACCGACCGCGAGGGCCGCGACCGCTTGCACCTGGTCGAACAGCGGGTGCACCCGATCCTGGAGAAGCCACAGACATGGGCCAACGTCTCCGCCGCGGGGACGGCGGGATGGTCCGCCGCGACAGGGCTGCTGACCGCGGTCAATGCCGTCGCCGCCCTGTCCTACGGCAACGCAAACGTGTCGGGCACGACAGCCCAGTACGTCTATGTGCGCATACGCACGGGCGCCCAGCAGAGCGCGTACCGCTTCCGCTACACCATCGGCGGGGGCGCCCAGAATGGCCAGATTCACGACCGGGTGCTGGGCACATGGTCCGGCGAGCGGGTGGGCGCGGACTCGTCGTGGGCGTACTACCGGATCGGGTTCTATGAGGGCAGCACGTTCACCACAGGACGGGTGCAAATGGGGACGGGCAGTTTCGAATGGGAGGGCGACCTGACCCGCTCCGCCGTCGAAGATCAGCTTGATGCTGTCGGGATTCCGCAGGCGATAGACGCCCTGAAGAATGTGACCCGCGATTTGCATCTCGATGGGGCCACCACATTGGTCAAGAACACTGCCGCCGCTACGGCGGGGGTGGCACGCGTCGCTGTGGCTAA
>CBDEVV010000013.1:0-57138 GCA_965243655.1 Dehalococcoidia bacterium | reverse complement strand
CCCGACGACCCTGACGGTGACTAGCATGCCCCAGTCGGTTCTTCGCCGGCTTAGCTCGGGTGTCTACACGAGCACCCTCCGGCAGGACTCATGCCAAAGTATTGGTTTGGAGGGAGGACGGGGACTTAGGCCGCCCCCAGCCGGCTGAAACCGACATGGCACTCGGCCCGAACATCAGACCCACCCGCCGCTCAGAAATACGGTACGAGCAGAACCTACGCCGCGCTGTCCTGAACCCCCTCCTCAAAGGCTTCCGCGAGCGAACCGCCGCCGCCGCCCGCGACTACGAAACCATCCGCCAATCTATCCGCGGTATCGGGCTCACCGCCGCCCAAATAGACGCCACCGCCGCCATCGCCCGCCAGCATATGACCTCAGTCAACGAATGGCACAAACGCCGGTTCACCACGGCAATGCGGCGGCACCTGGGAATAGCCGTCGACCTGATCCAAGAAACCCCCCTCCTATTAGAGCCACGCGTCGCCGAAAATGTGCGCCTCATCCGGACCATCCCCCCCCGCCTCCACGAACGGCTCACCAGAGACATCGTCCGCCTCCAAATGGCCGGCCCTTTCGACGAGGCAGCCCTCCGCGACACGCTCCGCAAGGGGTACGACTCCGCCGGATACAACCTGCGCCGCCTCACCCGAGACCAAACAAGCAAACTGGTCGGGCAGCTCAACCAGGCCCGTCAGACAGAGATCGGCGTCGAAGAATACATTTGGCGAACCGCCGGCGACCAGCGCGTCCGGCCGCTTCACCAACTTAACGAGGGCGAACAATTCCGATGGGACGACCCCCCCGCCGACACGGGACACCCCGGCACAGACGTTATGTGCCGATGCGTGGCTATAGCCATCGTCGAACCGCCACCGACTGGCCTGCCGGCCAGCTAGCATCCCAGTTACATGACGACCAGACGTGTGTCCGAACATGGCATCCTCCGCGCCGGGGCTATCCTCACCCGCGCCGGCGAGCTCCGCTACGGCCCCTCCGAAGTCGGCCTCGAAGGGCACCCCCAGATCGACACCGACGGGCTCATCACCGTTCACCGCACCATCGAGTCGCTCTCCCACCCCGAAACGATCGCGTCGCTGCGGGGCGCCCCTCTCACACGGGACCACCCCCCCGGCGGGCTCAACCCGGAGAACTGGTCCGATTGGCATATTGGCTCCGTCGCGTCCGAACCGCGGGTCGCGGGCGACGCCATCGTCGCGGACGTCCTCATCGGCGACGGCGAAGCCCTCCGCGCGTTAGACGCCGGCGAACGGGAACTGTCGATCGGGTACAAGCAGACCGTCGACAAGGAGACATTGCGAACCGTTGGACCGCTGATCGTGAACCATGTCGCCCTGGTAGTACGCGGCCGGGCGGGATCGTCTGTTAGAGTGATGGACCACCTACCCAAGAAGGGGGCTTCGGCAGCCATGGATAGAACCGAGATTCAGGCCCTCGTCGGCCAGTCAGTCAAGGACGCGCTGGCTGCCGTCAAGGAAGAAGAGCAGGCCACCGACTCGCTCATCGAGCGGCTCAGCCGCGTGTTCGAGAAGGCTCTCGCCCCCATCAGCGACGCCATCGCGAAGCTCGCCGGCGACGAACCAGCCGACCCGGCGAACCCGGCTCCCGCCTTGCCGGCACCGGCCGACCCGAACCCGGCACCGGCCCCGGTCGACGCAGACCAGGCCGCGAAGGACGCCGCCGAGAAGGCAGCCGCCGAGCTGACCGAAGCGGTACGCCAGGAAGAGCGGGCCCGGTTCGCGGTCCTCTCCGACGCGGCTCCGCTCCTGACCGACAGCCAATGGCAGGAACTCGCCGACGCGGAAGTCAAGGACGTCCTCGTCGCCGCGTGCCAGGGCTTCGTCGAAGACCCCGCCAACCAGTCTGTCGACTACCTGCGGGGCGCGCTCAAGGCGCATCTGACCACCGCCGACGTCGCCGACCGGCTCCCCAACGGGGTCACCCGCTACCGCGACTCCGACGTCGGCGACAGCTCCGACCCGAGAGTCGCCGCGCACAAGCGGTTCGTCGAGAACCAGATGTCCCGGTTCAAGAACGCCGGCATCCGACCCGGCACGGAGGGGAGCGGACAATGAGCGTCGTCCAGACCGACTATCCGAGAACCCACGATGCCTACATTCCCGGTCAGGTCGCCACCACCCAAACCTGCGACTTCATCTCGCGGCAGCTGGAAGGCGACAACGTCCCCTTCGGCTACGCCGTCCAGCCCGGTTCCGACGAGGACAAGTCCACGCTCGGCGCTGACAGGGTCAAGATCGGTCAGCTGTCCGCAGCGCTCAACAACTCAGACACCGACGGCACCATCGACGCCATGCTGGACGCCCGCTGGGACGCCCGCTACGTCTATGTCGTCATCGACTCCGAGATCATCCGCATCGCGTTGCAGCCGACCGAAGCCGGCTCCGGCGCCGCCCGCGAAGCCACCTTCGCGAACAATGGCCTGATCCGGGGGCAGCTCGGCTCGTCAGCCGCCGCGCACTCCGACAACGCCGACGTGTTCCTCCTCGACTCGTGCCTGTTCGACGGGATCGCCGTGATGGACGAACGGCTCAAAGCCCGCGCCGACGTCACCGACGCCTACGCCGAAGGTGACCCCCTGTCGATCATGAACCGGGGCGACATCGCGACCAAGGTTTCCGCCGCGGTAGCAGCCGGCAACCAGGTGGTCGTCACCACCGAGACAGCAACCGGAGACCCGGCAGGGTCACTTTCGAGCCGTCCCGTCGACGCCACCCACGTCGCCGTCCCGAACGCACGTTTCGTGACCGCCGCAGCCGACGACGGTATCGCCGTGGTCCGACTCGGTGGGATCGTCCCACCCGTTACCTGATAAGGGGGTAAGCACATGCCACCGCTTGGGCAGTCGTCGTTCCAGTTTTTGGAAAGCCAGGCCGCGAGCATCGAGGCGAGCGTCCGGATGGTCGAGTACGCGACCATCCAGTACCCGGACCTGACCCCCATCGACCGGACCCACTCCCCCGACGCAGATGTCATCATCTACTACTCGGGCGACGCGGTCGGGTCGATGACCGAGATCGGGAACATGGCGACCGACATCCCTCTGATCAACGTGACCACCCAGCAGCATCAGGTGGGGATCGAAGCGGCTGGGCTCGCCTACGGCTGGACGGACCGGGAAATCGCGCGGGCGCGGCGGCTCGGTGAGAGCCTCAACGACAAAAAGGTGCGGGCAGCGTTCCGTATCGCCGAGGAGTACAAGGAGAAAATCTTCTTGTATGGCCACGCCGGCTACGGCTGGGATGGGTTCCTCGCCGCCGGAGCCGAAACGGCGATCTCCACACCGTGGAACGGCGCGACCGCTGAGGACGACGAGACGATCTTCCAGAACGTGAATGATCTCCTGACCGGAGTCTGGACCGGCACGAACCAGGTGCGCATCGCGAACACGCTGCTGTTGTCGCCGACTCTGGCTGCGTTCCTGGGCCGGCCGATGGGCAACGACGCCGCAAGGTCGGTCCTGGCGTACATCCGGGAGAACAATATCTACACGCAGACGACCGGTCAGCCGCTGCTGATCCGGGTCCTCCGCGAGCTGGGCGACGCCGACCAGGACCGGGACGTCATGGCCTATGACCGTTCCGAGGACGTCCTCCGCTTCCATGTGCTGCAGGAGCTCACATTCCTTCCGCCGCAGCGGAAGAGTTTCGGCTGGGTGTACCACGGATCGGTCGTGCTGGGCGGGCTCGAGGTTATGGAACCGACCGCGGTTCGCTCCCTGACCGGCGTCCTGGCGTCGTAACCCCGACGGGCCAGGTGAGCCCGTGGCGGACATAACGGTCGCAGAGTTCCGGGAAACGTTCGGCGAGTTCGACGGCAGCTCCGACGAAGACATCGAAACGGCTCTGCCAGTGGCGTATCAGCTGACCGACGTCTCCCGCGACGCCACCCTATATGTGACAGCGCATCTGCTTGCCCTATCAGCTGAATACACCGGCGGCCCTGATGGCGGGTCGGGTGTCGTCAAATCGGAACGGCTCGGGCCGAAAGCTGTCACATACCAGATCGGCGCCGGCGACGACGAACGCCGAGTGTTCTTCGACCGCACGTCGTATGGGCGGATGGCGCTCACGTTGGAGGACCGGTCGCCGAAGGCGGTGATGGCGATGGTGGTGGCCTGATGGCAGACGGAGATTTCAGGTCGGCGTCGGTTCAGGGGCGGGGCATCCGCCTCACCGACCTTTTATTCGGAGCGGACCCGTCGGAGTCGAACCTCGCCGACGGCGGCCGGTCGGACACGTTGGCGCAGCTGATCGTCACGATCCGTGCCGAACTCCCTGACCGCTGGTTCGTGTCCGCCGCGGACGCGACCGCACGTGCGGCGCTGTCCTCCACGGACGCGCCGACGGGGACGGTCGTGTTCCAACGTTCCGACGACACGTTGTGGGAGCGGCTCGCCACGTCCGGTGGCAGCCAGTGGGCGCAGATCAGCTTGGGCGGCGGCGTCGAGCTGGCAACGTCGGGCACTCCCGCGGCACCCTCCTCTACCGCGTCGCGTGGGACGGGCTCAACCGCGGCCCGTGACGATCATGTCCACCCGGCGCAGACGGTGCCCGCGCCGGCGACGATGGCGCCCGGCAATACCCCTGGCGTGTCCGCTGTCGGCACATCCGCCCGTTACGCGAGAGGCGACCACGACCACGGCATCTCACCTGGTTCCAGCGACGGATCAGGTGTGGCACTGTCCGACGACGACCCGGTCGCGTTGGGTTCCACCGCCGCCGAAGGTACCGCGTCGGAGGCGTCACGGCAGGACCATCGGCATCCCACCACCGGCCTCGCCGTCCTCCAAACGCAAGGCGCACCCCACGCGCCCGCCTCCACCGCGTCGAGGGGGACCGGCGCCACCGCGTCACGGTCAGACCATGTCCACCCCGAACAGGACGTCCCTGAGCCATCGGACACAGCTCCGGGGAACACGCCCGGTTCACCATCTGCGGGGACGTCCACCGAAATCTCCCGAGCGGACCACGACCACGGCATCACACCCGGCTCCGGCGGAACGTCGGGCGCAGGCTCTTCCGAAACCGGCTATTCAGCGTCGGGAGTTTTGACGTTCACGCCCGTCACTGCCGCCGTTGCTGTCGCGAACAACAGCGAATGGGAAGTCCAGGTCCTATCCGACACGTTCGCCGCGGGGATAACCGCCGGTGTGGACTTCTGGTCGGTGTACTCCGGGTTCCTATACCTCGACGTGGACACGTCCACCAACTACGAAATCTGGTTGGAGGTAGAACACTCCTACACCATCAAAGGGGTCACGACCAAGTTCGTGTCACGCCGGACGGTTCTCGAACGGATCGGCGCCGGCGGTCTGTTCACATTGCCGCTCAACGCGTTCTCGTCAGTGTCGGTGGTCCGCCTCGGCACGTTCACCGACTCAGACGGCGACCAGGTGACCATCACCGAAGCGATGGTCAATTCGGAAACAGCTCTCACGATACGCCTTGGCGTGAAACGGGAGAACGGTCAGGGCTTCGCTCTCGAGGCGGCATCGATCGGGTCTGGCACAGTGAACTTCTTCCAATTCGCCGACCCGGACGACGAAGGGACGGCCGTCTCCGCTCACACCCCGGCCGCCGGAGACGATGAACTCTCGGGTGTTGACATCGGCGGCACCGACTATGAGATCGTGGACCGGGAGGGACGTGACCGGCTCCGTGCGGTGGAGCAGCGGGTCCACCCGATCCGTGAGGTTCCTCAGACATGGGCGGACATCTCCGACGGTTCCGCCGGGTGGTCCGCGCCCGCCGGGCTGCTCACGACGGTCACACCGATATCTGCGCTCACCTTCGCGAATACGGCCCGGACGGGAACATCCGCCCAGTTCGTCTACGTTCGCATCCCGATCGGAGCGATCCAGAGTAATTACCGGTTCCAGTACACCGTCACCGGAGGTTCTCAGGCGGGCGAGACGCATAATCGGGTGCTGGGAACCTGGTCCGGGGAGCGGGTCGGTGCGGACTCGTCATGGCAGTACTACCGGATCAGCTTCTACGAGGGCGAAGGCTTCTCGGGAGGGAAGCTGCAGTTCGGCGGCTCCGACCTGTTCGAGTGGGAAGGCGCTCTTACCAAGAACGCGGTAGACGACCAGTTGGAGGCTATCGGGATTCCACAGGCCATCGACGCGCTGAAGAATGTCACCCGTGACCTTCACCTGGACGGAACTACGAGGTTGGTGAAGAACACAGCGGCAGCGACAGCAGGAGTGGCGAGAGTGGCCGTTGCCAACGCGTCTCGTCAGGCTATCGAAGCGGGAACAACGAACCTGGACGTTCAGGGTGTCACGTTCACTGCGACCCTGGCCAACGCTCACTTCGGGACGACCGCTACCACAACAGATCAGGCGATCATCCGCCTGGCTCAAACCGAGGACCGGGGCGACTGGCGGATACTGTTCGATGACACAGCGTTCCTGGCTGGCGGCTGGGTGCCTATCAACGTCAGTAACGGCACGGCCGGGTACGACTACTACATCTCCGGCAAGGTGGACCGCACCACCGAGATCGCCCTGTACAAGTCCACCGAGGAAACGACCTTCCACGGAGAGTTGGCGGAGGGGATCGTAGACCTGGACGACCTGTCCGCAACCGGGACACCCTCGGCTGCCACCTATCTGCGGGGAGACAACTCTTGGGCGGACAGCCCCACCGATGAGGAGATCGGCGACAAAGCGTTCTCCAACCCCCCCTCCGATCTCTCCGACAGCGAGAAGGCAGAAGTTCGCGCAGATATAGGAGCGGGAGAGCCTGTCTACGGCTCGAACACGATCCGCAAAGAAGACACCGGCCACCTACGCCTGCGGGCCCCCGACCTGCACCTCGGTTTGTGGGGCCGCTCCGCAGACGACAACACGGTGCCGCTGGGCGCCGACGATCCCGCCAACGCTGTCCCGGTAAGGCTGACCGAAGTCCGCTCAACCGACGAGCGGACGACCGCGGCGTTATCGGACGTGCTGTACGACGCTGCGGGACCGCAGGGCGATCCCGAGGTATTGGGCACGATCAAGGTGCTTCACTCGGCGGACACCACGATCACCGGATTCGGCAGCGGAGCCGGATACGACTCCACCAAGCCCGGCTTCGTGTGGGACGAGACGAACAGCCGCTTCCACCACAACGGGGTAGCCGCGTCGGTAGCGAACTCGGGTTCGGCCACGAACAAGTTCCGACTACGAGTGGAAGTGGACTACAAGCATCACATAGCGGTCGGTTCGGAAGAAGCGAACCTGCGTCTGGAGTTGGACGTCCCGGTCAAGTTCGGGGTGGATCGTCAGCACGATTGGCGGAACATCAACCTGCAAGACTTCCCCACCACCGAGGTTCGTACCCTGTCCTATCAGGTGGATATCCAATCCGCGGAAGCTCCCGCAGTCACGGACTACCTGACGGTCAAACTGCGGAGCATCCAGTCCACGTCCCAGGTCCTGTTCGTGGAAGCGGTACGAATCCATTTCGTGCTGCCCGACAGCAACAACGTCAACTATCTCCAGGAGTTCGACCTGAACAACGCGGTCTCGTGGGTGGGACGCAACGTGCTGGGCCCGGCTCTGGGATCGCACACAGACAACCGGACCAACGCCGAGGTGAAGATAGAGGGCGGCAGGATGGTGGCCACAGACGACATAGCTGTGTTGCAGCTGATTTCCAACGCCCGCACCGGAGTGGCGGGGAACGGACACAACATCCGGTTGATGACTCGGGTTCCGGGGTTGCAGGCTCCTACGGTCCTCCACGAGTGGGACGACTCCACCAACGTGTGGCGGGTGGTCCACTCCCAAAAGGGTGTCGTGGAGGGTCAGGAGTTCTGGGTGGAAGCGGACACGGGAGCGACCTACTCGTCTGTCGGCTCTCCCAACTTCGTGTGGGACTCGACCCGTCACGACTCGGACGTCACAGATACTCTCATCTATCCGGGACTGGTCAAGGTGATGACCCAGGCCGAGTACGACGCCCTTTCATGGGCGAACCCTTACCAGCTGTACTTCATCGAGGACTCCAGTTAGTGCCGCTATCGCAGACTCTCACACTGTCCCACGGACGCGAGTTCGGAGGGTCGAACGCCGGGGTGCGACTCGATGACTCAGCCGATCCGGTGGCGCTCGATCCCGGCTTCTTCACCGTCCCGGATGCGGCGACCGCTACGACAGGCAACTTCATCAAAGCCACGTTCCGCCAAACCACCGCGTGGATACATTTCGACGTGGACCTGTGGCTGGCAAACCTAGACGGCGTACCCTCCGGGTCCCGAACTGATCTCGGGGTTGACCTGTACTCCCCGACGACCGACCGATGGTGCCGCCTGGCCTTCGAGACCTATCAGCAGGGTAGCAGCCGCTCGGACGGGCTGGCTCAGGTGTCGTTCGACCGGCTCACCGCAGTCCCGACCGGGGTAGCGGGCCGGACGTATCAGTCGCTGAACGACTGGGCGGTGGCGGTGGAAGCTGCCCTCCCCCATGACGTGGACATCACGTTCCGATCCGCGTCGTCCACTACCCGGATAGCACAGGAGCGCGTACCCTTGTATCTCGGCGGGACGGCAATCGGGGGGATCATGTTGGGTGACCGAGAGATAGTCAGAGCCTACGCAGGCGACCGACTCATATTCGAAGCTGCCTGAATTACCATTCTGGGCATCTACCGAGAAGGAGCTTCCCGATGAGACGAGTATTAGCCGCCGCCCTGGTAGCCGTTCTGGTGACCGGAACAGCCGCCTGGGGACAGGGAGGCCCGACCTTCGATATCGAGGGATACGGGGGGTACGGGACACCAGCAAAGCACGGGGGTTCCTATGATCCGTGGGAGTCATACCGGGACCTGGAGATAAAGAGCCTGCCGGACGGCTATAGAGCGGATTGCTCAGGCATCAGCGACACCCTGAATCCTCCCGAGGACGAGGGCAGCGGTAACCCTGTCATCAAAGTGGTGATAGCGGGAGAACCAGCGGAGCCGGGAGATTACACCAGAAACGGGTGCCAGATGTGGTTCAGCCCGCGGAACATCCACAACCGTCTGGGACCGGGCTCGATAGGCGTGAGGGTGGACTGGCCGATGGACCAGAGCATGGCGTTCACGATCCGGGCGAAGCTGGACGGAAGGAATCCTCAGGCAGAGACAGTGGAGTTCAGCGATGGGACGGAAGCTGAGGTCACTCCCACGTACATACCCCCGGAGCCGGAAGCGGAGGTCTACATCGGCTGGGACGGGCACCCGGTTGACTGCGATCCTGGAACTGTGGCGGTCCCGGCAATTGTGATGACCTGGCCGCCCTCCCAGGGCTTCCTGGAAAACGCTGAGGACTACATCATCGAGAACGATCTGGGATGGAAGGTGACGGACGACGGGCAGTGGACGTGGGGACCGATAACCGTCTACGCCTGCGAAGTGGTCTGAGCCTCGGATGAGCCGCCTGGTAGTGTTCCTGAGACGAATGGGCCGGCAGATACTCTGCGGGCCCCTAAACGAAGGGAGAACGGAGATGGGATCGTTCCGGTCTGTTCTGGACCACATCACCCGCCTGTCCATCGGGATCGCCGCGTTCGCGCTGGTCATATCCCAGGCTGGCGGTGAGGTACCTGCCGAATGGCAGGCCATCGCCGGGTACGTGCTGATCCTCTGCACGGCCACCAACTCGGCGGTAGCCGCGATCGACGCCGACGAGCCCAGCAAGTGACCTTCTGGGTTCGTGGCAGCGCCGCCTTGGTGGCGGCGCTGCTGGCTTTGACAGCCTGCGCCGACACCGGCCGCGTCGCCAAGGTGGAGGACCGTGTCACCGCGTTGGAGGACAGCTGGTCCAGTTTCGAGGCTGACTGCGCCGCTGAGCAGCAGGCCGTCCTCGACCGGTTGACCAGCGCCGAAGCCGGCGAGGACCGCACCCAAGATCAGGAACGGTCAGTGTGCGGCCAGTCGATCACACTCGACGGCGCCGGCTACGGGTTCGCTGACGCCTCCGACTACCAGATCGTCAACTTCTCAGCGTCGTCTGACGACGCGGACTCGACCGGTTCGTTGGAACAGTCCGCCTCAGCGGGGGAGTCCCTCCACGGGATCCTCGAAGGCATCGACGAAGAGGTCTATCAGCTGCTCGAAGCTGTCAACGGAGACATCGACTTGGGCGACCGTCTCGTGAGAAACGCGGTAGAGGCCGGCCTATCAGACGTGAAATCCGCTGTCGGGCAGGTAGCGAACCTGTTGCATCAGATAGGCGCTGAGCAGGAACGGCTGGTGAACCTGACCCGATCGGTTGAGGCTTTGCTGGGCGACGCCCCCACCACCACGACCACGTCCACGACTATTCCGGCGACTACGACGACTATTCCCGCCACGACCACTACCAGTACGACCATTCCGGCACCCACGACTACCACCACCACGCCGGCGCCGGCGCCTGACGGGGCGTGGGTGATCGTCTACTCGGACGCCCCATACGACGCCGAAAACGACGGCTGGCCTGGACCTGTCGAAGTGTTGCAGTGGACCGACGACGGGCCGTTCATCTTCGACCAGCGAGCCGACGCGGAGTCTGTGCTGTCAGCGATCCTGGACTGGGCAGCGGCGGGCTCCGACGACGAGTCGGAAGTGAACCGGCATTTCGGTGTCACCGCTGTCTCAGACGTCCCATCGGCCGGGTTCATAGCCGAACCGTCGGAGTGGGTCGTGTACGTCTCCGACGGAGATGACAGCCGGATGGTGACCGTCAACGCGGCGTCAGCGGAGGACGCGGCCCGTGACGTCGCTCACAGGGACTTCCCGAACATCCCCCGCGGGTGGCCCACCTGGATTCCGCCGGATACGCTGCTCGTCTACAACGACCGCGGCCAGGTGATGGGCACATATAGGGTGGCTGCGCCCTGATGACGTCGTCGATCAGTATCCAGAT
Organism: Dehalococcoidia bacterium; assembly: GCA_965243655.1. Taxonomy (GTDB): domain Bacteria; phylum Chloroflexota; class Dehalococcoidia; order Lucifugimonadales; family CAJWER01. Next base: position 46,224 of record CBDEVV010000013.1, on the reverse strand, counting down.
CGTCCCCGGCCTCGCCCCCGACGAGGTCACAGCCAAAGCGACCGGCCATGAGGACGCCCCGATCTCGGCGGCGGTCGTCAAGGACGCGTGGGGCATCGACGACCTGTCCGCTGTCGCTCAGGCATGGGCGACAGCGAACGGCTACGACCAGGTGAGCATCGGCGGGCCGATATGGGACGTGTCGTCGATCAACTCAGTCGCGCAGCTCGAACCAGGCCAGGACGGGCAGGCGAACTTCGCGATGAACATGACCTGCGCTCTGGTCCGGCTCGAGCCGAAACACTGCCAGCTGGCACGCATCCAGAAGGAGGTCGTCCTCGCCGACCACGCCATTTGGGACAACCGGCACAACCCGGACCGGCGCAAGTTCAAAGCGTCGATGAGTGTCAAGTCGTCCACGTCGGTCGAGTCGTCATGGGAGCATTCCCAGACGGTGGGCATAGCCGCTGAGATCGGCACCAAGATCGGCCCCGTCGACGCGAAGACGTCGATCAGCTACGAGGACTCGTGGGGCGAGTCCCACGGCGAGTCCCACGGGCAGGAAGTCGAGTTCGCCAACGAGATCGAAGGCGACCTCGACCCCGGCGAGTTGCAGGTGGCAGCGCTGACGCAGGAACGTGGGTTCGCTGATATGAAGACCCTGTTCGACGTGTCGCTCGCTCCCTACCCGGGCGGGTTCCTGGTCGGGTTCCACGCGGCGGGGCGGGTGAAAGCCACCTACGATCCCAACCCGTGGGTCGGTGTCGGCCTGGTCGTGATCCAGTTCGAGCACCTACTGGCGCAGGCGGGGAAGCCGAGAGCGGTGACCAACACCCGGACGGACACGATCGGTGTGTTCGCTGACGCTGTCCTCGCCTCGTATCCGATCAGCGACACGTCGGAGCCGTCGATCGAGCAGGCCGCCGGTCAGCACGGGTTGAAGACGACGTTCCCGGCGTAGCCGGCGGCTCCGATGCCTGATCTGCTGGTCACCGTCCTAGACGACCAATCGGAGGCTGTGACCTCGGCAAGTGTCACAGTGTCCGTAGCGGAGCGCAACGCTCTCATCGCCGACCCCGGCAGCGGGATCATCTTCCCAATAAGCGACACCCTCCGCACCGGCTCCTCTGGGGAAGCCTTGTTCGAGGGGTTGCTCCCGTCCAGCGTTGTCGGCCTTTACGACTGCCGAGTCGTCGTGGTCGGCGAACCCAAACGCGGCACCGTCCAGTTCAGCCTCCCCGATGACGATGATGCCCCGCACCGTCTCGACAATCTGATAGACCGGCCGCCGCCGGCAACACCCGACTCAGGGTTACCGCCTGGTGGAATGACCGGCCAAATCCTGGAGAAACGGTCCGACAAAGCATACGACGTCCTATGGGCCGACCCCTCACCAAGCGGAGGCAGTGCGCCATCTTTGCTGTCAGGCCGGACCTACGACATCAGCCAGCTTTCAAGCCGCGACGAACTGGCTCTCCTAGACGGCGACGGCAACCGGCTCATCTCCCCCCAAGTCGGGTTCCTGCTCATCTCCGTTCACGAACACTTCGGGTTCGAAGGCGACATCGCGTGGCGGCTCGCTGCCGACCTCATAGCGGCCACATCAGACGACCCGCTGCATCTGTTCCCGACCGGTGGCGGAGCATTCGCCGACGCCCACGACCTGTTCACCAACGATGCCAACGAGATCATTTTCCGCAACATCGCCCCCTACGCGGATACGGCTCCGCTCCGGGTGGACATATGGTGTTACCCTCCAATCTGAATTCAGTGCGGGGTGGCGCAGCAGCCAGCGCGCCGGGCTCATGTCCCGGAGGTCGGGGGTGCAAATCCCTCCCCCGCCACCAAGTGCGGGTGGCAGGCCCTTGTTGCGGAAGGGGCGCCCGGTGCGGAGCAGATATGCAACCGCGGCCGACAAGTGACGGTTTCGGCACTGTCTTTGTAGGGCAACTGGGAGAACGAAGGTTCGATTCCTTCCCCCGCAACCAACCAAACCGAAGGGAATTATATACGGGATGGGATTTATCCCTAGTGAACACTCGGCAGCATTCGCAGTGCGGGGCGTCGTAGCAGCAGATGTCGTTGGTGGGGCGTCGGGCCCGCCGCAGAGCCGGCAACGCATCAGATGCTCCTTGACAGGTCGACATTGCCGCCGGCGCCGACCAGGCGAGCGCGGCTCGTGTACTGCCACCAGACCACGTCTGGAAGGGCCTCCACCCGATGTGGGACCGTGTCCGGCGGGCCGATGGCGGTGTGGTCCCAGTCAGCGACCCACAGGTCCACATGGGCGGGGATACCACCGGCTCGGTGGAGCCGCTCCAACGGCACCCGCGACGCGTACAGCAGCCTCTGGCATGTGGTCGGCAGCCAGTCGAACCAGGCGGCGATCCATTCGGCCTGTTCCTCGTCGGGCAGGTCGACGGCTTTCCCCTCCCAGTCCAACGCCAGCGGCGCTGCCTGGGCGGAGACGTGGCCTCGTACCTGCCTGTGCCATTCGGCTTCCTGCTGCGCGCCTTTGACACCGGGGTACAGGTCGGGGCGGGCGTAATGGTAGGTGACGGGTAGGACACCATCGGTGTTGCCGAGGTTGGCGAGGACGGCCCGCCAGTTCGTTCGGAACAACGGGTCGTCCCAGTGGGCACCTTCGGTGGCTTTGACGGCGGCGGTATCGACGATGGTGCAGCCGCGGACTTTGCCCCAGTCGATGGTGCCGTTGTTGTGGGATACGTCCATCATGATCGCTGGCTTCTCGGTCATTCGTTTTCCTCTCCGTACCAGACGGTCAGTTCTTTCTGCGGGACGATGATCATCCAGGAACCCGTTTCCCGGTCGTAGACGTAGTTGGGGAACTCGATCACCTGGGTCGTGTCGTCGTCTTGGAAGATCAGCACCCACGGGTACTCACCCTTCGTTTCTGGCATCGTTCTCCTCTCTGTCGTCGTAGCGCCATACATGGTCGCCTCCGTCGTCGCAGCGGGCCGGTATGACCCGGCTGGCTACGGCGCCGCACATGAGGCAGTGAAGATTGCGGCTGTGGAACTGGTTCGACATCACTGTGTCCTTTTCGGTCGGCGTCGGCGGCGGACCTCGCCGGTGGCGGCGTAGTCGGCCTGTTGGAAGGCGATCAGCTTGCGGGTGCATTCCGGGTGGTAGTCGCCGGGGCGGACGTCCGTCGCCTTACACCAGAGGCACATCGGGCCGCTCATACAGGCATCTCAGTCCTGCCGCCGAACAGGTCCAGCGGGTGGGCCGGCTCGTGATGGTCCTCCGCTAATTCCAGACAGTGGCGGTCTATCTGTTCGATGGTCATTGGCGGTTCCCTTCGTGGCGGCTCCTGTTGTACTGTACTATACCAGGTCATGGGGGGAATGCAATTCGGGTATTCTCCACTACATGGACCGGCCCGCCCATCTGAACACCCGCCCCATCCTCGGCGTGGCGTTCGGGACCACCGCTCAGCTCCACCGCGCCGGCGGCAGCCGCAACCAGTACGGCGAATGGGAACCAGAGGCGGAAACGATCACCACCATCCACTGCGCGACAGCTCCCGGCTCCGACGACCGAAACCTCGACGAGTCCGGCGTCCAACGGGAAGGCGACCGCCGCTTCTGGACCACCGACCTTGTCATACCCGTCGCTGGCGACACAGCCGGCGACGTGATCTCCTATCAAGGGGTCCGCTACATCGTCACCGACGTCCAGGCATGGGCCGACGATCTCTACGAGATTCTGGCTGTCCGTGAAGAAGACCAACCTTCGGCGTTGCCGACATGACCGCCAGCCTCCGAGACCTGGAACGAGTCGTCCGCGGCTACATCGCGGAAGGGTCCGGGCTGCCCACCGATCATGTCATCCCCGGCGACTCGAACGGGCCACGCGAACCCGACGCGTACGCGTCGGCGTCTCTCATCGGTACCCGCCGGACCGGGTCGCCGATCTACGAAGACCTCGGCGACGACGGCGTCCTCCACGGCATCCGCCACGAAGCCCGGTTCACGGTCAACTGGTACCGCGACGGTGCCCACTCCAACGCGCTCGCGTTCGTCGCCTGGTCCGAATCTGAAGTCGGTATCGCGGCCGCCGGCAACGACAACATCAGCATCGGCGGCGGCATAGAACTCCGCGACGTGGACCTACTGGTCCAGGGTCGGGTGGAGGAACGAGCCCAAGCAGACATCGTCGTCGGATGGATTCACACACATATCCAGACCGAAGACCAGGTGGAGTGGCTGATAGTCGACTGGGATGATGCTAGGATCGAAGCGGACCGAAGAGGGGACTAATGCCGGCGCTTGACACCGTAGTAGACATCTCGACCCGGATCGCCGGCGGCGCCGCCGCACCCGGAGAGTATGGGCGGGGGCTTCTCATCACCGCCGACGATGCCCTCTCGGCAGGAGGGTCCGGGAGGATCGCCACACTCCGATCCGCCGACGCCGGTGAGGAACTATTCGACTCGGGCGACGCGTTGGACGCGGTCAACATCTGGTTCTCTGCCGACCCGAAACCGCAGGCGCTGTACGTCGCTCACTGGGCTCCGGCCGCTGTAGCGACCGTCCTCCGCTCAGAAGGGGCCATCTCCGGCGCCGCGAACGCCGGCGCTTTCAACGCGAACAACGGATCGTTCGTCATCGACGGTCAAACGGTAGACAGCCTCGACCTCTCAGACGACGCGTCCTATACTGCGATCGCTACCGCTATCCAGTCCGCCATCCAGGCGCTGGGCGGCAAGTTCGCTGGTGCCACGTTCGCCTACGACGCCACCCTAGGGTTCTCGCTCACCCTGTCCGGGCCGGAAACGATCGACCCGCCATATCTGACCGACACCGGCGACTCGTCGGACACTGACATCGCCGCCGCGTTGCGGATGGGCGCCGGCGACGCCGTCTACCGGCAGGGCTCCGCCGCTGAGACAGTGACCAACGCGATCAGCGAAGCGGTCGGCCTCACCGGAGCGAACCCGCCCTCGGTGGTTATGCTCGCCGACGACGTCCCCGCCACCGACCCCCAAGGCGCGGACGGCAACGTCACCACACGGGTAGCCGCCGCCTACTGCCAGGCCAACAACCTCGTGTTCTGCTTCACCGACTACACGGCGCAAGCTCTCGTCAGCGGCGACGCCACATCGCAGGCTGCGCTCGCTTTGGCCGCGTCGGAGCTGTACGTCTCGTCGTTCTGGTCCGAATCAGGCGAAATCCCCCATGTCGCCGCGGCTGCGATCATGTCCGCGCAAGACCTCGATGGGCCCGCGTCGGTTATCACCCCCCACGGCAAGCCCCTCCCCGGTGTCCAACCGTCCGAAGTGACCGCCGCTCAGCTGGACGAGCTCCGCCGGAAGCGCACTTCCGTGTACCGCAACATCGCCGGCGCTGCCGCGTTGGACGGCGGGTTCACGTCACGCGCTGACGGCTGGCTCGACGCTGTCTGGTGGCTGAAATGGATGGAGAACAAGTTGTCGTTCGCGGTGTGGAATGGCATCGTGGGCGCCCGCCGGTTCACCACCGCGCTGCTCGCGGACACGTTGGGTGAGACAATGGAGCTCGGTGTCAGCAACGGCGGTATCCAGCCGGGCCGGACCGTGTCCGCCGCGATCAAAGCGGACATCATCGCCACCACCGGCAACCGGGCGTTCGATGGGGTCCTCTCCGCCGGCTACCTTGTGTGGGTGGACACGTCACCGTCGGCGTCGGACCGGTCGAACAGGATCGGCAGGTTCAAGATTTGGGCTACCGGCTCAGACGCGATCCACCGTGTCCTCGGTGACCTGACCTTCCAGAACTGATAGGGGATTTGACGTGAGCAACATCCGCTCGAACGCCAACCGGCAGCTCATCATCAACGGGCACCGCCACGTCGGCTTCGCCGACGAGGACCGACCCATCGAGTACCCATCCGGGGAGGACATGGCCGACCTTTCCTACGGTCCGGACGGCGGACAGTACGGCACGTCGACGGTCATGTTCGGCGGCGAGGTCACGATCCGTCTCGAACCGAGCTCCCCGTCGGCGCAGTTCTGGATGAAAGAGAAGCAGATGTGGAAGCAGGCCCACATCGACGGGTCCGCGATCACCACCTATCAAGGCTCTGACAACGACCCGGTGTTCGGGGTATCGGCCCGGCTGGTCAACGGGCTGCTGATGCGATGCCCTGACATGTCCGAGCCTGGGGTGACATTCGAGGTTGTCCTCGCGTTCGAGCGGATCATCGGCAATCCCGACGCCGGCAAGTTCCAGCCGCCCGGCGCCGTTCCCGCGACATGATCCCCTGGACCGAACCACAGGTCCATCTCAAATCGGCGCCCGACCCTGACGGCGACCAGCGGACCACTGCGTTCACTATCCATCGGCTCCTCGCGCCGGAAGCGCAGCGCCTGTGGGAGATTATCCGACCCGGTATCGGTCCCTGCGTCGCCGCGTTGGCGCAGATACCGAACCTCGCGAACGCTCCTGTAACGGAACCGGCTGCCGCCGAAGACGAGGAGCCATCGCAGACGTCGCCGGCTACGTTCGCGATGGCTGTAGGAGCAGTTGTCGGCGCGTTCCCCCCCGACGTATACGCCGCGGTCCAGAAGCGCCTCTACCGTGATATCTGGTTCGTGAACGACAATGTGAAGGAGCCCCGCCGGGTCGCCGGGAACGAGGACCAGGCGTTCGATGGGCTGTCGTTCATCCACATGTATGAGCTCACTTTGAGGGGGTTCGTCGTCAATTTTTTCGAGTCGTGGGTCGTTCTGAACTCGTACTTCCCCGACGATCAGCTGACGGATATAGCCCAGTCTCTACGGTCAACGTAGACCCCTTCTTCGCGAACCCGGTCCAAGCCGGCCTGATCAAGATGGCCGACCTTTTCACCCGCCGCGCCGACGGGCAGCCGACCGTTTCCCTCGCCGACGTGTACGACGCCAACGAGATACTCGCCGTCCGCTACGAGAACGAGCATCGAGCACGGGAAGCGGCAGAACGGAAAGCGAAACGGACCGGCCGGAAACGGTAGGCTTCCCAGGATATGGCTGAATCGGTTCTCGACACGCTGGTAACCCGCCTCGCGTTCCGCGGCGACTTCGCTGCGGTCAACCGGTATGAGCAGGGCATGCGACGGCTCGAGGCGCAGGCCCGCCGGTGGGCTGACACCGCGGGGCGGGCGTTCAACCGGGTTGGTAACCAGATGGTCCGGTTCGGCACCGCCGCCGCTGGCGCCGGGGTGGGCGCGTTGAAACTGTCCGCCAACTTCGAGTCCGAGATGGCGAAGATCGAAGGTCTGGTCGGTATCAGCCGAAGCCAACTCGACGAGTGGCGGTCAGATATTTTCCGCATCGCCCGCGAAACCGGCAAGGCCCCCGCGGAGCTCGCGAAGGCTCTGTTCTTCATCACGTCCGCCGGCCAGCGGGGAACAGTCGCGATCGACACGCTCACCCGGACTGCGATGGCATCGGTCGCAGGGTTGGGTGAGCAGGCTGTGGTCGCTGATCTGGTGACGTCGGCGATGGACGTGTACGGCGCCGAAGTGCTCAACGCGTCGACGGCGACGGACATTTTCACAGCTGCCGTGCGGGAAGGGAAACTGGACCCGGAAACGTTGGCCGGGCCGATTTCTGCTGTGCTGCCGTTCGCGCAGGAACTGGGCGTCGATCTAGCGCAGGTGGCCGGGTCGATGGCCGCGATGTCCCGAGGCGGCATCGACGCGTCCCGTGGCGCTGTCGCGATGCGTGGCGTGCTGGGGAAGATCATCAAACCGGCCCGCAACGCGGAGAAAGAGCTCGCCAAGATCGGGTGGACGATGAACACCCTCCGCGACCTTGTCGGCGAGCGGGGCCTGGTCCCGGCGTTGCGTCTCCTGCGGGAAGCGTTCGGTGGGAACAGTGAGATGCTGTCGAAAGTGTTTTTCGATCAGGAGTCGCTGCTGGGGGTGCTCACCCTCACCGGCGACAAGTACGAGGACAATATCGCGATCATTGACAAGGTGACCGACTCCGCGGGTGTGTTGGACGCCGCGTTCAACGCTCAGGCGGACACGTTGGACTTCCGCTGGTCTCAGATGATGGCCCGAGTGAAGACGCTCCTGATCGACCTCGGCGACCGGCTTGGCCCGACCGCGGACAAGTTCTTCGCCTTCGCCGAAGGCCTCGCCGGAAGGTTCGAGGAGTTGGACGGGCCGGCGAAGGATTTTGTGGCGAACATATTGGCCTGGTCGCCCGCCGTGATCGGTGCTGGGACAGCCCTTAGAGGGTTGGGCTTAGCGTTCAGCCCTCTGATCACGGTCTTGTCGGCGTTGCTGTCCCCGATCGGTCTTGTCGTGGCAGCCATAGCCGCGGCGGGCGCTGCGATATGGATCTGGCGTGACGAGATCGGCGGCTTCGTCTCTTCACTGGCGGAACAGTTCCCCATCATCGGGACCCTCGTCGACGGGGTTACGGCCAAATGGGCAGAACTGTCCGAGGCTGTTAGGGACAAGTCGCCGACGGAGGCTGCGTCTGCGTTGTGGCAGCTACTCCGCGACAACGTGGAGACCGCGGTCGGTGCTGTCGCTGCTGCGGTGTCGTCTGCTTGGTCGGCTGTCGGTGACGCGTTCGCTGATCTGATGGGCAGATTCCCGGCGATGAATGGGATGTTGGGTTATGTGCGCGGCGCGTGGGACCATCTCTGGTCGGCTGTCGGCCGGCTCGGCGGCGCGTTGGGTCGGCTGTGGGATGTGCTGTCCCCGCTGGTCCGATCGCTGGGTTCTGCCCTAGCGCCGGTTCTGCGCGTCGTCGCCGGCATCTTAGGGGGGGTTCTCCTCACGGCGCTGAAAGTGGTCGGTGCGGTCATCGGTGGGACTGTCCTGATCGCGGTGACAGCTCTGACAGCCGCTTTCGGAGTGGTCGTTGACATTCTGGCGTTGGCGGTGACCGGGATCACCATGTTCGTCGACTGGTTGACGGGCATCCCCGGAACGATCAGCAATTTTGTCGGTTCGGTGGGAGGGTTCTTCTCGTCGCTGGGCGAACAATTCCGGCAGATATTTGACCTGTCGAACCTGTTGGACCTGTATGAGATCGGCCGGAACCTGATCGGCGCGCTCATCGACGGGATCAGCTCCCGGATCGGTGACCTGGTCGACAAGGTCGCGGAGGTTGCCGGCTCGATCCGTAACTTTCTGCCGTTCTCGGACGCGAAGGTCGGGCCGCTGTCGACGTTGACCGAGTCCGGTCGGCGGCTGGTGACCACGTTCGCGGCCGGTGCCGAATCGGCGGAGGGGGCTATGCCGGACACGCTGCTGCGGCTTCTGAACCCGACCGCGTTGGCGGCGGCGGCGGTGCCGTTACCGGCCGGTCCGTTGCCTCTGCCGCCGGTGCCGGCGGCCGTTGGGGGACCTTCGTTTTCGGTGACGATCCGGGAACTGATCGTTCAGGCACCCTCCGGCGAAGCGGAGACGGTTGCCGGCGAAGTCGTGTCGCAGCTGGACGACATGCTCCGAGGACTGGCCGAAGAATATGACACTCGGGAGGTCGCCTGATGCCCGACTTCTCCGATTTGGCTGAGCTTCTGATCGGTCAGTGGCAGGCCGCGCCGCGTATGCGGGCGATCGTCACCGACGTGTTGGAGCCTTTGCGGGACGAGATCGGCGACGCGGTCGAAGACCTCGCCGAGCGGCGCAACATCGGCCGGGCGGACGGGGTGTGGCTGGACCGGCTTGGAGCTCTGGTCGGGTTGGACCGCCCTTCCGTCGCGGATTTGGCGTCTGATGTGCGGTTCGGTTTCGACGCTGCCGGTGTCGGCTTCGATCTGCTCCCGTTCCGCGGGTCGGAAGCGAACGACCTGTACGCGCCGCTGGTGGACACTTTGTTCCGCCGGCTGGTACAGGCTCGGGGGGTTGCTGCCGTGTCGGACGGGTCGACGGCGGCGTTCCGGCGTGCCGTCCAGAAGGTCGACCCGGCAGCGACGGTGACCGACAATCGGGACATGACCGTGACTGTCGAAACGAGCCTCCCCGACTTGGTCCGTCTCGCTGACTCGGTCGGCGCGTTGGGTCGAACCGCGGGGGTGACGTTACTGTTCACCGAAGTCAGCGCAGACCGGTTCCTGTGGGGCACTGACCGGTTCCTGTGGGGCGCCGACGGGTTCGTCTGGTCTTAGCCGGCCAGCGCTGACGCTACACCTTTCCAGTAGGCGGCTCTGAGCCGGTCGTCGGCTGCTTCGGCGTTGTCGAACGCGGTTGCCCTGTCCATCCCCGCCCTAGCGTGGGTGGGTGCGTGGTGGCGGCCGTCCTGCCAGGCTGTGTGGCGGGCGTTGCCGGCGTCGTAGGCTTTCCGCCGGTCGTGGCGGATCGCGACCTGGCATTCGTAGCAGGGGGTTTCACCGCGGCGTAGGTGCCGCTGGTATGCGGCTCGGGTGCCGTGCGGTTTCCGCGGCTTCTTCGGTAGCTTCCCCGGCGGGAACCGGCGGCGCAGCGACCGGATCAGGTCGAGTTCCTCGTCGGCGGTTAGTCCCGTCTCGGGTAGCCGCTCGAGCTGTGGGAACTTCATGGCTGTTCCTGACAGTCGGGTACCGGATGTTGCTGACACCAGCGGCAGAACCGTCGGACGTAGCGGTGCGGGCGTTCGGTCCAGTGGGTCTCGATGGGGAAGTCGAAGCGGATTTCCAGCCACGGCTCCCCATGTTCCTCGGAGGGGACGATTTCAGCGACGCGTAGGTGGTTGTCCTGGTAGCGGGGGGTGTGCAGCCAGTCGCCCGGTTTGAGCTGGTCGACGCGGGTCATCGCCGTCGGTGACCCGGTGACATGGTAGTGGACCGCCTCCCGTCTCCCGCCGGTCATCGTTTGCTCCTGTCGTGGAGTCCCTCGTTAAGGTCGATGAAGTGGCGGTAGAGAGCCCGCCGGACGGGCCAGCTGAGCTGACGGACGAGCGGATGCCAGGCGTCGTTCGCTTTCAGGTAGCGGCGCCGATGGTCGGTGAACTTGACCTCGGACGAGTATTCGTTGGGGCGGGTTCCGAAGTAGTCGACAGCTGCCTCTCGCAGCTCCTTCCCCGCCGCGCGTAGATCGTCAAGGTTCATGTCGTTTCCTCCTTCTCGAGTTCGCGGATGATCCGGGCACGGTGGGCTTCCCTCCTCAGCTCGGCCAGCAGACTGCCTTGAATATCGGCGTCCACGACATCGACGTCCAGCTCGGGGTGGTACTCATCCACGAACGAGTCGATGTAGTCCTCCAACACGGCGATGTGCGCCTTGTCGGCGGTCTCGAACAGGCGGGTGGACAGCTTCGGTGCCATGTCGTCGGGCTCGTAACCGTCGGAGAGCCACGCGGCGAGATGGTCTGGGTCGTCGGGCCCGTGTAGGGCGCGGTCTGGGCGGTCGGGTCGAACGTTTGCCAGTCTCCGCCGGAGCTGGTCGCAGTGTGTGATGGTCATGGGGTTCTCCTTTGGTGGGTGCCCCGCCGGCTGATGCGTAAGTCGGCACGCCTACCGGCGGGGTCCCATGGGCGCTGGGTACGCCCTGCGATTTGCGGTCTCTCCTTCCTCTCGCTTACTCGAACGCGTTGGCTATCTCCGCGTGTAACACGCGGATCACTATTTCGGACGGCTCGTGTTCCCGGCGGGGCACTCGAAGTCGATGTTCTGGGGGGTGGCGGTGAGGGTGGTCATGGTTGGCGGTTCCTTTCGGGTTGTGGTCTACCCTGTTGTACTGTACTATACCAGGTCGGGTGGGGGATGCAACTCGTTCCCTTCACTACCGATTCCAGGTAGGCTGGGGCGATGACCGTCTCAGCCGCGTCCAAAGCCCTTCTCGGATTGGGCGAATGGGCGTCCGACGGCACCCAGCGGGCCACTCCCGAATCGTTCGGGCTGGACCGGGCGAAAGGGTGGACCGTCCCCTACGAGCAGCACGACACCGGACGCAACCCGGAGCGGCTTCTGTTCAACCAACGGCTCGGCGAGATCACCGCGGCGCTGGTCAACATTCTCACCTGGGGGATACTCCCCTGGGATGAAGACGTCGACTATCAGCCACCGGTAGGGCAGTGCGTGTTCGTCGTCACTGGCAACGGTATCTGGCGGACCGAAACCCCGAACGGGCCTTCCCTCGGCGGTGTGGTAGACCCCGACACGGCCGGTCAGACAGTGTGGAAGGCGTACTGACATGGTGCTGGCCGAAGGGTACAAACTGATCGACGCGATATGGGCGTCGGCTGGGTCGGCTGACCGTCTCGCACCCGCCGACGCCGACCCTGCGGTCGACCCGGCTGTCGGGTTCCCGCCGGCGTTTTCGAGCGAGGGCGGAGAAACCATCCAGAGGGCGATGATGAACTGGCTGCTATGGGTGATCGACTCGGGCCTCGTCGACATCCGCCGGTTCGGTGTCCTCCCCTACGACGAAGAAGTCGACACCTACGAGAACGGGATACGCCAGGCAGGGCAGCGGCTATGGCAGGCCACCGAGAACATCGGACCCACCTGGGGCAACGCTGTGTCACCGCTCGCTGACGGGCAGACGCTGTGGCAGCGGATCACCGGGTCGCTCAACCCGCCCGACACCGCGGCGGCTCCGCTCGCGGCGACACCGCAGCCGGGGCAGCTGGACTGGTTCTGGGCGTGCCCACGAGACGGCGGGCTGGTCATCATCGACTACTCGGTTCGTTACCGCCGGGTCGGGACCACCACCTGGACGACGGTGACGGTGGAACATCCCCGCCTCGTCGTGACCGGCTTGACCAACGGTGTCGCCTACGAAGCTCAGGTCCGGGCCCGCAACGCGGAAGGGCTGGCACCGGACTGGTCACCCGCGGGGAGGGCGACACCGCAGGCTGCTGTCCCGTCGGGAGGGAACAGCCTCTCCCTCCGCGTCGCCGCCGGGAACGCACGTGCGGTGCTGTCATGGCTCGCCGCCGCCGCGAACGGCGCACCGGTCACCGGCTACCGGGTCCAGTGGCGGGACCCGGCCACGCAGCAATGGTCGACCAGCCGGCAGACGACCGTCACCGGCGTCACCGCCACGGTCACCGGCCTCACCAACGGCGTCGCCTACCAGTTCCGCGTCGCCGCGGTGAACAGCGTCGGTGTCGGACCCTGGTCGAACGTCGAGACGGCAACCCCGACAGCGCCGGCTGCTACCGCGTTCATCCCCGACGTCGCTGCCACCCCCACAGGCACCGCTGGCAACGGACGGATACGGTGGGCGTGGGCTTCCCCCTCCGACAACGGCTCCGACCTCACCGGCCTCGAGCTCCGTTTCCGCCGCTCAGGCACCCAAGACGCCTGGACCGTCCGCACAGGGTTGGGCACCATCCCCGTCCGGGAAGAAACCAACCTCGTCAACGGCACCGAATACGAAGCGCAGGTGAGGGCCACTAACAGTGTCGGCACCCAACCCACATGGGGTCCGTCGGGGAGGGCGACACCGCAGGCCGCGGTTCCCGACCGTGTCCAGGGGGCGTGCCTGTCGAACACGTCGACGGGGATACGTGTCCAGTGGGGACCGCCCGAAGCGAACGGTGCCGCGCTCACCGCGGTGACGGTGCAACGGTCCACCCGCTCCGATTTCTCGTCGGCGACGACCGAAGAAGTCGACCTGTCCGGCACGGCAACGTCGACGGTGCTGACCGGGCTGACCGAAGGGGTCCTCTACTACATTCGGGTCCGCGCTGTGAACAGCCGAGGCAACGGCGGCTGGTCACCGACCGCGTCGCTGCGGTTCGACGACGGCCGGGCCGTCCCCGCGAAGCCTGCTACCCCGGTCGCTGTCGTAGTGGCGGTGCCCGCAGAAGTAACGGTCGCGTGGGCGACGCCCGCCGCTAACGGAGCTGACATCAGCGGCTATGAAACGCAGCATCGGCTGTCCACAGCGAACAGCTGGTCGGGGAACGTCAAAGCAGCCGGGCGGGGCGCGCAGCGGATCAGCGGGCTCACCGCCGGCCAGTCCTATCAGATACGAGTCCGGGCGCGTAACGCTGTCGGCGCCGGCGCCTGGTCCGACCCGGTCACCGTCACCGTCCGCGGGTCCGTGTCGCTCCGTGCCGGAGATCTCGGAGACGGCGCCCCAGGAGCCGCCTACTCGCAGGTGCTGCCCAACGGCACCGGCGGGTCCGGACGGTACACGCACACTGTGACAGGGCTGCCGGCTGGGCTGTCGTTCGACGCCGCCACCCGCACCGTGTCGGGCACGTTGGGTGCGTCCACCACCGGCGACCACGACATCGTCCACAAGGTCGTCGACGTGGAGAACTCGGCGCTCACCGCCACAGCCACCCACACGCTCTCAGTGTTTTCGACGTTGGCGCTGCCCGCTGTCGCCGACATCGCGATGAACACCGGCCGGTCGTTGTCTCGGACGTTGCCGGCGGCGTCCGGCGGGTCGGGCACCTACGTGTACTCCCTCACCGGGAAACCATCGTGGATCAGCCTGTCCGGGCGGGTCATCACCGGCACCGCGCCGGCGTCGCCGACGACGGTGTCGATGACCTGGACGGTTACCGACTCGGTCACGAACCAGACCCGAAGCCGGTCCGTGACGGTCAACGTGTACAACAGCATGTACCTGTCGTCGGTTGACGATCAGGTGGTCGTCCCGGCAGCCGAGTTCTCGTTGCGGCTGCCCACCGCGCAGCGCGGGTCCGGCCAGTTCACCTACACGGTGGCGGACGCACCGTCGTGGGTGACCGTGTCGGGTCGGAACCTGTCGGGGACAGCGCCCTCGTCGGCGAAGGCTGCGGTGACAGTGACGTATACGGCAACGGACGATGAGACGGGCCAGTCGACCAGTCGGACGTTCACGATCACGTGTACTCCCTCACCGGGAAACCATCGTGGATCAGCCTGTCCGGGCGGGTCATCACCGGCACCGCGCCGGCGTCGCCGACGACGGTGTCGATGACCTGGACGGTTACCGACTCGGTCACGAACCAGACCCGAAGCCGGTCCGTGACGGTCAACGTGTACAACAGCATGTACCTGTCGTCGGTTGACGATCAGGTGGTCGTCCCGGCAGCCGAGTTCTCGTTGCGGCTGCCCACCGCGCAGCGCGGGTCCGGCCAGTTCACCTACACGGTGGCGGACGCACCGTCGTGGGTGACCGTGTCGGGTCGGAACCTGTCGGGGACAGCGCCCTCGTCGGCGAAGGCTGCGGTGACAGTGACGTATACGGCAACGGACGATGAGACGGGCCAGTCGACCAGTCGGACGTTCACGATCACGGTCGCTTCGGCGTTGGCGCTGCCCGCTGTCGCCGACATCGCGATGAACACCGGCCGGTCGTTGTCTCGGACGTTGCCGGCGGCGTCCGGCGGGTCGGGCACCTACGTGTACTCCCTCACCGGGAAACCATCGTGGATCAGCCTGTCCGGGCGGGTCATCACCGGCACCGCGCCGGCGTCGCCGACGACGGTGTCGATGACCTGGACGGTTACCGACTCGGTCACGAACCAGACCCGAAGCCGGTCCGTGACGGTCAACGTGTACGCGCCGTTGGCGTTGGGTTCGCAGTCGAACATTCTCCTCCGACCGGGCAACGACCTGGACGTGACTTTGCCGGCGGCGTCCGGCGGGTCCGGGAATGTCACCTATGCGCTGTCGGGCGAACCGGACTGGGTGTCACGGTCGGGGCGTGCCCTGTCGGGGACTGCTGTGCTGGGGTCGGACACGCTGACCTGGACCGCTACCGATAGCGTCACCGGCGAGTCCGTGTCGATCATGTTCACCCTCGCGACCGTTGTCGCCGCACCGGGACCGCCCACGAACGTGGGGGTAACTATTTCGCTCGCAGGATTCGCTGGCAGGTATAACGCCACTATTTCGTGGACCCCTCCTTCCGACAACGGGGGGGCTGCGATCACCGGTCAGAGGGCGACCTTTTCCTGGAGAGATTCCGGCGGCAGAACCGGGTCACAGTCAGTTGATGTCGGCCCAACGGCCAATCGGGCTACAGTGACCTTCCCGGTCACGCACACCCGAATCCTGGAATCGGGGACGGCATATGTGCGCGCTAAGAACTCTGCGGGCTTCGGAGACGCCGGCACCGCCGGCTACAGATCCTGATGGCGAAGTCTGGGTTCGAGTCCGGCGGCAACAAAGCCAAAGCCTTCATCAAAAAAGCCAAAGCAGCACAACGCAAAGGCAACCCCGAAATCGAAGTCGGCTTCTACGCCACCACCCGCTACTCCCCCGTCCGGCAAGGCAAACGCGGCGGACAGAAACGCACCCCCCACCCCGTCACCGTCGTCGCCGCATGGAACGAGTTCGGCACCCGCAACAAAGACGGATCAGTGGCCACCCCCGAACGGCCGTTCTTCCGCAACGCCATCGAAGAAGCCAAACGGCGGCTGCCCAACCTCGTCGCCTCACTGGTAGACCCGGCCACCCTCCAACTTTCCGAACAGGACGCCGCCCGAATCGGCGAGTTCGTCAAAGGGCTCATCCAAGAGTCGATCATCAACCTCCGCACCCCACCGAACGCGCCGACGACGATCAAACTGAAAGGCTCCGACAACCCCCTTGTGGATGAAGGGGTGATGCTCCGCGCCGTCACCTACAAGATCAAGGGCAGCTGATGGCTCGCACCCTGTCCGTCCAAGCCGAAACCGAAGGCGCTGTCCTCGACCTCGACGGCACCGTCGTCGACGGGCTGGAAGCATTGCGGCAGCGGATCAGTCAGCGCCTCCGCTTCCGGCAGGGCACCTGGAAACTCGACAAGACCGCCGGCACGGCGCAGCTGTTGGGGCATCTGTCCCCGCGGATCGCTGGGCAGACGATCACCGCCGCGATCCGCGACGAAGGCGGCGACGAAGTCACCGACGTTGTCGACGTCGAAGTCGATTTGGATCACAATACGAGGGTGCTGTCATATTCGGCGACGGTACTGACCGTGTACGGGCCGGCTCGGATCAGCGAGACAGGTCTGTAACTTGCCCTTCGATGATCTGCGAGCGGAGTGTCATCTCGGCCAGTCGAATCGTTCTTCCAACAGCCAGGCGAGGCCCTCCACACCGATCCAGTAATAGGGGATAAGCCAGACCGCGTCGAGGACGCTCATCGGCGGAGGTAGTCGATGACGGTGACCAGCTGGGGTGAAACTCGCCAGTATTTGCCGTCGGCGTATGCCTGTATCCCGACAGACTTGGCGTTGATCTTGACGATCTTGCCCTTCCGTTGGGCGCCATTGGGCCGGCCAAAACGGACATGCTGCCCGACCTGGAAGCCGGCGCCGGCTTGTACCGGCGTGGATTCGGGAACCTGCGGAACCGGAGAGTCCTCGGCGGTCAGATGCCGCTGGGACAGTAGCCATATTTGGCCGTCGTCGAGCTGGACTCGAGCCGTTTTCAGGTTCAGCTTTTCGACGGTGCCGACTACGGGCAGACCGCGGGCGGTGAACCGTACACGGTCTCCTACTTGGAATCGTGTCATTGGGGTTTCCTTGTCTTGGCGGTTTGCGGGAGGAGCCTCCCCCGGGTGGAACCGCCAAGAACTACCGGGGGGAGGGCTTGCACACCCACCAGGCAGTGGGCGCATCTTGTGATTGTCAGAAGGTCGCCGGCCACGGCCGGAACGTGTAGTCGGTGGTCCGTTTCCAGCCGGTGATCGCCCCCGCCCAGAAGTGTACTCTGTCGTAGTCGGGGCCGCTGGTGTGGATGATTCCCCAGGCACCAGTCACCGAAACTGAGGATGGGTCTGATGTAGTATGACGTCGCCATTAGGTGGTTACCCTGTCGACGTTTCCTATGAGGACTGAATGGGTCTGGCCGGCTTCGACTACCGCGATGTAGTCGGCCCCGACCTCTTTGATGACTCCGTAGATCCTCCTGCCGCCTCGCGTCATTACCGAGACCAGGTCGGCCATCTCCATGTGGTCGACGAGTCTCAGCCGGAAGGTTCTCGGGGGCTCTTTGTCGGTCCTTGGCTGTTGGTTACTGTCGGACATCATTCTCCTTTCAGGGTCACGCGCAGGGCGTCCGCCGCGGCCGGCCACAAGTCCCGGGGCAATACTGGTGGCATGTCGCGAACCGGGGTAGATCACACACCGGCGGATACATCCTTTCCGCGATGAGCATCATGTCGCTGGTGTTCATCCCGAGCCGGGTCGCTGCGCGGGCTGCGAAGCAGACGGCGTAGTAATCGACATGGTTGGCGTTGCTTGTGGCAGCCTGGATTCGTTTGACGGCTTGCCATTCGTTGGTGTCGAGGATCATGGCGAGGTCGATGACGACCTGCCCGACCTGGGACTCGAGGCTGGGGGAGACAGCGGCCTGGCGGGCTGCCTGTTCGATGGTCATGGTTGGCGGTTCCTTTCGGGTTGTGGTTCCCTTGCCTGTTGTACTGTACTATACCAGGCTGGGAGGGGAATGCAACTCGGGTATCCTCCACTACGGGTCAGTAGGGCGGCGGCAGTTCCTCCTGCCTCGGTGGCGGCTCCTGCGGTGGCGGCTCCTGACCTGGTTCCTGCCATTCCCGAACGGTGACTCCCAACTCGGTGAGCGTCTCCAACGGGATAATGACAGCCCTCGCCCGCCGACCGCCGATACTTCTCGGGTTGCTCGTCCACTGCGCTTCGCGGAGCTGTAACAGCAGGTAACGGAGATCGACCTGGCCCCACACGGTCCGTTCCATCGCTTTCAGCAGACCCCGATGTTTCGGGTCGACCAGCAACCCTTCGGGGCAGACACGGACGCCGTAGAGATCGTTCGCGACGGCGGCATGCTTAGAACTGGCGGCTTCTTCGGCGATCATCTTCAACAACGACTGCTCCTGCTCACCGGTGTGGGCTCGGACTCTAAGAGCTAACACGTCGAATAGGGCGTCGGAGGCGTCTGTCGCGACTGATGATGTTTCGTTGCGGACTTCACGGTTGTCGACACCCCACCAACGCCAGCCGGCGGTCAACGCGCCCGCGGTGAGGGATTCGCGGCTGTCGTCGCCCTGCGCTTGGAAGAAGTCAGCGCATTTAGCGGCGGTGTCAGCTATCCATTCGGCATCTTGGACGATCGCCGCGCGGATACCGTCGGCGTTGTGGACAGCGGCGCGGATGGCCCTCTGCACCTTCGGCCAGTTCACCACCCTCGGTCCGAGACGGACCCGGCTGAGACGGGTGGAGTCGGCTTTGTTCAGCTTGGGCGCGGCGGTTCCTGCCAGCAACGCCGAGTAGCGGGGCATTTGCGTGGTGACTCCGCCTGTCTGGACGTCAGCGCGGACTCGGAACCCTTCCCCACCCGACGAGATTCGCATCTGCGCCAACACTTCGGGCACCCACGCATGGGACGGTTCGGCTTCGTCGATGATGATCGGCAAAGTGGAAATGGCGGTCAGCCGCGCCAACGCGGCAGGGGTGGCGTCAGCGATTTTCAGTGCCAGCGGTCCCATGATCTTTTGGACGACGTTGCGGAGAATCCACGACTTCCCCGTCGATGCCGGAGCGGTGAACAGCAGATGCGGCCGCCACTCCAACGCGCCACCGACCAGAGCGGCGACGATCCATCCCAGCATTCTGCGTCCGTCGTCGGGATGTTTCCACCGGTACTCCATCACCGCCCTGGCTAGCTGCTGCCGTTCCTGCTTGGACGCGCGGCCGGCCATCGGCACGCTGGGTTCGGCGACCCATACCCGCTGAGGTAGCTGCTCGAACTGGTAGACGTCCGCTCCGCGGACGAGACGGTCGCCCAGGTGGTAGAACACTTTGTCGTCGACTCGGACAGCGCCCCGGCCGACGACTTTGCTGATATCTACTGGCCCCAGTTTGTCTGCTTCTCTGATCAACGCGGCACCGATGTTCAGCGCCGCCCGTGATGTGACGGGTTCGCCGCCGTTGACTCTGACCCACCAGTTCGGGTCCGGCGCCAACGCGTTCAGCGTGCGAATCTGTGATAGCTGTTCGCGGCTGCGGTACAGCAACTGGCCGGCGGCGATGCGGAACGCGACCTGTGTGCCATATAGTCCGAGGATTCGGAATTGTTCGTTGTTCGCGAAGTTGACCGGCTGGACGTGGATGATGTCGCCGCCGTCTTCGTCTCGTTCGGTGTCGACGACTTTAAGGAGCGGCTTCGGTCGTTGCGGGTCGTCGGTGTCCATCCATACATGCTTCACCGCGTGGGCGACGCCTGGTTTGTCCAGCTTCATGTACGCCTCGGCGACGGCCATCGCCAAGTCGACTCGGGACAGGCTTTTCCGGCCCATGATGAGACCGGAGAGTTCTTGCCCGCGGGGGTCGTCGATCTGACCGATCGCTGCCGCGAGCCGGTTCAGACTGGCCGCGGACATCGCCGCCGCCGCCCTGGCGACCAGTTCCCGCTCGTCTGTCACGCTGTGCGTCTCACCCTGTCACGATGCTTAACCCAGTTCGGTTGGGTCTCCCAAATGCGGATCAGCTGCCTGGCCCACATAGGACGGTAGCCCTGAGCGCGGCCGAGGCGGACTATCTGCCCGACCGGGTCTGTCGACCATTTCGCGACGCGGATCGCCTTCTTCAACGCTTCCCCGCGGAGCCGGTCCGGTTTCCCTGCCGGTTTGCCACGGCGTCGGGCTTCGACCAGTTTGACGTCGACTTCGTTGGGTCCTGCCTGGGCTGGTAGACGGGCTTGGCATTGGGGGCATACCTGCCCGTAGAAGGTGGTGTGACAGCTGTCGCAGGTTCGGGGGCGACGCACCGACGATGTGGTGTTGCGTATCTCGCCGTCTTCCAATGTCCATACCCGGTCCTCGTCGGGTAGGCCAAGTTCGTGGGCTGAGCCGGCCAGGTCAAGGATCAGCGCGGTCTTGCCTGGTTGCGGTCTCATAGCCCTTCCCGTCATTTGGAGGTAGCGGGTGACCGATTTGGTGGGTGCTCCCATGATGACCACTTCGCAGGCTGGGGCGTCGAACCCTTCGGAGATGAGATCGCAGTTCCCGACGACTTGGACGGCGCCGTCGCGGAACTGGCCCATGATGCGGTCTCGGTACGGTTTCGGGTCGTCTCCGTCGACGTGGACGGCTGCGACGCCGCGGGCGGCAAGCTCGGCGCAGACGCGGCGGCTGTGGTCTCTGGTGATGCCGAAGAAGATCGCTTGGCGGCCTGGCGCGTACCGCATGTACGAGTCGGCGCCTTTCGCTACCACCTTCCCCGTGACCCGCTCCCGTAAATCCTTGTTCAGCCAGTCGCCTGACGTGCGGGATGTGCGAACCCCTTCCAAGTCGAGCCCGCTGGGGAGGGTCATCGTCCGGGTCGGTGACAGATGCCCCTGCGCGACAAGTTCCCTGATCGACGGGCCCAGTACCATCTCAGCGAAGTGTTCGCCGAGTCCTTTCCCGTCGAGCCGTTGCGGTGTCGCGGTCAACCCTATTCGGGTCGCTTTCGGCCAGCGGCCTATGACGTTCTCCCACGTTTTCGCTCTGGCATGGTGGGCTTCGTCGACGATGAGGAGGTCAGCGGCGGGGATATGTTTGCGGCGGAGGAGGGATTGGACCATCCCGATCTGGAAATGCGCCCACGGTGTCGCCACCCGGCCGGCCGCTTCGATCCCTACGAACACTCCGGGGCACGCTTTCGCCAACGTCGACAGGGTCTGGTCGACGAGTTCGCGGCGGTGGACGAGGAACATCGTCCGAGACCCCTTTTCGTAGGCGAGTTTCGCAACTTCCGCGGCGACGACCGTCTTGCCCGCGCCGGTGGGGAGGCAGTAAACCGCCGACCCCGATCTGGTGACGGCGGCTCTGAGCTTGTCGACCGCTTCCGCCTGATAGGGGCGGAGCATCAGACCGCCCTGACGGGGCAGTGCTTGAGGGGGCAGTTCCCGCAGTGCCTTCCCGGCGATAGCAGAGCAGGGGCTCCTTCGAGGATCGCGTCGAGCCGCTGCGACCATCTGCCCCATGCTTTTTTCAATAGGGCTGCGTTGCGGAACTCGACTTGGGCTTGGGTTTCGCGGCAGAGGCTTCTGCGGGGGACGGTTAGGACTCCGCCCCAGCGGATCGTTTGGTCTGGGTGGATCGCGAGGTAGCCGCCGACTTGGAGCCACGCGCCCATGAGATGCTGCCCCGTTTTCAGGTCGATTAGGGCGGCGCCGTGGTCTGGGTGGTCGCATTCCAAGTCGACGTGGCCGGTGTCTCCGTCGGCGGCGACTTCGGTTTCGGTCGCGACGATCTGCCAGCCGCCGGCCTCGAGCGCGACCTTCGCGGTGCGGGCGATCTGGGTTGCCTGCTGTTCTGCCTGATGCCAACTGGCTGTCACTCGGTCGTAGGTGACCCTGGCGGGCCTGTCGAATGGTTGCCCGGTGAGCTGATGATGCGCCATGGAGCCGACAACTGTAGCGACCGACTGCCGGGACGGCTCCTTCTGCGGGTCGGCGAGGGCGTACCCTTCGCACAGCATCCAGCGGGAGATGTTGGATACTCTCATAGGGTGGCCCCTTCGAGGATCGCCACTTGTATCCCTTGAGCGTCCTCGACGGGTTCGCCGGTGGAGCACAGCAGCACCGCGAACCCTGCCGATTCGGCCACTATCGCGAGGACTTTGTGAAGGGCCTCCCTGTTCTCGGCGTCGAGGACGTCGCCTCTGTCGAGGACTACCGCGTCGGATCGGCTGATCGCCGCCAACGCTAACTGGATCGACGCCTGCGCCCGCCACTTCTCGGACTCTGAGCAAGCCCAAACCGGGAGACCTCCCCATAGGACGTTGCTGTCGTCGACTTCGACCGGCAGCCATCCGGTGAGGTAGGCGATCTTCGCCAGTCCCGAGTTGAGAACATGCATCCCGTCGTCGATCATCCTTGCCCGCACCCCGTCGGGGCCCAGCTCTTTCGCTGCGGCGGTGTATCGGACAATCGTCTCTTGAAGTTGGGTGGCTTTCTTCTCGGCGCGGATCATCCGGACGACATCTTTCGCGTCTTCGACCTGTTGCTGCGCTTCCGCTAGTACGGCCTGGTCGGTTTCGACTACAGCCGTGTCAGCGTCTTTCGCGGCCTGCTCGAGGTCGGCGACTTTCGATTTCGCCGCGCGGAGTTGGTAGCCGGCTGCTTCCATTTCGGCTCGTAGTTCCTGGTCCCGGTCTCGCATCTGTCGCACACCGGCCAAGCTGACGGCGGCTGCTTCCTCCGCGTCGGTTAAAGCCGCCTCCGCGTCTGTGACTGCTTGCTCGTGGGCTTCTTCGTCCCACACTGACAGCACCCTTGGGCCCGGCGAGGGACCTCCCAAGGTGAGTGCTGTTTCGCATGCTGGGCAATGCATTTTCGCTTGCGTGTTGGATAGCGCTTTCAACGCGACCTGGGCGTCGTAGACGCGGCGGGATATCTCGTCGTCTGCTTGCCGGATCGGCGCCGACTCACGTTGGTGCTTCTCGGCGTCCTCTTTCGCGGTGTCCCAGCCGGCCTTCGCGTCGGTGAAGGCTTGGCGGGCTTTCGGAAGCTCCGCCAGGGCCTGCTCGGCCATGTCGCGGACGGCCTGCGTGACACCCTGCTCCTGGTGGAGCAGCATCAGCGCCTCACGGGCCATGTTCACTTGCGCTTCGGCGTCGATGACCGACATGTGGTCGTAGCCGGCTTGCCATCCGTCCGGGGTCCAATCGGCGGCTACACGCATCCCGTGGTGAGCGCCCGTCACTTGGGACCAGCCGCCTTTCGCTTCCCGAGCCCGTTTCGCGTACAGGTTGTGGGCTTCGTCCCAGCCGCGTTCCTCGACCATCTGGATAACACCGGCGACGTCGTCTGCTGGGAGGAACTTGGCGAGCTCCTCGGCGGCCGTGGCTAGCAGCTCCTCGAGCGGGGGGAGCAGCACCGACTGGAACGCTTTCGCCCGTTCTTTCGGTGACGTCCGCAACGTGAAATCGACTAGGCCTGCCGCTGCCGCTGTCGACCGTGGCGTTTCAGCGGCCGGCGCGGCCAGCTTGGCGGACACCGGCCACCAGGAAACGTCTCCGCAGGTGACCTGCGGGTCAGATGGGTGCCCTTCCCGGCCGTACCATCTCATCAGAGTGGCCGGCAAACCAAGCGGGTTCTTGTGATGGGTAAGGACGCCTTGCGCTGCGACAGCGACCGACGACTTCCCCGAAGCGTTCGGGCCGACCACTTCCGTGACCTTCCCTGGTTCCAACGGTATCTCGGCGTGGGTCACGCCGAGGACACCTTCGACGGTGATAAGCATTGGGGTTCTCCTTGTGAAAGACGCTCGATTAGAACGGTGCGTCAGCGAAATCCGGTGGCTGGTTCTTCACCTTCCTCGAAGTCGCCGGCGGCGGCGTCTGCCGTGCTTGGGGCTGGGGTTCGGGTTCGGGGTCGTCGCCGGTTGACGCTTCCAGCATAGGCTGCTCGGTCTCGTCGAACTGGTGCCACGCTTCCGCTTCGTCGGCGAAACCGTCGTCCGGGGGTTCGCCGGCTACTTTCGGGAGCCGTTTCAGCAGCTGCCCCATCACCGTTTTCTTCGCCATCTCGATGTAATCCGTCGCCCAAGGGCCTTTCCCCTTCGACCCGGCTCGGGACTTCGCCCGGTAGCGGGTGATGTCACCGGAGAACATGACCTCGAACTCTGGTGCGGGAGCTTTCGGCTGATGCGCGATCGCGTACACGGCGATCAGGTCGTCGTCGGTGCGTGACGCCTCCGGGTTCGGTTCGTGTTTGATCGCCGGGATCAGCCCATCCGAATACGACCAAATGTCCTCTCGGAACACTGCCCGAACGCGGAGAACGATTCCGGGGCATGCGCGGCGGGCGAGGAGTATTCGCCCTTCGATCATCGGTACCAGCGTGGCGCCGACGCCGCCGCCTTTCTTCTTGAACGGCAGGATGGCTGCCTGCCTGCCGTCTGGTAGCAGCCCGAGCTCGATGCTGTTCATCACTGCCCGCTTCAGCTCGGGTGGGTCGCATTCGGCGATCATCGGGTTCGCGAGCAGCGAGTTCACCGCGACCCGCGCGAACACTTCGGGGGTGATCCCCAACGCGTCGAGGATCTCTTTGCCGTCGGTGACGGTCGCGAGGATCGTCTCTTCTGATTGGTTCATGCGATCTGTTTCCTCCTGTCCATCTTGTGTTTCTTGCTGCGCTGCCCACAGGTGCGGCAGACACCGTTGCTGTGTGCGACGAGCTTCTGATATTCCTGCCTGCGGCCGGCCGCGACGAGTTTGTCTTTGACCAGCGGCGGGCGGGAACAGCCTGGCACGACACACCGTTTCGTGTGCTTCGCCAGCGTTTTCTCCACGTTCGGCCAGTGCGAATGCGGCAGACCGGCCTCCGCTAACGCCACTTTGGCGCCGGCGCCGTAGTGGACGGCGAGCGCGACCTTCTCGTAGAGGCGCACCCGTTCCTTCCTGACTTCGCCTTTGGCTGTCCTGAGAGACCTGGCCGCCTCAGCGATTTCGGACGCCAACTTCATCGGAACCCCTCCTTCCTGCTGTATAGGAGGATACAACTAGGGGGTCGGGCTGTTGTCAACCTCTGCTATCCTCCTGGACTGTGATTGCTGGCCCTCCGGCGGGTTTCATTGGGGTTCCTCGTCGGAGGGCTCTGCGCGTCCCTGGCATTGGATGCCCTGCACCGCGGCGGTGAGGCAGAGACATCCCGAGTAGCGATTGATCGGTTGCGCCTGGTCCCAACCGCGGGCTAGGAGAATCCCCTTTGTTGCGGCGATCACGTCGGGAACTGAGGTCCCGATCACGCCAGACTCCTTTCGATGAGCTCGTTGATCTGCCGCAACTTGCGGTCGGGGGAGTCGTTGTAATGCTGTAGCAGCTCCCATGGCGCCGTCGTCGACGGTGTCTCGTAGGGCAGCTGGTCGGCGAGGAGCTCGAAAGCGCCTTCGGCCAGGTCCCATTGGTCCTTGGTCGCCGCTGCGGACAGCTCGGGGTAGCCGAGCTCTCTGATGTCTTCGGCCCAGTCCGCCATACGCTGGCGGAGCCGTCGGTTGTCGACGCGTGGGGCACCGGTGAGGTCCATGACCGCCTCGTAGATCGCGGCGGTGAGGCACAGGCAGCCGGTGTCTGGGTTGATGGCCTGGCCGCTGTCCCAGCCGCGCTCCGACAGCACGGTCTGAGCGCGGGACAGGACCTGCCCGACGGTGACGTCAGCTCCCATGCGCGTCTCTCTCGTTCTCGTTTTAGCTTGATCTGCGGTCGATGGCTTCGAGCCATGCGACACAGACAGCGGCGACAGCGATCAGGCTGTCCCGCAACGGTT
The DNA here is from genome assembly GCA_965243655.1 of Dehalococcoidia bacterium. Classification (GTDB taxonomy): domain Bacteria; phylum Chloroflexota; class Dehalococcoidia; order Lucifugimonadales; family CAJWER01. The sequence goes on along the minus strand of CBDEVV010000013.1, from coordinate 20,160 downwards.
TGATCGTCCAGCCGGCGTCGCGCCAGCGGAGGACACCGTTGGCGGCTTTCCCTACCTGCTTGGCGAGGATCAGCATCCACTGGCCGTGGTTGTGCTGGTCGTCGTGCTGCTGTCCGCCCCATTGTTTCATCTGGCGTTGCCGCTCTTGCGCGATTTCGCGGTATACGTTCATCTGGTTCCTTTCTATCGGGTCCAGGCGGGTAGCCTGTCGAAGCTGCCGTCCTGGTCTGTGACTTCGATTGCCTGCGCGGGTCCGGCGCAGCGCCGGCCTGCTGGGACGCTCCGGTGGGTGGTGGAGCAGCCTTCATGGCGGACGGTGACGGTGTAGCCGAACACGTCGACGTCTTCGATGAGGGCAAGTTCTTGGAGGGTGGGGGCGACGGTGGTCATTTGGCGGTTCCCTTCGTGGCGGCTCCTGTTGTACTGTACAATACAGTACCAGGCTGGGCTGGGAATGCAACTCGGGTATCCTCCACTACATGGCCCAGCTAATCACCGTCACAGACGAAGGTGTCACCACCCTCTCGCTGACCGAAGCCGAGTCGTATGTCCGCGATCTCCTAGCCCGCGTCTACGGGCAGGACATCTCGGTCGCGCCGCAGACGCCGCAAGGTCAACTGGCCGGGCTGATCGCGGTCCTTGCCGTCGAAATGTCCGAAGCGGTCGCCGCGTTGGCGAATAGCTGGTCCGTCGAACGTGCCTCTGGCGCCCAGCTCCGCGACCTTGGGTCCCTCCTCGATATCTTCCCCGCAGCCGCCGCCCGTTCCGAAGTGATCGTCCAACTGACCGGAGTCGCTGGAACTGTCGTACCGGCCGGGTCGCTCATGTCCACAACCGGCGACCCACCGACCCGCTGGGAAACCGTTTCTGCCGCAACGTTAGGTGATGACCCGGTCGAGGTGACCGCCCAGGCCACCGTCGACGGGCCTGTGACAGCAGCAGCAGCAGCGGTCAGCCGGATCGTCACCCGTGTCGCCGGTTGGGAAACGGTCACCAACCCGGCTGCCGCGGTTCCTGGTCGGCTCGCCGAGTCTGATGCCCGTTTCCGGGAACGGCTCCAAGCCCGCACCGGGAGGGCATCGACGGGACCGTTGGCCGCGTTGGAAGCAGCCCTCACCGAAGCGCAGGACGGCAAAGTCGAAGTGTTCGAGAACGCTACATCCCGGCCGGTCGTGACCGGCAACTGGCCGCTGTCGGCGCATTCGGTTCTCGCTGTCGTAGAGGACGGCTTGGACGCCACTTTACGGCGGGCTGTGGAAACGCATCGCGGGTTGGGAACGGCGACGATGACCGCCATCCGCGGTGGCCCTCCCGACAGTGACGACCTGGCCGGGATGACCGCCGGTTCTCTCAGCTGGGACGGCACCACCTATACGGGTATTGACCTTTCGTCGGCGTCGACGGGTGCCGCACGTGCGGCCGCGCTGACCGCTGCGATCACGTCTGGTGATGTCACGATCCGTTGGATCGGCGGCCGCTTCGTCGCCGTTTACGAGTGGCAGCCTGACAACACGCCGGTCTTCGGAGGCGACGCCGACGCGTTCGGTTTGGACGCGGCTTCGGCTACGGCGTCGCCGGGTCCGTTCGTCCGGACCCGAGACGTCGCGTTGGCTGTGGCGGTGTCGTTCACCCGCACCGCCGGGTTCCCAGCCGACGGGCTCCAACAGGTACGCCGGCTCATGCGAGACGTCGTCGACGCGTACGCGCCAGGTCAGACGCTATGGGCGAACGACCTCTTAGCGGTCGCCCAGTCCGTCGCCGGCGCTCAGATCACATCGCTGACAGTCACAGCAGGCGGCGCTGACGTGTCCGGCCAGGTCGCCGACCTCGACACCGTTTGGACCCTCGCCGAGTCAGATATCACCGCCACGGTCAGCTGATGCCCAGACCGATCGCTGTCTCCGCCGAAGCCGCGTCGGCCACGTCCGCGACTATCGCCTGGCGGCCGCCACCCGGCGACGCCGCACCGACCGGCTACCGGATCGAAGCGACCGGCCCCGACGGGCTCCTGATCGGGTCTTTCTCCGCCGATGCCGACGCCCGCTCGATCAAGATTGCCGGGCTCGCCGCCGGCCAGGCGTACACATTCTGGGTCCGCGCGGTGCTGGGCAGCTCCGTGGTCTGGTCGCCGCCTGTCGTCGCGTACCTCGACGTCGCCGCCGACGCGCCAGCGTTGAAAGGGGCGATCATCCCCATCGCCGACGAGGACAACCAGACCGTCATCGTCCGGCTGGGCGGTGTCGACTGTCGCATCCACCTTTGGTGGCAGCCGTCCGACGAGTCGTGGTACGCGTCGATGGAGGTGCCGGTGAACACTCTCGTCGTGGCGGGGCGGCGTGTCGCGGTCAACTCCGGCCTCCTCGACCGGGTCGCCGCCGCCGAACGGGTCGGCGGGAACGTATTCTGCCGCGCCGGCGACGACGACTCCCGCTATACCGACCCGGAAAGGGACGCGTGGGGTCGGCACACCCATTTCCTCATCTGGGAATCCGCCTGATGGCCGCTTCCAAACTGGACGACGCGGTCATCGACGCGTTGGCTGAGGCGATCAGCCGTGGCGTCACCGTCAAAGTCGCCTGCGCCGCCGCGGATATCTCCCCCACCACATATCACACTTGGATGAAACGGGCCCGCACCGCGAAGACCGGCCTGTACCGCCGCTTCGGCGACGCGATGGAAACCGCCCGGGCGAAGATGGTCGCCCATATGGCGCAGGTCGTTATCGACGCCGCCACAGAGGACGGCGTAACAAGGAAATCGTCGTACAAGGAATACCTGGACGGGCGCCCCGGCGTGCGGACAGTAGAAACTATCCGAACCAAAGCGTACGGTCGGAAAGCCGCGAACGCCAGGTTCATGCTGAAAGTCCATGACCCAGACACTTATGGTGACCGCACAAAGGTCGAACAATCCGGGCGGGTCGCCGTGGACCACCATGTCCCGCGGAAGGTGACGTTGATAATCCGCGAACCGGAACCGATAACCGACCTAGAGGCTGATGCCGGTGCCAGCCGGGGCTGACGTCCAGGTCGAGATAAATAAGTGGGCGGAGCCCCTTTTCTACCCGGCGGCGTGGAAGTCCGCGCAAGGCGGGCGCGGTTCGGGCAAATCCCACGCGTTCGCTCAGGTCGCGGTGTTGCGCATGGCCGGTTTGCTGCCCGACTACCCGCCCGGACCTGTTCGGATAGTGTCCGCACGGGACTTCAAGCAACGGCTTGATCTGTCAGCGAAACCGACAGTCGAGGGGTACATCACGCGGATCGGCCTTGACGACGAGTTCGACGTGCTGGCCGACCGGATACGCCACGTGAACGGGTCGCTGATGGTGTTCGTAGGTGTCGAACGGTCCGTCGGCGGGTTCTTGTCGATGGAGGACGTCGACGTGGTCTGGTTTGAGCAGGCTGAGTCTTTGACCGCCGAGCAGTGGGCTGTGATCGGCCCGTCGATCCGTAAACCCGGCGCGGAACGCTGGTTCTCATGGAATCCGCATTCGCGGGCGGCGTTCATTTGGCAGCGGATCGTGGTGAATCCTCAGCCGGGGGACGTGGCGGTCGAGGCGAACTGGCGGGACAACCACTGGTGGGGGGAAGACCCGGAGAGGGAAAAGCAGCGCCGCTACGACGAGCTCTACAACCCGGAGATTTACGCGTGGCAGTGGGAGGGGAAACCCAACGATGCTGGTCTCGGCAATGTGGTCCTCCCGTACGCGACGCTCCGGGCCTGTGTGGACGCTTTCGCTGAGGGGCTAGCCCCTAATTTGGCGGGGCGGCGGCTGACGTGGGCTGGGCTGGACATTGCAGAGGGCGGCAAAGACAAGTGCGCTCTGGTGGTACGGCATGGGCCGACCATCCTCCTCGCCCGTACGTGGCCTGGCGTACGGGGGGACCTGTCCGCCGCTGCCGCACAAGCGAAAACCCTGTGCGAACCGTGGCCGAACCTGCAGCGCCTTTTCTACGACGCCGCATCGCCCATGGATACCGACCTGTGGCGGGCCGGGTTCGGGTCCTACAGGGGTGTCCGCTTCGGTGGGAAAGTGGCCGGCCCGGACAAGTTCTACGAACCGCGTCTGCGGAACAAAGACAAGTTCGCGTCCCGCAATATTCAGATGGCAGACGCTTTGCGGCTTCGCGTGATGAACACGTTACGGCTCGTCACCGGCGACAAAGATATCTCACCCGAGAAGTGCTTGTTCATTGATCCTGCTGGTGTCCCCCAAGTGGAGGCCTTCCTGACAGAGCTATCCCAGCCGACCCGCCGTTTCAACACAGCCCGCGGGCTGTGGGAGTTGGAAAAGGCCGCTGCCGGGGAACGGTCCCCGGACCTGTTCGACGCGACCTGTCTGGCGTTCGCGCACGACTCCGCAACCGGACTACGGGCCCGCTAGTCGGGGGAAGCCTGGCCGCGCCGGGCCGGGCCTGGCCGTGCCCTGCCGGGCCATGCCGAGCCTTGCCGTGTGCTCAGAATGTTCGGGCCGGGGTTAGCCTGTATCGGCGGCTCGCAGATCGTCCTCTATCACAGCAACCAGCGCCTCATAAGCGGCCACCGCCCGATCGGACATCGCCTCCCGTACTCCCAACTTGTTGTACACGGCAGAGAAGCTAAACGCCGGGTCGTGGAGCGCGTGGTAGAGCACGCTCTGCAGCGTGGCGTCCACATATCCGCCGCCTTGTGAACGAGTCTCTATCTTGGACAGAAACCGGGGGATTTTCTTCACTTTGACCGTGGCCGGCTCTTCCGATTCGACGACGGCACCGACGTCCACGACCCGGCGGACGCACCCGGAGATGATCCTCCTAGCCTCCCCCAACCGGTAAAGGTGCCCGGCGATCGAGTCGTCCCACGTGAAATCACCATGCAACGGGTGGTCCGGGGCGGCTGCGTCTTTGACCAACCTTTCTGCTGTGAGTTCTCCTGCGGCTGCCAGCTCGTCCAACGCTTCCAGCTTCGGGTCCTGCTTCTGTTCGGTCATCGCAGGCGGCTGTTCCGAGCGATCATGCCGATAAGCGGCTGGTAGTTCAATTCGTCGATCTCGCGCCAGGTGAGCCATTCGGCTAACACGGCGGCCGCGACCCTCGAGCGGGGATCGAACACGTACGGGTCATCCCCGGCCGGCGCCCGGGGGTCTTTGCTGTCCCTGATGTGATGGAGCAATCCCATCAGTTTCTTGTGCGCTTTCTTGCGCCGCTTTTTCTGCTTTTCAGTCATTTGTGTTGGGATAAATCCCATACTTTTCCAGGGCACACGGCAGGGCAGGGTAGGGCGAGGCTCGGCAGGGCGAGGCAGGGCACGGCGCGGCACGGCTAGGCTCGGCCCGGCGCGGCAGGGCACGGCTCTGTAGCCTCTGGGGTTGTGCGAAGTGTTCGCTGTTTTTTTCCGACCTGGACGTGGGGGGTACGACTGCAACTAACCGAATGCCACAAGCGTCCAAGCAAATCGCGGAGGTGGCGTCCTGATGCCTCGTGACCCTGACGCTGACTACGCCAGCATCGGCCAGGTCATGCGCCACGTCGAAGCCGGCATCCTCAAGCAGGTGCTCACCTGCCTACCCGGTTTGGTCGTCGAATACACGGCGGCGACTCAGAGGGCTATCGTCCAGCCGGTACCCGATGTGCTCTTGGATGACGGCTCGGGCGTCGCCCGCGCCGAACTCGTCGACGTGCCCGTCGTGTGGCCCCACGGCGGCGGCTGGACTGTGTCTTTGCCGTTGGCTGCCGATGATTCGGTGCTGCTGCTGTTCGCGGCTCGTGACGTGTCCGCGTTCCTCACCGATCGGCGCCGTGACGTGCCGCCGACGCCGAGGGTTATGTCCGTTCAGGACGCGTTCGCGATCCCTGCGTTGGGCGCGGCACCCGAGGCGGTAGATGGTGTGTCCGTGTCGAACGGGGACGGCTCGACCCGACTGACTTTGACCGAGGAGCAGATCACGTTGAAAGCGGCCCGAATCCGTTTCGAGTACGCCGGCCAGGACGGCGCCGCCGCCCGCGTTTGGGGCAGCTGACCCTATTCCAGCTCGAGCCGGCGGCAGCTGCGGCGGCGTTCGCTGATCCGTTTCGCCATGTCCCGGAGGGTGATCTCCACCGCCCCGTGTTCGACAGCGAGCCGGCGGACGGTCATCGACACGTCGAAATGCTCGTCGGGTTCCCCCGGATGCTGCAACCAGTGCGGCTGACTTGGAGACGAGCGCGGCACAGTCACGGCATGAGGCAGGCATTAGCTGACCTCGGCTGTGCCGTGGTGGAGGCGGGTGTCGTGGTCGGGGATCGTATCGTCGACGAAGAGGGGCGCCCCGAGGATCGAGATGCCGTGGGAGACGTCGACGCCGGCGGAGGCGGCGATGGCCACCAGCCGGTCGTAATGTGCTGGGGAGCATATCCACACATGGATCGTCTCAGCTGGCAAGGCCGCGCTCCTCCCTGAACCGGCGCAGATTCTCCTTGCGCTTCTCGAACTCGGATTCCATCTCGTCTAGCCACCGTCGAGCGAGGGCCTCCACAATCGAGCCGGGGAACCAGTCGATGAGCTCCTGGCATTCTCCCGCTGCCAGCAACAACTGCCGGTCCGAAGCCCGCGGAATCCGTTCCATGACAACGATATCTTTCAGCTCTTCTATCGACGCTTGCCGGACCTCCGGCTGGGAGGTCATTGACAGTTCCGGCAGACGCAGCCGGCTCCATGCGTGGACGACACCTTGTGCCGGCGGCGGCCATTGTCTGCGACCACTCTCAGCTCCGCGCCGTCGTTTTCGACCTCGAGCCCTTTGCGCCAGTCCCGCCGTTCGCGGGTGCGCGGCTGGAACACCCGTAACCAGTCGTTCATCGGCATCGGGCTTCCCCTGCTCACGGCTCTCCCTCTTCGATTACCCCTGCCGGCGTCGCCTCCGCGGTGTGGCTGTCCGCCGGGCCTAACTGGTTGACGACGCCGACGATGTGGTTCACGAACCCCAGCGTCGATGCCGCCAGGTCCAGATCAGCGTAGGTTGGGGAAAGCTTCCGCGACACGACAAGGCCTCCTATGACGAGGGTGGCATGCAGCCGGTGGCCGTCGCCGTCTTCCTCGTGTTCGATTGTGAAGGACACGTCTTGGCCGAACGTCATCCGTTCCATAGGGTTCCTTTCAGTAGAGACAGCCCAGATTCCTGAGCCGCCGATAGTAGGTGCGTGCGACGTCTGCCATCGTTTGGTCTGCTTTGGTGACTACTTCGCCGATGTCGACGTCGATTCTGTTCGCGAGGTCCCGGATTTGGGCGGCTGCGTCGAGGATGCGTCGGCGGAGCGCGTGTTCGGCGACGACCCCGACGTAGTAACTGACGTTGGCGGCGGACGGTACTTGATCCCATAGTTTGGCGACATTGGCGACGCCGCCTACTTTTTCGAGGTTGCCCATCCGGGTGAGCTGGTCGGCGACGGTGAGCGTGTCGATCGGTTCGTGACCGTCGCGGAGGCGGACCATCGCCGCGTGGATCATCGCCAGCGTGGGATGGTAGAAATCGGCGGCAGTGAGTGTTCCTGTCACCAACCTGGCGGCGTATTCGGAACGTAACGCGGCTCCGAGGACGGCTTCTTCCGCTTCGACACTCTGCGGGGCTTGGGTGGCCATCAGTCGCGTCCGACGATGCGGGCTTGGACGTCGGTTTCGTCTCCGAACAGGTCCAGCTGTTTCCACTCGGCATGCGCCAAGCATCCGTCCGGATGGTTCGGGTTGTCCAACGTGGGTATCCAACGGAGCCGTCCTAACGCGTTCAGCGTTCGCAGCTCGGCAGGGAGTATCTCGTGGAAGTGGTCGGTTCCGACTAGCACCATCAGCGGTCCGACAGTGCCCACACGATCGTGCCGAGAGCGACCACACCGGCGAGGTAGATCATCAGGTCACCAACCCATTCGGCGGTCAGCATTCGCAATCCCACGGGGTGTAGCAGTCGATCGAGTGAATGTCATAGTGGCCGGGGATATCGTCCTCGAGGTCGGCGAGGGCGTCGACATGCATTTCCCAGTATTCATGGGTCGAAGGGCAGGCCCTGTCCGAAAGCAGCTCCGGTCGGTCAGTCATCGATGGCGATCCCGAGCCCGACCAGCATCGCCATGAATCCGAGAAGGAGTACCCCTGCCCAGAACCCGAACATGGCGACCACTGCCGCTTTCACTGCGACGCCTCCCGCGACGAAGACGACCGCGCCCAACGTTTTCGCGGTGATCGTCACCGTCGGCCTGTCGTTCATTATTTGCCTCCTATAGCGGTTCGTTCGCGGCAGGGTCCAACGGCGACGCCGCCAACCCCGGCGAATACCCTACCGACCACAACCCGTAGCGGACCAGCTGCCGCATTACGTGACCACGCCGTTCCGACCGCTCCCGCTGAGCCTCGATCCGGCGGAACAGGTCGTCGTCCACCCGGATCGACAGGTCCTCCGTGTTCCGCCAACTGTACGTCGGCGGCTCCCCCTTTACCGGCTCGGCAGACTCCCACATCTCCAACCCGACCACCACCAGATCACGCAGCGCCTCCGAAAACGTGTCGAACCCCCACTGTCGCTGCATCTCCTCGATGCCTTCCAGCATCTCCCGGCCCATAATCAGCTTCACCATGCTCCCCTTCGGCTGCTTCAACGACTCCCCGGGCCTTGGCACAACAACCTCCAAAATTCCGACGTCCCTGTACCCCCAGCCTACCAGAATGTACCGGAGGATGCCAACCCCCCCCCGACGTAGCAGAACCGCCCTGCACAGCCGCCGCCGTACCTGTGCCGAACCTGTGTCAACATGTGTGCACCCCAAACCCCCAGGTCAACCCACCAAAACAAAGCCAAAAAGCCCCCCCTGCACAGCGACACACCAACCAAACCCTCACCCCTGCACAACGCGGCACACGCCACGCGGCACATTGCGCCCGGGGGAAAGACCCTTCCCCAGAAAGTGTGCACCCCCCCTCCAACCCCCCTCCTACATATATATAACTGAACAACAAAATATATAAATACAGGCGAAACCCCCCAAAACCATCGGCACAAAAACCGGCACACCCCCGACACACAACTGTGCACCCCCCCACAAAACCCCACGTCACAGCCCCCACCCCCTGCACACCCCCCCAACCGCCACCACCCCCAACCATGATAACCGATGTTAGCGTAACCGGTTTGCGGGTGGGTCGGATGCTAGGTAGGTTGGCGCTACCTGATCGAGAGGAGAACGGGTACGAGCCAGTCACCGCCAATCGCGGACCCGCCAAAGACATTCATCACGGAGACGACCCGGCAGGGGATCGAGGCGGCTTTCGAGCCGGGCTACGAGTTCGTGGAGGCTGTGGTCGCTGACGTTGGCGGCCGGGGGAGCCGGGAGCTGTCGTTGGCGCGGACGAAGCTGGACGAGGCGAAGATGTGGGCGCATGCTCATTTCCGGGTGGCGGCTGGGGGGAGGCCCTGATGGAATCTTCACTCTGGCGTGTCAAGCTGGCAAGCGGCGAGTCGACGATCGTGGAAGCCGCGTCAAAGGAGCCGGCCGGTGACGTCCTCCACGCCGAAGACGAGGACCAGGGTTTGGTCGCGGCTTTCGCCTGCGGTGCCTGGTTGTGGTTTGAGCGGATCGACTGATGCCTCGGCCTGCGGCTTCGTTGACGCATCGGCCGTTCACCCGCCGGCCCGTGCTGGTGCCGTTTACGGTCGACTCGGTGAAACCCGCCCCGGAGGGCGCCGGCGAGCCCCGTGCTGCGTTCGAGCCGGTCCACACCGCCTATTGGGTTCCGCCTATCTGGCAGCGGCCAGCGAAGCGGCTCCGTAAGCAGCTGACCATGCTCCGCGAGTCGCTCAAGTCGATGGTGACGACCCGCCCGCAAGCGCGGTGGCATATCGTCGAATGCGCCGCCGAGATCGAGCAGGAACTGGCCCGCCGCGACGAGTTCGGGCATTGGGGCTGATGACCGCGTTGGCGAAGCGGCTGCCGCTGCCCCGCCCCCGTACGGCGGAGGAGTCGGCGGCGCTGGTCCGGATGCCTCCCCCACGGCGCCGGCCGAGACCGGTTCGGCGGCTGGTCCGGTTCCCCGCCGACCATCACGAGTACGAGATATGGCGACCTGGTAGGATCAGCTGATGGCCGGTGTCCGCCCCAACCTCAGCAGAGTCCAAACCCCAACCCACGACTTCTTCCGCGACTGCCTCGACTGGGACGCCCGCGACGGCGACTACGAAGACGAACGAGGCTTCTTCGCCTGGGTCACCGATGTCCCCTCCACCGACTCCACCGTCGTCGCCCGCACCCTCCTCGGCACCGCTGACATCACGTTCACCGACGTCGAAGACCACGTCTGGATCGGCCCGTCCTACGACAACACCGCATCAGGGCGAGGGCAGAAACCGTTGGCGCTGACCGCGCTCAGAGCAGCCGGCACCGCCGGAGGTATCCGCATCCGCGTCTTCATCCCATGAGAAGGCTGGGTTTCACAGTTCTACTGGACAATGTCCAATTGTTCGTCATCACCCCGAAAGGAAGCTGCGCCGGCGTCTGGCCGGAAGGGACCCCCGTCAGCGAAGTCCTAGACCGAGTCGTCAAACACATGCGCCTCGACGAAAGCGACTACCTCGAGGTCTACGCCGACGAAGGCCGCCACCACGTCGACCTGACCACCCCCGTCGAGCACTTACGGGACGGCGGCCGGACCGTCCTCGACGTGATAGCCACAGGCGGCTCGGTTTGAAGGCCGCGCCTATCCAATGTCAGATGTTCCCCGACCTCGGCGACGACTTCTGGGCACACGGCGCCGGTGCGTTCTGCTGGGGTACCGCCAAATCCCCGGAGGACGACGGCTCTCATCTGGTCCTGTGGCTCCTCGTCCCCAACCTCGAGAACGGGCAGCCCAAACCGCCGGTACCGTCCGCGACGGTGCTATGCCTCTACATTGACCACCACACCAACGACTGGGCACATCCCGGCCCCGTCAAAGGATGGAACGGTAACAAGGTTCGCCCCACCCTCACACCGTCCATCCAAGTCCTCAACGACGGCGAACCCACCGGCTGGCACCGCTTCCTCACCGCCGGCAAACTCTACGAGGCGTGAGCATCCCCCGCTCCAAGCTGAGCCACCACGAAGAAGAACTCTGGCTCCGCCTCCGCGGTGACCGCACCATCCTTACCCCCATCCGTGAGTACCGGTTCCACCCCACCCGCAAATGGCGGTTCGACTTCGCCTGGCCCGACTATAAGGTTGCGGTAGAAGTTGAAGGTGTGCTGTGGCAGGGCGGCGGCGGCCGCCACCAGAGGGTTCAAGGCTTTCTACGAGACGCCGAGAAATATGAGGCAGCCACGCTGCTCGGCTGGACCGTCTACCGGGTGCCCGGCCCCTGGATCGACGACCGCCCCGACAAAGTCCTCACCGTCATCCGCCAACTCCTCAACCAAGCCCACCGCTGACAGGGTCGGGGAGGGCAGCGGGTCACGCCGCAGCATCCCTGCCCCGAAGCCTCTCCGACCCTACCGGCTTATGGCACCGGCTCGCGAAGCCTGTCAGCCGCCGAAGCTCCCCCGACCACACGCAGGGTAATATCCGCCCGACATGCCACCTGTTGTCCTCACCGCCGAAACCAGCGTCGACCAGCTCGTCATCGACGGCTGGATATCCCACCGTCACAAACGCACCACACGAGTTCCCGACGAACCCGTCGAACACGGCCGCAACGTCTCCGACCACGTCCAACCGTACCCGCCCCGCCTCTACCTGAGAGGGGTCATCTCCGACTTCAACGGCGCCGGCAGAGGCGAAGCCGCGGTCGCCGCGCTCGACCGCATCCACGACAACTCCGAACTTCTCACCGTCACCACCGAATGGGCCACCTACGAGAACATGGTCATCGCCGTCTCCGACGCGTCGTCCGCCGGGAGGGGCGGGCAGATATCGTTGGAGCTAGTCCATATCCGCTTCGCCGAACCGCCCCCTGCAGGGGACTTACCCGAACCGACACCGAGCCGAGTGCGAGTGCCGAGCGGGTTCCTCATTCCGGGCAGCCTCGACGCCGAAGCAGACGCCGCCGCCGAGAGGGCCGCCGCTGCCGCCGCAGCCGAAGCGAACGCAGCCGCCCGAGAATATGCGTCTGGCATGATCGGCTCCGCGATCCCCCACGGTCTCGGCTCGGACGCCGACGACCCCTCCGTCGGCCGCGACCCACGCCTCGACCGCGGCCGCCAACAAGTGGTCTACCTATCCGGCATCACCACAGAGGGGCAACTGTGACCCTCCGCCAACGCCACGCCGAGGTCACCGTCGGGGCAGTCACGGTCGGTTCCCCTTTACGTGTCCGTTTCGACCTGACCAAACCCGCCGACGGCACCCAAAACGGAGGATGGGTCGAGGTCGTCAACCTCGCCGACACGTCCGAAGCCAGGGCGACAACCCGCGGTGACCCAGTCACCGTCGTCGCCGGCTACCAGCCCGGCCGCACAGCGGTCATCTTCGACGGCATCGTCCAACAAGTCGACCGCCGCCGAGACCGCCAACACCCCACACGCACCCTCCGAGTCCGCGTCGGTGACTACGTCCACTCCCCACCCCGCCTCCGCGGGTACACATCCCGCGTCTACCAAGGCATCGTCGACGCCCGCACCGTCATCCGACAACTCGCCGCTGACCTCACCATGCAAGTCGGCCCCCTCGACGCCGTCCCCACATCAGCGACCGTAGAGAACTGGGCGTACACCGGACCCACCGCAGACGCACTCACCCAACTCTGCGCCGCTGTCGGCTGCTGCTGGTTCGAGAACGACGGGCAGCTCCGCTTCCGCCGCCGCGGCAGGCCCCGCCAACCCGACGTGTCCGACCTCGTAGTTGGCGCCGGCGGAGGGCTCATCGGCTCAGCAACCGTCACCGACGAAGGCGCACGTGCCTCCCTATGGCTCAACCCGCTCTGCCAGCGGGGCAGCCGAATCCGTTTCGACGGGGTCGCCCCCGGCGGGCAATGGGCGGTCGCTTCCCTCCGCCATATCGGCGACACCTGGGAAGGACCGTTCGAGACACGAACCGTCCTCCGCGCCGCCTGACCGTCCTGCTATCTTCCCCCCACGTGGACGTCGAAACCAGACTGATCGCCGACCTGGCCGGCTACTCCAACAACCCTCGGATCATCACCGACGAAGCCATCGACAAAGTCGCTGACAGCATCAGCCGGTTCGGGTTCCGCCAACCGATCGTCGTCGACGAACACAACACAGTCGTGGCAGGCCACACCCGCCTCCAAGCCGCACGCCGGCTCGGACTCGAGGAAGTCCCAGTCCATGTCGCCGCCGACCTCACCGCCGTCGACGCCGCCGCCTACCGCCTCGCCGACAACCAGTCAGCCGAGTTCTCCGTATGGGACACCCGACTACTCGCCGAAGAACTCTCCCGCCTCGACGAAGAAGGCCCCGAACTCGCCGCGCAGATACGCCCCGACTTCGACGACATCGACGACAGCAACTTCGACCCCGAGTTCTTCCTCGAATTCTCCGCGTCGGCAGCCACCGACAAACCATCATCGAACAAACCGGCCACCATGACCAGCATCTGGCTTGGGAACCGGCGTCTCGCTGTCGACCGCGGCGACGTCGAAGCGACCCTCAACAAATGGGTCCGAGAAGGCCACAAGACCCGCAAGCAGGTGATGGCCCGCCTCGAACAAGCCCTCGGGATGCCATGCCCGAGCTGACAATCCGGATGGTCCCCGTCGGTGACCTCACCGCCGACCCGCAGAACCCACGCCACCGAGACCTCGAAATCCTGGAACGGATCAAAGGGTCCATCGACACGCTCGGGTTCGTGCTGCCCCTCTACGCCGAACCGGACGGGCTGGTCCTCTCGGGGCATCAACGGCTCACCGCGGCAAAGCAGCTGGGCATCACCGAAGTGCCAGTCGTTTACATCGACGGGCTCACCCCTGAAACGAAAACTGTGTTCAACATGGCATCCAACCAGGCCACGAACGACGACTCCCACGCAGCCACCGAACAACTCACAGAGCAGCCTCCCATGCCGGCGGCTGCGGCTGCCAGGTTTCGCTGTCTCACCCCCTCCGAAGTCGACCCTGCGACATTGATCGACACGTTCGACAAGGACTTCCTTGGGCCGCCCAGGTTCCTTCGCGTCAAAGTCGGGATCGTCCTCCCCGCTGTCGTCACTGAATCGGGGCGGGTCGTCAACGGCCGTTACCGCCTCGCCGAAGCCGCGTTCGCTGGGATCGACAAATGGCCGGTTACGGTCATCTCCGACGACGAAGGCGACTACGCCGCGTGGGCTTTGAACGGGCTGTCCATGGATTTCCTCCTCGAGAAAGACGCCGACCGGCTCCGCTACGCGCAACGGCGTGGGCTGGGCATGCGGTACGTTGGGAAACGAATCGACGTCGCGTCGATGCTGTTCGCGTTGCCGAAACGGTGGCAGGGGGAGCACAGGGGGAACCTGTGGCACTCCGGCTACCGGCGGGCCTGGCAGAAAGTGTACGGCAGGGAAATCCTCGACTTCGGCGCCGGCGACTACGACGCCCGCAAACGCATCTTCGAGCTCAACCAGATTTCCTACACCGCGTTCGAGCCATACCGGGCGAGAGCTGTCGAACGGTCCAACACGGACCATCCAACAAGGGAAGACGCCCTCCCCTGTGTTGATAACTTCCTCACCGAAGTCGCCTCCGGCACCGCCTGGTCGAGCGTGTTCCTCAACGGTGTCCTGCAGGCCATCGCGTTCGACCAGGACCGCCGCCATGTTGTGACGCTCCTCGCCGCTTTGGTCGGCGGCGGCCGCCTGTTAGGTACCTACCAGACGAACCCTGGGTCGCCGGCGCAGACCCGTGTCGTCGTCGACGGCATCACCGGCTACCTGTCACCGACGGGACGGGCGCAATGGTCCCTGCCGGTTAGTTACAGCCGGGAGCTGTTGGAGGAACGCTTCGAGAAGGTGTTCATCCGGGAGACCGGCATCGGAGTCAAGTTCGTCTGCTACCAGCCGAAACCGGTCGACGTGGACGCGTTGGCCGCGGCGATCGACTTCGAGTTCGACCTGCCCTACGCCGACGGCCGCTCCCTGGGCAGGACCGGGGAAGCTCGAGCCGCGTTCGCGACCCGCCACCGCCTGGAAGGGTTAGCCGATTAGCCGCTCATAGGAAACATCGGCCTGGCACCAGCAGTTCGCTCCATCAGGTCTAGCCTGGACGAGCCTGCCGGCGTCGAAGTCCATCCGCACCTTCTCATACGGCGCGACCCAGATCGTGACTTCGGTTTTGGCTCCGCAGAAGCGGCAGAACTTCTCGGCGGGGATGATCCGCTCGTTGACGATCGTGAACGGTTTCGACGCCATCGTCGCTTGCTTCCGCCCGCAGCAGACGATACTTGACAGCCGCCAGCGGACCCGGAACCGTTTCCCGTCGGCGACGACGAGGACCGCATGCCAGCGGCCGTCCCTGGTGGAGCATTCTTTCAGGACGCGTTCGCCGTCGACGAGTTGCGGCCCGGCGGGGACTCGCCTTGTCCGCATCTTTGGTTTGGTCGAACCCTTCGATTCTGGAACCAGCCGGTCTTGGCGTTCCATGTATTCCAGCCAGGCTGGGACGTTGTCTCGCATCCAGCTCAACTGGAAGTCCGCCCATCCAGGTTTGTAGCCTTGCCGTTCGCCGAGCGCTTTGATCTCTGTTTCGGGGTCGTCTGACCACATCGCTGCGTGGATGGCCTGTTTCCGTTCGGTTCCTGTGAGGAACCCTTCGGGCCGTTCCCGCTTTGCCACTCGTGTCCTCTCATTTCCAGTTCCTGTACCGTACTATACCACATTGAGGCAGGTTTCGCGGGCTCTCCTATCGTTAACCATCGCGCCGCATTGGTGGCGATGCTGGTAGCACAACGGCCTGGCTGTTACTGAGCAGCGTTCGCATATCTCTGACTTGGGTGTTCACTGCTGATCTCCCATCGCGAGTGTGATTATGTGCCCGCAGAGGACGCAAACTTCGTGTTCTGCCCGCTCCTCGAAGACATGCCGCCCCCCGTTGGGGCACCAGTCCGGATAGTCGACGCCCCTCATTGGAGGGTCTCCAACCTTTTGCGCGCCCGTTTCCTGATCTGGTCGATCTCCGCGTGCGGGGTCAGCCCCAGCGTCCGCCATTGTTCTTCGGCCATGACGCAACAGCGTATCGCCGTCCCGTACAGCAGGAGGCGGCCGTCGACGGTGATGAACTCGTCGGGGTTGTCGGCCTGGTTGAGCGCGTGCCTGGCCCGGGCCCGATAGTCGATCTGGCTCACGGGCGCATCCCGATCAGGGACATCTCGACGATCTGGGCGAGGAGGTAGCCGCGGTTACCGACAGCGGCAGCGGCCAGGCGCGGGCCGTGGCGGAGGAGCCAGTCTTTCAGGTCGCCCATGCTCATGTTCCCTTCGGCGCAGGCTTTGACGCAGAGGTCGACGGTGACGGTGAACTCGACCGTTGACGGGCTGGCCGACCCGTAGAGGCAGGTGAGCAGGTAGGCGGTCTGCCACATGACGAATGGATTGACCCCGGCGAGGCGTGCCGACGCGGCGACATGGCCGATCAGCCGGTGCGCGGAGTCCTCGCTGGTGTCCGGGTCGATATCGATGTCGACCCACTCCCGGAGCTGCCGGTACTCGTCTAGGCGGAGCCCGCAGGGCCACGCCTTCCCGATCAGGTCCATCGCCTGCGCGAGGTCGGCGCCTAGCGCTCTGATCTGGTCCATGATCGTCATATCTCGGCGCGTTGCTGGTGGAGGGGCTCGTCCAACCGGATCGGCAGCTCCATGCTGCGCCGGCCCAGGTTGGTGTAGGTGCGCCACGCCTCCTCGGTCACGGGGACGGACAGGGTTGCCAGCACCCGGAGGATGTCGCGGGCGGACTCGACCGCGTCGAGCTCCTGCCGCAGCTGGTAGGCCCTCTTGTCGAGGTCTTCGGCGACGGCTTGGAACCAGTCGGGATTGGCTGGGCGGATTTCCTGGACGTGGCGGGCTGGCCCAATGCCGCCGACGTGTTGGACGTCGACGACCTTGACGACGTCTGCCTGCGTGATCTCGCTCATGTCAAAGCTCCTATCCCGATCTTCGAGTTCTTGGCCGCTTGTACGGCCTGCCGCCGGAACGACAGCATCTGCGCCGCCTGCGCCAACAGGACGTTTGCTGTGAGCACACACGTCTCGACCTCGTCGACCCGGCCTGGCTTGTCGCACAGTTTCAGCGCTTCCTCGAGCACGATCTTCGCTCCGTGGAGCTTCATCGGAACGGAGCTCGGCTGGGCGTGGCGGTGGCGGTGCTCTCGCGCGGCTGTGAGGAAATCGGAGTCGGTCATGGGGTTCCTTTCAGGTCGGCCAGCGCCCTCTCCAACGCGTCCTGCGGGACGGTGCAGGTGCAGCGCTCACGGCAGGCGTTGACGTGGATGGCAGCTTCGAGACGTGCCTGGTTCGCGTCTCGGAGGGCCTCTCTCGCTTCCGCGGATGGGGTATACAGCGGTCCCATCCGCCCTTTGCGGGCTGCCTCCCGTTCCTCCACTGAGAAGGAGGCGGCGATGGCTGCCCTCTGGTCTCTGGTTCGACGACGCGGCATCACGCCTTCAGTTCCAGCCAGGTGACAGCATCGGCGTACTCGGTGAACCGCTCCGACGGTGTCCCCGCCGCCGCGCTCCGGGCCAGATACTTGCGGCCGACATCTTTGATGTACTCGATCTGGCCGATCATCTTGGAGTCGGGGTGGGGGATTGGCCTGTCGTAGACGGTCCAGCAGGCCGACTCCAGGAGGCTGACCGGGTACATCATGCCATTTCCATGATGGCAAAGGCGGTGGCCAGCAGGATCGCAGCCGCCGCTTTGGGTCGCCGGTCGCCGAGCCCGAAATACCAGGCCGGGAGCGACTCGATATCCGCGGCGGAGACTATCGGCAGCCAGCGGGTGAACTCGTCGACGGACATCCGGTCCGCGTCGGCCATGACTTGGTCCATGGCATCCACGGGAGGGGCGGGGCTGGCGGTTCTCATTGGGGCTCCTTGGGTTCGCTACCCTGTTGTACTGTACTATACCACAGTGGGCTGGGGAATGCAACCTAGCTAGAGATCAGTTCTCCCTGATCCTCCGCCACATCTCTTCCATGATGTTCCCCTCGAACGCGGCTTCCTCCGCGGTGAACCATTCCTCATCCTCATCGGCCCACTGCCGTTTCAGCGACGTCCCCAACTTCAACGACAGTGTCGACCCACCCCACGCCTTGTCCGCTTCGATCGTCGCGATGTCCGCCAACGCGTCCCAGATCGGCGACCCCTCGGGCGGCTCGAACGGTTCCAACCCGTCAGCCAGCTCAGCTAGCTCTGCTTGGACACGGGCCGGGTCCCACTCTGTGTACTCGCCGGTCTTGTTGTCGATCAGCCGATACGCCGCGGCCTCCGCGTCCGACAAGCCGTCCGCGACATGGACGGGAACCGTGGCCATCCCCAACTGCTGCGCCGCCAGGAAGCGGGTATGACCTACGACGATGACACCGTCGGCGTCGACGACAAGTGGTTGCCGCCACCCGAACATCGACAGCGACTCGGCGACCGCGTCAACACCCATCTGCGACACATGCCGAGGGTTCCCCTCATAGGGGGTCACCTCAGAAAGGGGCCATTCCTGAACGTCCATCGCCGGGAGGGTAACATCAGCTGATGCCACCCGCATACAGCGAAGCCGAATCGGGGCTGCTCGTCCCGTCCTACGTGTCCGACGCCGGCGCCGTCCAGTCGACACGGCGAAGCAGCCGCCTCGTCAACACCCGATCGGGCCAAGGCGGCGCCACCGACAAGGACTACCCGACCCGGTTCGTCCCTATCAGGCTCAACCGCGCCCAAGCCGAAGGGCTGTACCAGGCGTCGTGGGCGGCGCAGCGGATGGTCGACATCAAAATCGACGACATGTTCGTCCGCGGCAGGGTCCACACGGACGGCGACGACACAACACGGAAAGCGATCCTCGACGCCGAGAACTCTCTCGAGGCTATGCCCCGCCTCGCTGACGCGTTGAAACAGGCCCGCATCTTCGGCTCGTCGTTGCTGATCGTCTGCACCGACGACGGCAACTTCGACCAGCCGTTGACCCCGGAGACGCTGCGGCCGGGGTCGATCACGAACCTGTGGGTCGTCGACCGCTGGTCGTGCTCCATCGAATCGTGGGTGACCGACCCCTCCGTCCCCGGTTTCGGTCGGCCCTACCGGTATAGGGTGAACTCCCGCATCGTCGGAGCGCCCAGCCCCGACATGACCCCCGACGTGCCGGGCCTTTGTACCCCGAACCGGCCCGACGTTGAACAACTCCCCTCACAGTTCGTCGTCCACCGCGACAGGGTGTTCCGCTTCGACGGGCTCCGCTCCGGCCTCACCGAAGGGTGGGTCACGGGCGCCTGGCATCGCGACTGGGGTATCTCGATCTTGGCGAAAGCGATCGACGACATCGTCCGCGACGCAGCCACCGCCGCCGGGATCGGCCATCTCGTCCAAGAAGCCTCCGTGTGGGTACAGAAGATTCACGGGTTCAAAGACTCCGTGAAAGGGCGCACACCCGACAACGAACCCACCGCCGAAGAAATCGCCGAAGAAGTCACCCTCCTCAAATCCATCTTCCATACCCTGTTCATCGACGCCGAAGACGAAGCCGAACGAGTTAACGTCCAATTTGCCGGCCTCGTCGACATCTTCGAGCATCAGGAAAACCGTCTGGCGTCCGTGGAGGGCGTGCCGATCACCCGCTTCCGGGGCACGTCAGCGACCGGCCTGAACGCGACCGGCAAAGGCGACGCTCGGGACTGGCGGATCACCGTCGCCGCGTTGCAGAAGTCCATGCTCGACCCGGTCCTCCGCCGCTTCGACGAGCTGATCGCCGCCCACGCCGGCGTCGCTGAGCCGCTCCCCTACGAGTGGGTGCCGTTGGGTGAGCAAACCGAACAGGAACAGGCAGAACTTCGTAAGACCAACGCCGAAACCATCGTCGCTGTCTACAACGCCGGGTTCGTCACCGAAGACGAATCTCGAAGACAACTCGAGAAAGATGAATGGTGGGGCGAGCTCGGCCCCTACGTCGACGCGATTCCTGGCGAACCGCCCGATCCTGACCCGCCGGCGCCTATCGCGCAGCCGGTCCTGCCGCCACCTGACGAGCCGCCGCTGACTGATCCGCCAGCGGCCCCCGCTGCCGATCC
>CBDEVV010000012.1:0-17852 GCA_965243655.1 Dehalococcoidia bacterium | reverse complement strand
TCATCGGTACCCCCGGTAATTCATTTGACGCCGAGCTCGAACTACGCAATACTCATTCCACGCTCTAGTTACAGGAGGCAAGAGCATGACAACAGCAATCGACACCAACATTCCCGTAGGGGCCGTAGCCACACTGCTGGACTGCAAGGCCCACTTCGTCGGTCGGGCCGTGACTAGGAGCGAGTACTCGGTGGCCGAAGCTCAAGGCTGGGCCTTGGCAACTTGGTACGACTGGCGAACGCGTGAGACTCGCACCGATGTGACCATGATCAGCATGGAGGATCGCATGCTGAGCTTCGAGATTAGCGATGGCAATGGCCGCCTGCTGAGCACCGTCGACATGGCTTGGTAGCTACGATCCCGCCCCTGCATGGTGCAGGGCGCTGGTTCGATTCCAGCGCAGGGGCCGCTCACAACACAGGAGGCAAGAGCATGACAACAGCGATTGACACCAAGGCATTCACGATCCCGGCGCACGCCGAAGCGATCTACTACTCGGGTGACTGCCTGAAGGAAATCGGGCGCGAAACGCTGGGCCAGGACCTCGAACTCCCCGCACTACTGCGCCGACTTGAGGGGCCATCCCGCAGCCCCGGAGTACGGGCCACTGTGTGCGGTCGTGGCACTCACTCGGTAACCATCGACGTTCGGCACAACACCGAGCTGGTGACGGTGGTCGTGGTCGCCTGGTAGCTACGATCCCGCCCCTGCATGGTGCAGGGCGCTGGTTCGATTCCAGCGCAGGGGCCGCTCTACAACACAGGAGGCAGGAGCATGACAACAGCAACTGACGCCAAGCCAGCGACACTCAGCTTCAAGGAGGTCCTGCGCTTCGACACCGCCAGCTTTTCCTGCGGCGACTACGGTGACCGCCTCCGACGGGCTGCCGCTTGGCTCCTCCACTCCGAACCCGGTTCCCTCGAAGAGGCCGAGTGGACCGAATCGGTCGAGTTCTGGGCCACCCGAGTGCAGGGCCGCTACCCCGTCAAGGACTGACCACAACTAGCCCCTGCATGGTGCAGGGCGCTGGTTCGATTCCAGCGCAGGGGCCGCTCACAACACAGGAGGAGAGCAGAGCAATGAAACATGAACATGAAGAGAGGTCATGCGCCGGCATGGCGTTCGTGGTCGGCATCGGAGTCGTGCTTTTCAGCATCGTGATGCTCGTCAGCGGGTTGGCCATAGCGGAGGCCATCGAATCGCTCGGGGGCTCACAATGAACCTCACCGAGGCACAGGAATTGGCGCTCGACCGCGCCGAAGCGATGCACCGCTGGGCCCACCAAGTGCGAGCCCGCGACCACCTCAGCACCAACCACCGCGGCTCAGCACGCCAACGGCGAGAACTGCGCCGCCAGGTGGCAAGGATCACCCGATGACCGACCTGAAGTGCGCACTCTGGCAGGCGGCCCAAGAGGTCGTGGACGATGCCGCCATCGACGCTTGCGATGTCGAGTGGCTGGTCAGCTGCACTAACGGGCCGCCGGAGGCACCCGACGACGTGCGGGCGCTGCTGGCGCGGCTCGACTACGCCGACCACGTCAACGAGCTGTATCGGGCCAACTGGGGCGACCGGCCGATGTCACGCAAGCGCAGGCGGCTGCTGGGCCGGCTCCTGGACGCTCCCGCTCCTGAGGCGCTGGTGGCTGCCCGCGATGATGCTGCGTGGGCCGACTACCTGGCCAGCTTCGCTCCTGCAGCCGATTCTGAGCCCGTAGGGCTGCGGGAGCGGCTGGGGCGGTACAAGTGGGCTACTCGGGTTGCAGCGGGGCTGCTGAGCTTCGGAACGTTCGCTGGTGGCGGGTATGCGTTGGCGGCGATCTGGACAACCGTGGACCTTGACACGCTGACCATCAAGGGCGCTTCGGGCTGGTCTAAGGGCACTCAGCCCGCGGGCTTCAACCCGTCCGCTCACTCTGGTACTGGCCAGACCAAGTACAGCTATGTCGATATCAAGCAGGGGGGGTTCGACACAGGTTGGAGCGTTCGGATAGTGGGCTCCAAGGACGCCACCGACGCCGCATCCAAGGCGCTGTATGGCGACTGGGACTGCAACTTCCACCTGTACTCCGGGGGCGGCAATATCAAGGGTGGGCCAGTTGACTGCAACGACGCCGGGGGGCTGGCCATGCCGGCGGAATGGGTGACCGCGATTGACGCGCGGGATTCGACTCTGGTCGTGGAACATACGACGGCCTTGGACAGCAAGCTGTCTGCCGATGATGTCGATTACAGGCCCACTCTCGAAGTGGACGATGGCACCGACCCCAAGTGGGGCAACTAGGTTGAGTCCACCGAGTCGCTAGCGAGAGGGGAGGTCGCCGGGGCGAAAGCTCCATGCCCTGCAATGGTTGTATCGAGGTTCGATTCCTCGGGCGGGGCCGCCAATTGCAAACAGGAGGTTTTGGCATGAGCGAAGGGTCAGTCTTGGCCGAAGAGCAACGGGTAGGGCAGGTGCTCTATGCGGGCGAGGCATGGGGAAACGTGACGGTGCTTACCCCGCCCGTAGCGGGCCCGCGCCACGTGTGCGGGCAGTGGTACGTGCATGAAGAAGATCGCGTGCTCGGGTATGAGGTTCCGCGTGATATGAGCCTGAAAGTGGTGGCCCAATGAGCGCCGCGGAGTGGGTGGCAACGGCCACGGAATATTTGCGCCGACGCACTTTGTGTCGCCTCTGGCATCAGCAAGCGGTACGTGATGGTGCCGAGGTATGGGTGATGCATTGGCGGCGAGAGGCATCACACTGGAATCGCGCCGCGATCCATGCCGAGACCGAAGCGATGAAGGCGGTGGCGCAATGAGGGAGTGGTTCAAAACCAAGAGGCCGCGACCTGCAAGTGAACTGGAACGCGATGTTCGGCTGATAGCTGACTGCGTGCGATGGGGGCTGACCATTCTGGTGGTGTGCCTCGTGTTCGGAGCGGTGGCGGCAGCCTGCGGGGCAATCCTGGTGGGCGCGCAATGAGCCTCTGGAAGTTCCGGGCCAACACTGAGGCCGCCAACTGGGCCACCAAGCACGTCAGCAGCGATGCCAGCGAGCGGTTCCGGCGGAAGTGGCATTGGCTGTACCTCGCGTTCATGAGCCCGATGGTGGCACTGCTCGTGTGGGGGTTCTGGATGGAGTACGTGGCATGATCCTCCCTGGCCCCCGAGAGGCACTGGCCGCCATCGACGTGGAGCGTGCGGCCGCATGGCACCAAGCTTGCAAGGTGCTTGACGCTCGCGCCGAACAGGTGCGCCATCTGGCCCGCCCCACCGATGACGCCTACTACCGGGCACTCTGGGCCGACGCCAAGCGCATGTACCGCAGGCACTCACGCGAGCTAGAGCGGCTGCTGGACCGGCTGGGCATCCCGCCCACCGAGCCCCTGCTGCGCACGACGCTGTTCGAGAACGGAATGTTGCGCAGGGGGCTGCCCCCGTGGTACCCCTGCACTGCCCCCGGTGATGTGAGTGGAGGCACCCCGTGAGCGACCCAGGGTCCGACGATCCCCCACGCCGGCAATGGCACGATCTCGACGTGCTCAACAATGCGGGCAACCTGCGCAAGGGTTGTGAGGAGCAGGTAATTGAGCATCTGGACGCCAAGTTCGGGGGGCGCGAGCTGGGGCACAAAGCTGGCCTGCGGGCATTAGACTGACACCACGTTCAGCGACGTACGAGACTGCGGCCCCGCCCATCCTCCTGGGGCGGGGCCGTTTCGCGCTCGCGCCGGGGCTAAGGTGGGTCGCGCTGAACGACCTGGGAGGAATCATGTCCAGCGATCACGCAACTGCTGTTCCCGCGCGGCGAGCCCCCCCCAAGATCACTGCCCCGCAGTTCACTGCTGCCGAGGCCGTCGAATGGGTGCGGGACTTTGGCCATCGCCACGACGGCTGCCCCGTGGCCATGGCCGAGTGCCGCCGCGTGCTGGACGTCGAGGCCGCGCTCTGGGGTGATCTGGCGAGCGGCATCGTGCGCCAGCTGCGGGCCTATGCGCCCGTGGTCACTCCCGCAGATCGCGCCGAGGCCATGGCCGACTACCGCGCCGCCCGCAGGCGTCAAGCTGCCGCTGCCCATCACGCTGCCATTGCGGCGCGCTGGGGCACGATTCACGGCATCGTCGAAGCTCAGCCTCGGGCCGCTGCGGCCGCTGAAGCTGTCGGGCACGGGCGCTCCCTGCATTGGGCGCTGGTCGCGGCCAAGGTGGACGCCGAGGCCGGGCTGCCGCCCGCTCCCCCCGAACCGTTCTAGCCATGGCCGAGGCGTCTCGGTACGTCGTGCTGCGCGACTATCAGCGCGATGCGATTCTGGCGATTGAAGAACTGCTGGAACAGGATCGCCGACGGCTGTTGGTGCCTGCCCCGACGGGCTCAGGCAAGACCGAAATGGCGGTGGCGATCTGGCAGGAGTTCTGCGTCGGCCAAGGCCGGTCCATGCTGTTCGTGGCAGAACGCACTGCCTTGGTGGCCCAAGCTGCCGAACGGTTCCTGCGCTACGGGGTTACCCCCAAGGTCGCCATGGGCAAGCAGGCCGTCCCCGAGCCCTTGCGGCACCTGTACTTGAGCGAGGGCGCTCAGCTGCCCCTCAGCGGGCCAGTCATCGGCTCGCGGGACACGCTGCGCAATCGGGGCTGGCTTTGGTCGGCTGGCAAGGAGGCCGAGCTTCGCTCCACGGCGATGCGCACCCAGACGCCAAAGGCCACCAAGGCGCTAGAGCGCTACAAGGAGCGCCGCGCGCTCGTGAGCTTCGACTGGGTGGTTATCGACGAAGCCCACGTCCAGCAGATACCCCCCGATGCCCTGATCCTCGACGGCGCGGTTGTGCTGGGGCTGTCAGCGACGCCCTACACCCAGGTAGTGGCCAAGATGGGCTACGAGGCGGTGGTGCCCACTCTCCCGACAGGCGAGATGGTTGACCGCGGGTATCTAGTCCCGATGCGGTTCTGGGAGCCCGAACGCACGCCGACTATTGCCGTGAGTGCGCTGGATGACCACGCGGCCCGAGACTTGGCCGCCAGCGCGAGGGCCGTAGGCGTGGAGATAGCGAGCGATGACCTGGCGAGCGCTGGCGTCCCGGTTGGCAGCAAGAAGGGCACCGAGATCGTAGACGAGTACCGGAAAGGCGAACTCAGCAAACGGGTGCGTCTCTATACCGGCAAGCTGGTGGAGACCTTCGGCGTCATCTGCGAGCATGAGTTCACGATTGACGGCGAAGTGAGATATGACGTGCCAGCGTTCGTCTACGCGGCATCGCAGCCCGATGCCCTGGCGATAGTGCGGGCGCTGAACGACACCTACGGGGGCATGGGCCACCCTGTCCGAGCCGAGCTCATGACATCGAAGGTCAGCGACGGGGAGCGCAATGCGCGCCGACGCCGATTCGAGGATGGCGAGACGACCTGCTGGGTGACCGTGGACGTGCTCACCCGCGGGGTTGACGCTCCGAAGGTGCGGCTGATCGTGGACGCGCACCCGCGCAAGTCCGCATGGTGGAATGCCGAGCAGGTGTATGGCAGGGGCCGACGCATCGAGGCCGATCCCCACCCTGTGTTCGGCCCCAAGCGGTACTGCGTTGTGGCCGACCATGCCGACAACTACTCCCGCCATAGTGACCAGCTGTTGACGCACTGGGTGTATGGGCCGACCGAGGCCACGATGTGGCGCGAGCGCACCGACGAAGAGCGGGAGATCGTCAGCGACGCTGAGGCCACCGAGTGGCTGGCGAGCCTGCCGCCCCCCGAGCCCGATCCCGAGCCCGCCGTCGGAACCTGCCCCGAGTGCGGGGCCGACATCGTGCGCGGCAAGTGCGAAGGAGGCTGCCCCATGCCTGCGGTAGGCCGCATAGACACGCCGCGCAACATGGAGCGAGTGGCGGGCCATCTAGTGGCACCCGATCTCGACGGTGCCTCCGAGAGGGTGCTGGTCCAGGGCAAGGAGATGCGGCCCGACCAAGTGGAGGGCTTCAAGCGGATACTGGCCATGCGGGGCGACGTGTTCCCTCCCGCCGACAGCGACGAAGAGATGTTCGGGCTGATGCTGTATGGGCCGGGGGCCAGGAATCCGCACAGGATAAGACACTGGTGGCGCGAACTGCATGGCCTTTCCGAGGTCCCAGTAGTCCAGCGCAAGGGCGACACCTACGTGCTCAAGGTCGCAGGCCGCACGATATGGCCCGCCGACATTGATCCCGATGACTGGCGCTTGAAGGCTGCTGACAACTGGGCCAAGCGCCGTGATCGGAAATGGGGCGAGAGCCAGCGCGCCGCGGCCGCCGAGCGCCGAACCGAGGCGCTGAGACAGCTGGATGACTGGCCCGATGGGCACGACGAATGCGCCACTTGCTACAGAGGCCGCCTAGTGAAGGCGGCCGACAAGCGCGCGGAGGGCAAGAAGTACAGGCAGGACGTGACTCCCGAGATGCTGGCCCATGTCGCCGTGCTTCGAGAGCGCTGCGAACGCGACGAGTGCCCTCAGGCGTCCGAGATGCGCAGGCTGGGCGCACTGATTGTGAAGGGGTTCACAGAGCAGGTCGCCACAGTCCCCTGCCCGGAGATGTTCCCGGAGGGCGAGGGTGACGACCTGGCGATGAGGCGATACCGAGGCAACCTCGAAGCGACGGCGCGCGAGGCGCAGCTGGATGCCTGGCACGAAGGGGGCGCACCGATGGAGCGGTACGTCAAGCAGGAGATCGAACGCTTGCACCCCGGCGAGGGGCTGACGTGAGGGGTACGCAATGGAGGAACTGATAGCGAAGTACGGGGAGGCGCGCCTGCGGCGCATCTTCGCGGCGATGGCCGAAGGCGGAGGCCGCGCACAGGTGCGGGCACGGCTCGGGCCGAGAGCATTCGCCAACGCCGACTACGGGGCGCTGCGGAGGCTGTTCGACTCGGCCGCTGAGGCGCAGCTAGGCGTACGTCGGCCTCCGGCGCGCGGGCGCAAGCCAGCGACAGGAGTGGTCCCGCCCGTGCCGGCGCCCGGCACCCAGCCGCCACGCCGGCGCATTCGTCCCGCTGGGCTGGCCGATCAGCGACGGCTCGGGGCGAAGTATGGGGCTTCGGGGGCGCTACAGGTCTATGTCGAAGCCCGTCGGGCAGGGCTGGGGCAAGCGCAGGCCGCAGCCCAAGTGCTCGAGATGACGGGCCAACGCATTGCGCAACGTGACCTGCCGCTGCTGAACAGGGTGCAGGTCGGGCTGCGCCAAGCACTGGGCGAGGCCGTGCCTGCGACTGGCGGGCGCTCACCGGTGAGCGGGCTGGTGCGCCCCGACGTAGTGGGCGCTCAAGGCGTGCGGGGGCTGCTGGACATCACAACCGATGTGGCCGGCAGGCCGTTCCGCTTCTACGTGAGCGAGCGGATCAAGGTGCGGGGAGAGGACGGCGACTTCCGATCAACCGAGGTCTACTACAACCCCAAAGACCGACGGGCCGGCGAGACTGCCAACCAAGCGTTCAGCCGACAGATCACCGAGCAGGCGAAGCGGTTGCGGGCGGATTCGGATTACGGCTCCGACGTGGACGCCACGGCTGCCGAGCGCGAGGCGTTGCGCACGCGCCCGTTCATCGCCATCGAGCGCACCATCACGACTTCGCGTGGCGACGTGATCTGATGCGCCGGTTCAACGACAGCTGCGGGCTGCCCCACGGCGCAAGGCGCGACGACAAGCGACTTTGGGCCGCCGTCAGCGCCCGCACCGTGGCCCACCGAATCGACGGCCGCACCGACGTGCGCGCAGAGACGGCGGAGGGCTTCGACGTGGCGCTGCTTGAGCCCGATCCCGCCCGCACCGGGGCGCTGCGCTGGCCCGACGGCACCCATAGGAGCTACCCCGACGCTGCGGAGATGTGGTCGGCGCTGACGGGGGCGATCAAAGGCCGGCGCGGGAGCAGGCAGCTGGTAGTGGTTCTGGCCGACGCTCGGCGCGTGCTGAGCTTGGCGGGGCTGCCGGAAGGCTGGGCGTGGCAGCGGCAGCCGTTGGACAATGGCCGACTGTTTGTGGGCACCGCCATCCGTCCAGACAGCAAGGGCGCCAAGGCTCCATGGCATGGCACTGTCCACCTGTGGGGGGCGCGCAACTGGCACCCTGCGCGCCACTACGACGCCGACCTCAGCGCTGACGATCTGGGCGCGTTTGTGGCCGACCTGTTGCGGGCGTATGCGTCAGCGACGGTCGGCACCGGGCTGGACTACACACCGGCCCGCACATCGGTACGAGAGATGAAGGCGTGGCTCGGGGGCGATCCGGAGCGCTCCCGCACAGGGCCGCGCTACCACATGCATCCGACCGTGGCGCGCTTCGAGTTCGAGGTCCAGCAAGCGCAAGAAGTGGTTCGCACGCCGATCCCCGACGGGCGCTTCGAGCGGGTGCATTACATTGATCTGGCGGCCGCCTACGTCAGCGCCATAGCCCAAAACGCGCTCCCGATGAAGCTGACGGAGTACTGCATGGGGCCTGCCGACGGCGAGATTGATCCCGAGCGCGTGTGGAGACTGCTGGACAAACGAGACCGCGCAAGCGGGCGCACGATCTATTTGGCGCTGGCCGAGGTGGTGACTGCTGACGGCGAGGTGCACCTGTGGGCGACGCCCCACCTCAAGGTGAACAGGGCCGAGATCGTGTCGTGGCGGCGCGTGGCGCTCTACAAGGCCACTGACGCTCTCATGGGCTGGGGCGATCACCTGTGGGCGATCCGTGAGGCCGCCCCGACGGGGAGCGACGCGCAGGCCGCACTCAAGGCGCTGGGCGTGTCATGGTGGGGCCGCATGGGGCGCAGAGTGGGCGCTTGGGCTACGGCCGCGCCACCGCTGGGCAGGGCCAAGCACCTGGATGAAACGTGGCATGAGCTTCCCCCCGAGGCGGGCGAATGGGTAGGGCCGCTGCTGGGGCTCAGCAGTGATGCCATCCGCTATGGCACCGCTGAGCGCGTGGTTGACGGCGAGTATCAGCTGCGTGATCCGGGCTATCCGGCCCGCGAGCGCTACCACGCGCTCGCAGCACACGTGCTGTCGTGGGTGCGCGTGCGCATGGACGCGTGGCGGGCCGACATTGAACGCCGAGGCGGCGAAGTGCTGTTTTCGCACACGGATTCGATATGGAGCACGCTGCCGGTGGGTGACACTACGAGGCTGGGGCGCGGGATGGGCGGCGTGGATCAGCGGATTCTCAGCACGGTGGAGTGGCACCTCGGGCACCGCTATGTCAACGGCCGGCTCGACGCCCAGCGCACAGGGTCGGCGGTACCGGGCACGTGGCGCTATCCGACGCTGAATCTTGGCGCAGGCGTGGCGATCTCGCACCGGCGCGAGCACTCCGAGGCACTGGGCCGCACGCTGGCATTGGCGCGCCAGCCCCACGACATTGAGCGCCGGATCGTGGCCGCATCCAAGGCGGCTGAGTCGGCCTAGCGAAGCGGCACGGGCCGATGCTTGGCTCCCGTGTCGTTGCGGCGCTCGATCACGACCCACGTGCGACGGCTGCGGGAGTAGTAGGCCTCACCCTGTGGCGATGCATCAGCGAGGCCGAGGTCTCCCAGCAGGGAGCGCACGTCCATGCCATCGCCGGCCGGAATTGTCACTACCGGCTCACCACGTTCGGCGCTGGGCACCGGTCGAGGTGGCGGGGCCGAGCGGGGGGCGCTGACGGCCTTGCTCAGGGGCACGCCGGGGGCCAGGGCGAAGCTGTCTGGGTTGTTTGCCATGCAGGCGATCCTAAGCGGCCCAGAACGGCCTCTGGCGGCCTCTGCGGGCCGGGTGCACCCATTGGGCCACCGATGCCTCAGAAGCCCCCAGAGCGGCCTCTGGGCGGCTTAGAATGGAGGTGCCCATCCGGGTGACGGTGGAAATCCTCCCGCCCAGCCGTCCCTTCGCAGCCCGCCCTCCGAGATGGGGGCGGGCTGCGCCACTTGTGGGCTTAGTCAGCTTCGGGGCGCGCTGGTCGTGCGGCCGCAACGCCACTGAGCGACACACGGGCAATGCGAGCGATCTGGCGGTGCGGCAATCCAGCTTCGAGCGCCCGCCTGATCGCGTCGGAGCGATGCGCCTTGGCTCGGGCGAGCTCCGCGACTGCCGAAGCCAAGCCCGCCTCCGGCGACCTGCCGGGCGATGAGCAGGCCAACGAGACGCAGGCCGAGGCTGAGACGCCAGACGGGCACCCGGAGCCTGCGGCACGGGTACTGGGTCAAATAACCCCTTGCGCCCGGCGAACAGGCGCGCTAGACCACCCTGTGCAGCACCTGTGGCGGGCGGCCCATGGCCCCCGGCCCGGCACGGCTGCGCGCGGCACGGCTTGGGTTTCGCGGCGCGGCAGGGCGCGGCTGGGCGAGGCGGCGCATGGCAACGCCTGGACCGGCTCGGTATGGCTTCGTTGGGCATGGCGGGGCACGGCCCGGCGGGGCTCGGTATGGCACGGCAATTCGTTTGACAAGGTGAGCGGATCGTGCTTGCCTGTCCCCGCTGGCAACAGTCAGCACTCCCCGGCGAGGCGTTGTGAGGTGACGCTGCGGGGCGATTGGTCACACCTCAGCAAGGGAGGCGCATCATGCGCTGGCAATGTGAAATTCGGGGCTTGACGCCCATGATCCATAACTGCGGAATGTCGGGGCTGGACAAGCGATCCGAGGTCTCCGTGGAGATCACGGCGATCACCGACAAGGCCACCAAGCTGGTGCCGTTCACCGAGAACGCCACGGCTCCCGACGCGCAGGTGTTCACAGACGGGAACCGTGCCTACCAGGTCGGGCAGCGCATCCGCTACGCCGACTTGGTTGCCAACGGTGCGGCTGGCACAGTCGCTGTGCTCGACCGGAGCGAGCCGTGGTAGCCCCGAACTGGGCGAACCGCACGATCTTCACCGGCGACAACCTCGAAATTATGCGAGGCATGAACTCCGAGACGGTGGACCTGATCTATCTCGATCCGCCGTTCAACTCCAATGCCGACTACTCGGCACCCATCGGCAGCGACGCGGCGGGTGCGGCGTTCAAGGACACATGGACGCTCAGCGATGTCGATGAGGCGTGGCACGGCGAGATAGCCGACCGGCAGCCAGCCGCCTACGCGATCATCGACGCCGCGGGCATAGCCCACGGTGCGGGCATGAAGTCGTACCTGATCATGATGGCGGTGCGGCTCTTGGAGATACGACGGCTGCTGAAGCCAACCGGTTCGCTGTACCTGCACTGCGATGACGCGGCGGGCCACTACCTGAAGATGCTCATGGACGCGATCTTCGGGGTAGCGCAGTACCGCAACGCGATCACATGGCGACGAGCCACCGCGCACAACGATCCGGGCCGTTACGGGCGCATCTCTGACTACCTGCTGTTCTATGCCGGGGACGGGCGGACGTGGAACACGGTTCGCATTCCGCTCGACGACGACGGCATCGCGAAGGCGTACCCCAAGCGCGACGCCAACGGCAGGCGCTACCGGAACGACAACCTCACCGGCCCAATGCACGGCAGCGGGGGGGGGGAGTCAACGCAGGAATGGAACGGCTACGACGTGGCATCGCGCGGCCGCGTATGGTCGCCGCCCAAGACCGGCACCTATGCCGCCTACATCGACCGGCACTGGATACCCGGCTACAAGTCGATACCGGGCGTGCATGACCGTCTCGACGCACTCGACGCCGCTGGGCTCATAGCTCATCCGACTACGGGCTTCTGGCCGGGGCTCAAACGCTTCGCTGAAGCCGACCTGGGCAAGCCGTTGCAGGACATCTTCTACGAACCGACCGGGCTGACCAACTACTCAGGCAAGGAACGCGTCGGCTACCCCACGCAGAAACCGCTCGCGTTACTGGACTTGCTCATTCGCTCATCGACCAATCCCGGCGATGTGGTGCTCGATCCGTTCTGCGGCTCCGCGACCACCTGCGTTTCGGCGGACCGCTTGCAGCGTCAATGGGTCGGCATCGACCTTTCGCCGGTCGCGGCTCGGCTGGTGCTGAAGCGCATCCGGGACGATCAAGGGCCGCTGTTCGATGATGTCACCCACCGAACCGATCTGCCGAAACGCGACGACCTCGGGGAGCTGCCGAGCTACCGCACCCACAAGCACACGCTGTATGGACAGCAGGGGGGGCACTGCAATGGCTGTCGGGTGCTGTTCCCGTTCCGCAACTTCACCGTCGATCACGTCGTCCCGAAGGCGAAGGGCGGTTCGGACCACATCGACAACCTCCAGCTCTTGTGCGGATCGTGCAACAGCACCAAGGGCACCGGCACCCACGCCGAGCTGATCGCCAAGCTCCAGCAGCAAGGCGTCATCTGAGCACGGCAATTCATTTGACAAGGTGAGCGGATCGTGCTTGCCTGTCCCCGCTGGCAACAGTCAGCACTCCCCGGCGAGGCGTTGTGAGGTGACGCTGCGGGGCGATTGGTCACACCTCAGCAAGGGAGGCGCATCATGCGCTGGCAATGTGAAATTCGGGGCTTGACGCCCATGATCCATAACTGCGGAATGTCGGGGCTGGACAAGCGATCCGAGGTCTCCGTGGAGATCACGGCGATCACCGACAAGGCCACCAAGGCACGAACGGCGAGCGACGAGAATCGGCTGATCCACCTGTCTGCACTGCGGGCGATGTATCAGGGGCCTGACGGCATGCCGACGATCCCGACGGCCGTCATTCGGGCCGTGCTTGAGGGCGGCGCTCGCAAGATCAAGGAGGGGCCGCGCGTGCGCGGCGGGCTGTATGTGGAATCAGTGCGATTCGACTACGACCACGCGCTGGGCAGCACGCCCGATGAGATCGCGAACGCCGTGGCGTTCACCGTTCCGGTGCGGCAAGGGCAGGCCCGCATCCAGCGCACGCGGGCGCTGTTCGATCCGTGGGCTGCCGGCTTCGTCGTGGACGGCGACAGTGACTTGGTGGATGCAACGTCAATCGCTCGGTGGCTCGACATCGGCGGTCGCCGGGTCGGCATCGGTGACTGGCGGCCCGAGTCGAGCGGCAACTACGGCCGGTTCGAGACTCTGAGCATTGAGCCCCTCGACGATGCGGCGACGGCCTAGGAGGCGACGGCCCAGAGATGACGCCTACAGCGGGAACTTCCCCGCTGCGCGGGCCGAGGCGATAGCTCGCAGCAACGGCATCTGCCAAGGCTGCGGCTGCGCCGAGGCCCGCGAGGCGCATCACTGGGCTGGTATGCCGGGGCATCCGCCATACCCAGCGGGGGCCGATGTCACTGCCGACGATCTCACGGGCCTGTGCCAACTGTGCCACTACGTCATAACGCTGATGCGCCGGGCACATCGCTATGGAGTGCCCCGCACCGACCTGCGGCGTGCGATTGACGCAGCGTTCTTGCAGGTCAACAGCGGCGAACCGTTGCCTAGTTCCAACTTGGAGCGACAGGACATCGCGGCGCGCGCCGCCCCACAGGCGCAGCCGCTGGTGCGGGGCGAGGTCAGCAGGCTACGCCCAGCGCAGGCACAGACTGGACGCCCACAGGCATCCGCAGTGCCGAAGGTGACAGCGGAGGCAGTGCGCAAAGCCAACGCGCCGATCTCGGGCGCACGGCCTAGGTAGTACATGGTGTGGCAGGGCTCGGCGTGGCGAGGCGTGGCTACGCATGCTTCGGCAAGGCCTGGACTGGTCAGGCACGGCCCGGCACGGTTTGGACCTCACGGTCTGGCATGGCAGCGCCCGGCTAGGCACGGCAACGCAGCGCTCGGCGGGGCGGCGCAGGGCACGGCAAGGGATTCACGGTTTGGTACGGCATCGCTCGGCTCGGCTGCGTACGGCTAGGTAGGGCATGGTGCCGTTCCGCATGGACTGGCTAGGCGCGGCACGGCAAGGACATCGCGGCTTGGCGTGGGCTGGCTTGGCATCGCAACGCTCGACGGCGCTTGGCATCGCTCGGCGTGGCATGGACATCACCGCTCGGCATGGACATCACGGCAAGGACAAATTGACCAACGGCTCGGGGCCAACTAGCCTTGGAGCACCGCTGAACGATAGGAGAGCAGCATGAGTACCCGCAGAATCGCCATCGTGGCGCTCGCGGTGGCGCTGGCCGCCGTGGCGTGCCCATCGCCAGCAGCAGCAGACGACGGGCGACCAAGCACGCTGCAACGCAACATCGTCTACCAGTGCCGCGCACTGCCGACTGGCACGACAGTGTGCGAGCACGTCACCGAGCGCACCGGCGAGTGGACCGTCAGCATTGCCACCGCTGGGCGCTGGGTGCAGGCCGAAGTGTTCCAGCAGGTGCGCCGAGTGCGCGAGGTTCACGTGCGGCTCGAACCTCCGGCCCGCGTGACGAGGCGCGAGTGCGTGTCTGGCTGCGATGGCGCTTACGCGACCTACCGCACGATCCAAGAGCGCCCTCGGGCCGCCGACGGCCGGCTGCTGGCGGGGGGCGACTGTGACGCACCGACTCGGGCGGATCATGGCCGACCGACGAGCTACGACGGGTGGGCCGACGCTGGCGTACAGCACGAAGGCCGCTGCCTCGGCCCCGGGGTTCACGTGCTACGTGAGCCTGCGGAATGGGTCAGCCGCACTGCTGAGGTGCAGGCAGGCGGCGAGTTCGGCGTGACCATTCGCAATCTGCGCACCGGCGAGCACATTGCCGACACGCGCGGTCACTGCGGCACCCGCGATCCGTATGGCGGCTGGGGCGGCCCAGACTGGCCAGCACGCTACGGCTGCGGCGAGCGCGGCGATGGCGTCCTTGAAGCGCCGAGGGCTTGGTGGGGCGACTTCCGCGTCAACCGAGCCACGCGCCAGTTCGAGCGCGTCGAGGTGGATCGGAACGTTGAGGTTGAAATCGTTGCGTGGTTCGAGCACGTGGTCGGAGGCCGCTGGCACACTGCCCACGTCAGCAAGATCGTGACGCTGCGATGAGGCCGCCACAACGGCCACGACGCACCGAGCGCGAGATGCAGTCGCTCGAAGACGAACTGGCAGGGCGCATGGCCGCCGATGAGGCTCGCAGGCAGGCGTTCGAGGATCGGCTGATCGGGGCGCTACGAGACGGCTGAGGCCGGCTAGCATCAAGCACGCTGAACGAACAGGGGGGCACGATGCCGCTGTACGCGACGAACTGGCACCGCGGGATCGCGGCTGCCGACGAGTACGACGTGCCGGGTGGCGTGATCGTGGCCATGCCGGGAAACCGCTGGGCTGCTGACTGCCGACGGTGCGGCTGGCATGGCGCGCAGCGCCCCGAGTGGGGCGACGCGCAGGGCGACATGGAGCGTCATGGCCGCATGGCGCACGGGGAGGCAGAACGATGAGCGATGAGCTGAGTGACGAGGAAATCGACACCGCGGTATGCGCAGCGCTGCGCAGCGGGCGTATGGATTGGATGGCCGCCACAACTGTCGGCGGGGTGATCGACGCGGTCGTCATAACCGATGCTGCCGCTGAGGCCTACGAGATAGCGCCGTGGCTGCGGAGCGTGGCTGCCGGGCTGGAACCATCCGAGCAGGTGTGCTCAGGGTGCCATTCCTCCGAGTACACCCGCATGAGTGCGGAGGGGGCGCAATATCGAGCGCAGCAGCGGATCGCCAGCGGCGCAATGCAGCTGGCGTACGTGCGCGAGTCCGCTGGCGATGCCGCAGCTGCGGTCCACATGTCGGCCGACGAGCACCCGCAAGCGATTGCAGCGTGGCTACGGCGAGCGGCCGACGAGATCGAGACGTGGGCACCGCCAGACCGATTCGACGGCGGATGCTTGGGCTGCCAATGCGCATGGTGCGGGGGGCCGCTAGATGACGCCTGAGGCGATCTGTGAGCGCTACGGGCTGGTGATTGACGATCTACGCCCGCTCAGTGATGCCGAGCGGGCGTATTTCAACCGACGCGGCCCCTGCTGGCAGGAGCGCCGAGTGGCACCATGGGCCACCGAACTACGGGGGCATGGGCTGACGGTCGCTCCGGCGATCAGGCGCACAGAACGCGCGGCTGGGGCCGCGGCGAAGGAACTCTCGGTGTAGGGCCGAGGGCATGAGATAGGAGCAAAAATGAGCGACAGCAGCATTACGGCCGCGGGGAATCTAACTCGCGATCCAGAACAGGCATCGGAGCGACACCCGGCCTCATTCGGGCTGGCCGTGAATCGGCGTTGGCGCGCCGGCAACGGCGACGAATGGCAAGAGGAAACGTCATTCTTCGAGGCCATCTGCTGGGGCGATCTGGCCACGAACGCGATGGCGAGCCTCCGCAAGGGTGACCGCGTGGTGGTCAGCGGGCGGCTGACCCAGCAGCGCTGGGTCAACGACGATGGCGAGAATCGCAGCGTGGTGAAGATCGTGGCTGACGACATCGGGCCAAGCCTGCGATGGGCGCAGACCGACGTGCGCAGGATCACCCGAGCGAGCGATGGGGGCAGGCAAGAGCGCACGCAAGCCCCAGCGGCGCAATCGGAGGAACCGGGCGAGGAACTGTTCTAGAGGTGGCAGGAGGCCGGCGGGCCGGTGCTGGGCGATGCCAGTGCTGGCCCGTTGCGCCGTCAGGGGGCGACCTCGCGTTCGCAGCCGTGGCAGGTGTTCCACTTCGAGGGATCGTTCGGATACTCCCTGCACAGGTAGCTGCACGCGCAGGAATCCGCTCGGGCGCTACCGCAATGGATGGTGTCTTCGCAGGAATGCAGGCACCTGTGGAGGTCGTCCACGTGGGGCGCGGTGGTCGGAGCGATCGGGGGAGTCGTGGTCGGCGTTGGCGGCCCCGGATCAGCGCCCCAGGTGGCAACCCAAACCAGCAGCGCCACCACGATCCCGATGAGAGCACCGACGGCGATGAGCTTTGCGTTGCGCATGGTGCCAGTCTGCCACGCGGAAAAGCCCCCCGCCGAAGCAGGGGGCCTTGCGGGATCGTGGCTACCAAGCCATGCCGACGGTGCCCAGCAGGCCGCCATCGGCATCTCGAACGTCGAAGCCCAGCATGCGATCACCCATGATGGTCACGCCGGTGAAGGTCTCACGCTTTCGCCAGTCGTACCAAGTTGCCAAGGCCCAGCCTTGAGCTTCGGCCACCGAGTACTCGCTCCTAGTCACGGCGTGGCCGACGTAGTGGTGGTTGCCGTCCAGCAGTGTGGCCCCGGCCCCTGCGGGAATCTTGGTGTCAATCGCTGTTGTCATGCTCCTGCCTCCTGTGTATTGAGCGGCCCCTGCGCTGGAATCGAACCAGCGCCCTGCACCATGCAGGGGCGGGATCGTGGCTACCGGGCGATGCCGACGGTGCCCAGCAGGCCGCCATCGGCATCGCTGATCTCGATGATCATTAGGCCACCCTCCGGGCCAGCCTCCGTGATGGTCACATCGAAGGTGTGACGGGCGCGCCAGCCGTACCACTCTGGCACGATCCAGCCCGTGAAGTCGGCCACCGAGTAGTCAACTTGGGCCACCGCCTGGCCGACGTAGCGGCCGTTGGCGTCCAGCAGCGTGGCTATGGCCCCCGCGGGAATCTTGGTGTCAATCGCTGTTGTCATGCTCTTGCCTCCTGTGTTGTGAGCGGCCCCTGCGCTGGAATCGAACCAGCGCCCTGCACCATGCAGGGGCGGGATCGTAGCTACCAAGCCATGTCGACGGTGCTCAGCAGGCGGCCATTGCCATCGCTAATCTCGAAGCTCAGCATGCGATCCTCCATGCTGATCATGGTCACATCGGTGCGAGTCTCACGCGTTCGCCAGTCGTACCAAGTTGCCAAGGCCCAGCCTTGAGCTTCGGCCACCGAGTACTCGCTCCTAGTCACGGCCCGACCGACGAAGTGGGCCTTGCAGTCCAGCAGTGTGGCTACGGCCCCTACGGGAATGTTGGTGTCGATTGCTGTTGTCATGCTCTTGCCTCCTGTAACTAGAGCGTGGAATGAGTATTGCGTAGTTCGAGCTCGGCGTCAAATGAATTACCGGGGGTACCGATGAAT
>CBDEVV010000011.1:0-16944 GCA_965243655.1 Dehalococcoidia bacterium | reverse complement strand
TGGATCACGGGATGACCCCATTCCGGGCTGGAAAACCCATTTGCTCGGCTCGCACGACTGGGGCTCTCGGTTCGAAGGCGATACCTCCGCCCTGCCCGCCGAGCTCGGCGGGCTCTGGATCATGGTCACCAATCGCCAGCAACAGACCGGGGTAACTCGCATCACCAAGGTCATCGAGCGCACGGCCCGATTCGTGGTCGTCCAGGACTCCGGCAAGCCCAAGCCCTGAGTGTTCAATCCGGCCCGATTCCAGGGGTGCTGGGGGTCCAGTCCCCCGCTGGAAACGCCGTACAGCGGTGCTGAGCGCGAGTTTTTTTTGGAGCGGAGGCCTGTTCTGGCTCCAGCTGCAAAAAAAGAGGACCTCCGGGGGTCTGCCGGAGGTCCTACGAAATCGAAAGGATGAAGTGATGAACTCTCGGACACAGACTTTAGCACGGGTGCTGCTCGTGTAGCCGGGGTTTTTCTCAAGCGCCGCCAGGCGCTGCCCCGTGTGGGATCGGTCGCTGCTCTACGTCGAAGGGGTGGACTTCAGATTGCAGGTTCTCCGCCTCAACAGGAAGCTTTTTTCGGGTGCGATTCGGCGGAGCCGAGAGCGTATTGAGGGGGGCCGCCAGTGTCTTCCACATTTCCACTGGAAAAGGCCGCCGACTACTTGTACCTAAACAAACTACTTGATCTTCTAATAGAACTACTTGAATGGTATCCCGTTTGTCCCGTCTAAAACCGGAGATAGTATCCCGTAAGTCCCGTATTTTGGCCCAAAGATAGTATCCCGTTTGTCTCTGGAAAACTTGTCTGGGGGGGGGCACCTGTGGATGAATCAAACAGACGGGATGCTCGGCTGCGAAGGAAACAGCACCAGCGCCCCGCTCTCCTTGTTCGGCTTCCCAGCAACGATCTCGTACTCCAGGCCTGGCCAAGCTCGCTTGATCTTCTTCAACTCGCGTATCACCTTCGCCCGGAAGTTCTGAACAGTACGTTTGTCCTTCGCCTTGGCCGGGTCTGCCCCGAACTGGACGTACAACTGCCGCCAGGAGAGCCGCTGCGGGCCTTTGAGGCCGAAGGTGCGGTAGGTCAGCCACAGGTAGAGGTCCAAGCCCAGCGAAGAACGCCTGAGCGCCTTGAGGGCATTCATGTCCAGCGGTACCGGGCGGTTGATGACCTCATTGAAGAAGTCCTCGCTGAGGCGGATGGTGCTCTCCCACAGCACCGGCTCAGCGGGCCGCTTGGGGTCCCACCAGAACTCCCCGCCCGCCGCGATCTGCGAGTTGACAAACCGCTTGCTGCGCTTGTCCTCGTAGACAAGTGAAACAGTGGCATTGAAGAGCCGGTCCATCTGGTTGTGAAGCCGCGTGCGAACACCCCCACCAGGAGTGAGGTCCAGCTTGCCCATGAACTCGTGAAGCGACCGGCCCAGGACAAGCTCACGGCTCTGAGTCTGCACCGCTTCAGTGCACACCCAGGCCAGCAACAGCCGGGGGATGTTTCCGAAGGGGAGCTTGTTGTCGGCTCCCGCAATCATGACCAGCTTGTATGGGCCGTTGACGCGCTTGTACTGAAGCCTCTTGCCGGGGTTGGTGCGGGGCAGGCTGCACAGCGCCATCAGCCGCGCCATGAAACCCGTGTCGGGGTCTGCTTCACCAGCTCCGACGAGTTGGTTCACCTGGTCGAAGCGGGTGAAGTGATGCGCCGCCTGCGGCGTTCGCGGACGCCGCGCCAGGCCCATCTCCTCGGCGATCTCGCCGGCGTGCTGGAGCCTATCTTTCATCATTCCTTCCGTCTGTCCTGCATTGTGTCAGACTACGTGCTGATGACCTTCGAACTCGGCGGGTTTCTCAGCATCGCTGCCCTCTTGATCGGGTTGTTCGCCTGGCTGCGGCAGGACATGTCCCACCTACGGGACGACATCAAGCAGTTGGCCGAGCGAGTCGGGCGGCTCGAACACAGCCAAGCCAAGCTGGAGGGGCTGCTGGAAGGGCTGCGCGAGGCCATCACAGGCCGCCCTGTG
Source organism: Dehalococcoidia bacterium (assembly GCA_965243655.1). Lineage (GTDB taxonomy): Bacteria > Chloroflexota > Dehalococcoidia > Lucifugimonadales > CAJWER01. The sequence continues at coordinate 14,936 of CBDEVV010000011.1, read as the reverse complement.
GCCCAATAGAGGCCCAAAAAGGCCCTGGGGGTCCAATTCAACCCTGAAAACGCCTCCTGCCCCACAATCCGCGCTGCTACGCATGCGTGAGAACTCACCGGCTAGGACCGATATCGCGCTCCTGGCTCTCCCGCCCGAACCCCTGCTTCTGCATCTCGCGCTCAAAGTCCTGTCTCGAGGTGTCGTCGTACCTGTCGAGTTCGTACCCTTCTTGATGGGCCTTCGCCATGGGCTTGTCGTAGAAATCGACCTGGACCCGCTCGGCATGTGCGTCAAGCTCGTCTGAGTGCCTGCCGCGCATCTCGGACCGCTCGGCCTGGTGCGCGGCCTCAAGCCGCCAGACTCCGCCGCGGGCCTCTGCGAACTTCTGGAGCTTCTCGCCCAACGTCTGTCCGACCGCCTGCCCGATGGCCTGCTCCTCGCGGCTCGTCCGGATCTCCCTCTCGACCGCCTTCACCGCCCGGTGGCCGACCTCGGCCGCTTTCGACTTTTCGCTCCTCTGCCAACCCAGTAGGTCGCTCCACTCCTGGCGCTGTCTCGCCATCAGGTCCGCCCGAACGTCCTTCGACAGCCTCCACGCTCTTTCCGTCTGCTCCCTCTCCACCACACGGAACCGCGCCACATAGCGCGCGGTATCCTCCGTGCGCCCGTCGCGAATCTTGAAGCGGTTGAGATAGACCGGCTTTCGACCGCGCCGCATCCTCTGGTCGCGAACCCGGCTCTCGCGGTCGTAGACACTCCGGCCCTTCCTTCGCTCCCGGTTGTTCCGCACTCGCTGCTTGCACTGCACCTGGCCGCGCTCCCTCTCCCATCGCTCGGCCCATTTCGAGAGCGCCGCCCGCGACCGGCTGAGCTTCGCCGCCCTCCCGTCCTCCCACGAGACGCGATTCACGACCACGTGCACATGGGCGCACTTGCCGTCCTTGTGCGACACCACCACCGCCTGCCTGTCCGACATCTTCAAAGCTTTCAGGCTCTCCTTCACCGCCTTCAGTTGCTCCGCCTTCCCTGGCTGCTCTCCCTCCTTCCACGACAGCGTGTAGTGGCAGACCGGCTTCTCCAGCCTCCGCCCGCCTGGTGCGATCCCGGCCTGGCGCTTGAGTTCCTGCGAATAGCTGGCCGTCGCAGCCATCCTCCGCGCCGCCTGGCGCGGGTTGTCCGTGTCGAGGTTCACCGTCTCCGTCCAGGCGACCCTCTTCGAGATCCTGCCCGCCCGCTGCTTCTCCATCTCCTCACGCTGCTTCTTCAACTCGTCCCGCTCCTTGCGCCACGCCTGGTGCCGTCGCTCGTGCTCCTCGGGATCGACTAAAGGATCTTCCTCGGGATACGGCGGATACTCGACCCGCTTGTCTCCGAGACAGTAGGCCATCACTCCTCCGAACGACCCCCCCGACGCGTGGATCTTCGGGACCATCAGTCCGACTCCTCCGGCATCAGCCGATGCAGCAACCGCTGCACCTGGTCGAGGACCTCCTTCAGACCCTTTTCGGCTCCTCGCCGCCGGTGTAGCACCCGGACGACCTGGTTGAGGTTCACCCCGAGCCGGTGCAACTCCTGGAAGGTCTTGGCATCGAGCCGTCTGGGCGACTCGATTTGCAGCCGGTCTCGCAGCCCGCGCTGCCGGAGATATTCCGGGATCGACAGTTGCGCCTGTGCGGACCGTTCATCGAGGACCGCCCACTCGTCCGGGCTGATGTATACCGACACCCGCCGGCTGCGGCGCTGGCGATCTCTGAGTCGAGGTCTCGGCATGGTGTTACGCTCCGCGACAGCGGCAGCGGGGGTCCAGGGCGGCGCCCTGGCCAGAAGTTTTCCCGGAGGGAAAACACATCTGGCTACTTACAGCCCCACCACAGAAAATATTGTATCACGCCTCCGGGGCATCCGCCAACCCAGAACACAGCGGCGCCAGAGGGCAGCCCCCCTGTGGTTCGGCCAGATGGGGCGCCTCCCTCAGCACCTCAGGCTAAAATGTCATGTCATGAAACGTAATGAGGTGCTCCAGATCCGCATCGATCCCGCCCTGCAAGCTCGCCTCCAACTCCTCCGCGACAAACGCCACGTCAACGTTTCCGCCTGGCTCCGCGACCTCATCACCGCCGAACTCGACCGGGAGTTCCCGCCACCCACCACCAACCCCGCCGCCGCTCCGAAGGCCCCATCTGGATCACGGGATGACCCCATTCCGGGCTGGAAAACCCATTTGCTCGGCTCGCACGACTGGGGCTCTCGGTTCGAAGGCGATACCTCCGCCCTGCCCGCCGAGCTCGGCGGGCTCTGGATCATGGTCACCAATCGCCAGCAACAGACCGGGGTAACTCGCATCACCAAGGTCATCGAGCGCACGGCCCGATTCGTGGTCGTCCAGGACTCCGGCAAGCCCAAGCCCTGAGTGTTCAATCCGGCCCGATTCCAGGGGTGCTGGGGGTCCAGTCCCCCGCTGGAAACGCCGTACAGCGGTGCTGAGCGCGAGTTTTTTTGGAGCGGAGGCCTGTTCTGGCTCCAGCTGCAAAAAAAGAGGACCTCCGGGGGTCTGCCGGAGGTCCTACGAAATCGAAAGGATGAAGTGATGAACTCTCGGACACAGACTTTAGCACGGGTGCTGCTCGTGTAGCCGGGGTTTTTCTCAAGCGCCGCCAGGCGCTGCCCCGTGTGGGATCGGTCGCTGCTCTACGTCGAAGGGGTGGACTTCAGATTGCAGGTTCTCCGCCTCAACAGGAAGCTTTTTTCGGGTGCGATTCGGCGGAGCCGAGAGCGTATTGAGGGGGGCCGCCAGTGTCTTCCACATTTCCACTGGAAAAGGCCGCCGACTACTTGTACCTAAACAAACTACTTGATCTTCTAATAGAACTACTTGAATGGTATCCCGTTTGTCCCGTCTAAAACCGGAGATAGTATCCCGTAAGTCCCGTATTTTGGCCCAAAGATAGTATCCCGTTTGTCTCTGGAAAACTTGTCTGGGGGGGGGCACCTGTGGATGAATCAAACAGACGGGATGCTCGGCTGCGAAGGAAACAGCACCAGCGCCCCGCTCTCCTTGTTCGGCTTCCCAGCAACGATCTCGTACTCCAGGCCTGGCCAAGCTCGCTTGATCTTCTTCAACTCGCGTATCACCTTCGCCCGGAAGTTCTGAACAGTACGTTTGTCCTTCGCCTTGGCCGGGTCTGCCCCGAACTGGACGTACAACTGCCGCCAGGAGAGCCGCTGCGGGCCTTTGAGGCCGAAGGTGCGGTAGGTCAGCCACAGGTAGAGGTCCAAGCCCAGCGAAGAACGCCTGAGCGCCTTGAGGGCATTCATGTCCAGCGGTACCGGGCGGTTGATGACCTCATTGAAGAAGTCCTCGCTGAGGCGGATGGTGCTCTCCCACAGCACCGGCTCAGCGGGCCGCTTGGGGTCCCACCAGAACTCCCCGCCCGCCGCGATCTGCGAGTTGACAAACCGCTTGCTGCGCTTGTCCTCGTAGACAAGTGAAACAGTGGCATTGAAGAGCCGGTCCATCTGGTTGTGAAGCCGCGTGCGAACACCCCCACCAGGAGTGAGGTCCAGCTTGCCCATGAACTCGTGAAGCGACCGGCCCAGGACAAGCTCACGGCTCTGAGTCTGCACCGCTTCAGTGCACACCCAGGCCAGCAACAGCCGGGGGATGTTTCCGAAGGGGAGCTTGTTGTCGGCTCCCGCAATCATGACCAGCTTGTATGGGCCGTTGACGCGCTTGTACTGAAGCCTCTTGCCGGGGTTGGTGCGGGGCAGGCTGCACAGCGCCATCAGCCGCGCCATGAAACCCGTGTCGGGGTCTGCTTCACCAGCTCCGACGAGTTGGTTCACCTGGTCGAAGCGGGTGAAGTGATGCGCCGCCTGCGGCGTTCGCGGACGCCGCGCCAGGCCCATCTCCTCGGCGATCTCGCCGGCGTGCTGGAGCCTATCTTTCATCATTCCTTCCGTCTGTCCTGCATTGTGTCAGACTACGTGCTGATGACCTTCGAACTCGGCGGGTTTCTCAGCATCGCTGCCCTCTTGATCGGGTTGTTCGCCTGGCTGCGGCAGGACATGTCCCACCTACGGGACGACATCAAGCAGTTGGCCGAGCGAGTCGGGCGGCTCGAACACAGCCAAGCCAAGCTGGAGGGGCTGCTGGAAGGGCTGCGCGAGGCCATCACAGGCCGCCCTGTGGCCCAATAGAGGCCCAAAAAGGCCCTGGGGGTCCAATTCAACCCTGAAAACGCCTCCTGCCCCACAATCCGCGCTGCTACGCATGCGTGAGAACTCACCGGCTAGGACCGATATCGCGCTCCTGGCTCTCCCGCCCGAACCCCTGCTTCTGCATCTCGCGCTCAAAGTCCTGTCTCGAGGTGTCGTCGTACCTGTCGAGTTCGTACCCTTCTTGATGGGCCTTCGCCATGGGCTTGTCGTAGAAATCGACCTGGACCCGCTCGGCATGTGCGTCAAGCTCGTCTGAGTGCCTGCCGCGCATCTCGGACCGCTCGGCCTGGTGCGCGGCCTCAAGCCGCCAGACTCCGCCGCGGGCCTCTGCGAACTTCTGGAGCTTCTCGCCCAACGTCTGTCCGACCGCCTGCCCGATGGCCTGCTCCTCGCGGCTCGTCCGGATCTCCCTCTCGACCGCCTTCACCGCCCGGTGGCCGACCTCGGCCGCTTTCGACTTTTCGCTCCTCTGCCAACCCAGTAGGTCGCTCCACTCCTGGCGCTGTCTCGCCATCAGGTCCGCCCGAACGTCCTTCGACAGCCTCCACGCTCTTTCCGTCTGCTCCCTCTCCACCACACGGAACCGCGCCACATAGCGCGCGGTATCCTCCGTGCGCCCGTCGCGAATCTTGAAGCGGTTGAGATAGACCGGCTTTCGACCGCGCCGCATCCTCTGGTCGCGAACCCGGCTCTCGCGGTCGTAGACACTCCGGCCCTTCCTTCGCTCCCGGTTGTTCCGCACTCGCTGCTTGCACTGCACCTGGCCGCGCTCCCTCTCCCATCGCTCGGCCCATTTCGAGAGCGCCGCCCGCGACCGGCTGAGCTTCGCCGCCCTCCCGTCCTCCCACGAGACGCGATTCACGACCACGTGCACATGGGCGCACTTGCCGTCCTTGTGCGACACCACCACCGCCTGCCTGTCCGACATCTTCAAAGCTTTCAGGCTCTCCTTCACCGCCTTCAGTTGCTCCGCCTTCCCTGGCTGCTCTCCCTCCTTCCACGACAGCGTGTAGTGGCAGACCGGCTTCTCCAGCCTCCGCCCGCCTGGTGCGATCCCGGCCTGGCGCTTGAGTTCCTGCGAATAGCTGGCCGTCGCAGCCATCCTCCGCGCCGCCTGGCGCGGGTTGTCCGTGTCGAGGTTCACCGTCTCCGTCCAGGCGACCCTCTTCGAGATCCTGCCCGCCCGCTGCTTCTCCATCTCCTCACGCTGCTTCTTCAACTCGTCCCGCTCCTTGCGCCACGCCTGGTGCCGTCGCTCGTGCTCCTCGGGATCGACTAAAGGATCTTCCTCGGGATACGGCGGATACTCGACCCGCTTGTCTCCGAGACAGTAGGCCATCACTCCTCCGAACGACCCCCCCGACGCGTGGATCTTCGGGACCATCAGTCCGACTCCTCCGGCATCAGCCGATGCAGCAACCGCTGCACCTGGTCGAGGACCTCCTTCAGACCCTTTTCGGCTCCTCGCCGCCGGTGTAGCACCCGGACGACCTGGTTGAGGTTCACCCCGAGCCGGTGCAACTCCTGGAAGGTCTTGGCATCGAGCCGTCTGGGCGACTCGATTTGCAGCCGGTCTCGCAGCCCGCGCTGCCGGAGATATTCCGGGATCGACAGTTGCGCCTGTGCGGACCGTTCATCGAGGACCGCCCACTCGTCCGGGCTGATGTATACCGACACCCGCCGGCTGCGGCGCTGGCGATCTCTGAGTCGAGGTCTCGGCATGGTGTTACGCTCCGCGACAGCGGCAGCGGGGGTCCAGGGCGGCGCCCTGGCCAGAAGTTTTCCCGGAGGGAAAACACATCTGGCTACTTACAGCCCCACCACAGAAAATATTGTATCACGCCTCCGGGGCATCCGCCAACCCAGAACACAGCGGCGCCAGAGGGCAGCCCCCCTGTGGTTCGGCCAGATGGGGCGCCTCCCTCAGCACCTCAGGCTAAAATGTCATGTCATGAAACGTAATGAGGTGCTCCAGATCCGCATCGATCCCGCCCTGCAAGCTCGCCTCCAACTCCTCCGCGACAAACGCCACGTCAACGTTTCCGCCTGGCTCCGCGACCTCATCACCGCCGAACTCGACCGGGAGTTCCCGCCACCCACCACCAACCCCGCCGCCGCTCCGAAGGCCCCATCTGGATCACGGGATGACCCCATTCCGGGCTGGAAAACCCATTTGCTCGGCTCGCACGACTGGGGCTCTCGGTTCGAAGGCGATACCTCCGCCCTGCCCGCCGAGCTCGGCGGGCTCTGGATCATGGTCACCAATCGCCAGCAACAGACCGGGGTAACTCGCATCACCAAGGTCATCGAGCGCACGGCCCGATTCGTGGTCGTCCAGGACTCCGGCAAGCCCAAGCCCTGAGTGTTCAATCCGGCCCGATTCCAGGGGTGCTGGGGGTCCAGTCCCCCGCTGGAAACGCCGTACAGCGGTGCTGAGCGCGAGTTTTTTTGGAGCGGAGGCCTGTTCTGGCTCCAGCTGCAAAAAAAGAGGACCTCCGGGGGTCTGCCGGAGGTCCTACGAAATCGAAAGGATGAAGTGATGAACTCTCGGACACAGACTTTAGCACGGGTGCTGCTCGTGTAGCCGGGGTTTTTCTCAAGCGCCGCCAGGCGCTGCCCCGTGTGGGATCGGTCGCTGCTCTACGTCGAAGGGGTGGACTTCAGATTGCAGGTTCTCCGCCTCAACAGGAAGCTTTTTTCGGGTGCGATTCGGCGGAGCCGAGAGCGTATTGAGGGGGGCCGCCAGTGTCTTCCACATTTCCACTGGAAAAGGCCGCCGACTACTTGTACCTAAACAAACTACTTGATCTTCTAATAGAACTACTTGAATGGTATCCCGTTTGTCCCGTCTAAAACCGGAGATAGTATCCCGTAAGTCCCGTATTTTGGCCCAAAGATAGTATCCCGTTTGTCTCTGGAAAACTTGTCTGGGGGGGGGCACCTGTGGATGAATCAAACAGACGGGATGCTCGGCTGCGAAGGAAACAGCACCAGCGCCCCGCTCTCCTTGTTCGGCTTCCCAGCAACGATCTCGTACTCCAGGCCTGGCCAAGCTCGCTTGATCTTCTTCAACTCGCGTATCACCTTCGCCCGGAAGTTCTGAACAGTACGTTTGTCCTTCGCCTTGGCCGGGTCTGCCCCGAACTGGACGTACAACTGCCGCCAGGAGAGCCGCTGCGGGCCTTTGAGGCCGAAGGTGCGGTAGGTCAGCCACAGGTAGAGGTCCAAGCCCAGCGAAGAACGCCTGAGCGCCTTGAGGGCATTCATGTCCAGCGGTACCGGGCGGTTGATGACCTCATTGAAGAAGTCCTCGCTGAGGCGGATGGTGCTCTCCCACAGCACCGGCTCAGCGGGCCGCTTGGGGTCCCACCAGAACTCCCCGCCCGCCGCGATCTGCGAGTTGACAAACCGCTTGCTGCGCTTGTCCTCGTAGACAAGTGAAACAGTGGCATTGAAGAGCCGGTCCATCTGGTTGTGAAGCCGCGTGCGAACACCCCCACCAGGAGTGAGGTCCAGCTTGCCCATGAACTCGTGAAGCGACCGGCCCAGGACAAGCTCACGGCTCTGAGTCTGCACCGCTTCAGTGCACACCCAGGCCAGCAACAGCCGGGGGATGTTTCCGAAGGGGAGCTTGTTGTCGGCTCCCGCAATCATGACCAGCTTGTATGGGCCGTTGACGCGCTTGTACTGAAGCCTCTTGCCGGGGTTGGTGCGGGGCAGGCTGCACAGCGCCATCAGCCGCGCCATGAAACCCGTGTCGGGGTCTGCTTCACCAGCTCCGACGAGTTGGTTCACCTGGTCGAAGCGGGTGAAGTGATGCGCCGCCTGCGGCGTTCGCGGACGCCGCGCCAGGCCCATCTCCTCGGCGATCTCGCCGGCGTGCTGGAGCCTATCTTTCATCATTCCTTCCGTCTGTCCTGCATTGTGTCAGACTACGTGCTGATGACCTTCGAACTCGGCGGGTTTCTCAGCATCGCTGCCCTCTTGATCGGGTTGTTCGCCTGGCTGCGGCAGGACATGTCCCACCTACGGGACGACATCAAGCAGTTGGCCGAGCGAGTCGGGCGGCTCGAACACAGCCAAGCCAAGCTGGAGGGGCTGCTGGAAGGGCTGCGCGAGGCCATCACAGGCCGCCCTGTGGCCCAATAGAGGCCCAAAAAGGCCCTGGGGGTCCAATTCAACCCTGAAAACGCCTCCTGCCCCACAATCCGCGCTGCTACGCATGCGTGAGAACTCACCGGCTAGGACCGATATCGCGCTCCTGGCTCTCCCGCCCGAACCCCTGCTTCTGCATCTCGCGCTCAAAGTCCTGTCTCGAGGTGTCGTCGTACCTGTCGAGTTCGTACCCTTCTTGATGGGCCTTCGCCATGGGCTTGTCGTAGAAATCGACCTGGACCCGCTCGGCATGTGCGTCAAGCTCGTCTGAGTGCCTGCCGCGCATCTCGGACCGCTCGGCCTGGTGCGCGGCCTCAAGCCGCCAGACTCCGCCGCGGGCCTCTGCGAACTTCTGGAGCTTCTCGCCCAACGTCTGTCCGACCGCCTGCCCGATGGCCTGCTCCTCGCGGCTCGTCCGGATCTCCCTCTCGACCGCCTTCACCGCCCGGTGGCCGACCTCGGCCGCTTTCGACTTTTCGCTCCTCTGCCAACCCAGTAGGTCGCTCCACTCCTGGCGCTGTCTCGCCATCAGGTCCGCCCGAACGTCCTTCGACAGCCTCCACGCTCTTTCCGTCTGCTCCCTCTCCACCACACGGAACCGCGCCACATAGCGCGCGGTATCCTCCGTGCGCCCGTCGCGAATCTTGAAGCGGTTGAGATAGACCGGCTTTCGACCGCGCCGCATCCTCTGGTCGCGAACCCGGCTCTCGCGGTCGTAGACACTCCGGCCCTTCCTTCGCTCCCGGTTGTTCCGCACTCGCTGCTTGCACTGCACCTGGCCGCGCTCCCTCTCCCATCGCTCGGCCCATTTCGAGAGCGCCGCCCGCGACCGGCTGAGCTTCGCCGCCCTCCCGTCCTCCCACGAGACGCGATTCACGACCACGTGCACATGGGCGCACTTGCCGTCCTTGTGCGACACCACCACCGCCTGCCTGTCCGACATCTTCAAAGCTTTCAGGCTCTCCTTCACCGCCTTCAGTTGCTCCGCCTTCCCTGGCTGCTCTCCCTCCTTCCACGACAGCGTGTAGTGGCAGACCGGCTTCTCCAGCCTCCGCCCGCCTGGTGCGATCCCGGCCTGGCGCTTGAGTTCCTGCGAATAGCTGGCCGTCGCAGCCATCCTCCGCGCCGCCTGGCGCGGGTTGTCCGTGTCGAGGTTCACCGTCTCCGTCCAGGCGACCCTCTTCGAGATCCTGCCCGCCCGCTGCTTCTCCATCTCCTCACGCTGCTTCTTCAACTCGTCCCGCTCCTTGCGCCACGCCTGGTGCCGTCGCTCGTGCTCCTCGGGATCGACTAAAGGATCTTCCTCGGGATACGGCGGATACTCGACCCGCTTGTCTCCGAGACAGTAGGCCATCACTCCTCCGAACGACCCCCCCGACGCGTGGATCTTCGGGACCATCAGTCCGACTCCTCCGGCATCAGCCGATGCAGCAACCGCTGCACCTGGTCGAGGACCTCCTTCAGACCCTTTTCGGCTCCTCGCCGCCGGTGTAGCACCCGGACGACCTGGTTGAGGTTCACCCCGAGCCGGTGCAACTCCTGGAAGGTCTTGGCATCGAGCCGTCTGGGCGACTCGATTTGCAGCCGGTCTCGCAGCCCGCGCTGCCGGAGATATTCCGGGATCGACAGTTGCGCCTGTGCGGACCGTTCATCGAGGACCGCCCACTCGTCCGGGCTGATGTATACCGACACCCGCCGGCTGCGGCGCTGGCGATCTCTGAGTCGAGGTCTCGGCATGGTGTTACGCTCCGCGACAGCGGCAGCGGGGGTCCAGGGCGGCGCCCTGGCCAGAAGTTTTCCCGGAGGGAAAACACATCTGGCTACTTACAGCCCCACCACAGAAAATATTGTATCACGCCTCCGGGGCATCCGCCAACCCAGAACACAGCGGCGCCAGAGGGCAGCCCCCCTGTGGTTCGGCCAGATGGGGCGCCTCCCTCAGCACCTCAGGCTAAAATGTCATGTCATGAAACGTAATGAGGTGCTCCAGATCCGCATCGATCCCGCCCTGCAAGCTCGCCTCCAACTCCTCCGCGACAAACGCCACGTCAACGTTTCCGCCTGGCTCCGCGACCTCATCACCGCCGAACTCGACCGGGAGTTCCCGCCACCCACCACCAACCCCGCCGCCGCTCCGAAGGCCCCATCTGGATCACGGGATGACCCCATTCCGGGCTGGAAAACCCATTTGCTCGGCTCGCACGACTGGGGCTCTCGGTTCGAAGGCGATACCTCCGCCCTGCCCGCCGAGCTCGGCGGGCTCTGGATCATGGTCACCAATCGCCAGCAACAGACCGGGGTAACTCGCATCACCAAGGTCATCGAGCGCACGGCCCGATTCGTGGTCGTCCAGGACTCCGGCAAGCCCAAGCCCTGAGTGTTCAATCCGGCCCGATTCCAGGGGTGCTGGGGGTCCAGTCCCCCGCTGGAAACGCCGTACAGCGGTGCTGAGCGCGAGTTTTTTTGGAGCGGAGGCCTGTTCTGGCTCCAGCTGCAAAAAAAGAGGACCTCCGGGGGTCTGCCGGAGGTCCTACGAAATCGAAAGGATGAAGTGATGAACTCTCGGACACAGACTTTAGCACGGGTGCTGCTCGTGTAGCCGGGGTTTTTCTCAAGCGCCGCCAGGCGCTGCCCCGTGTGGGATCGGTCGCTGCTCTACGTCGAAGGGGTGGACTTCAGATTGCAGGTTCTCCGCCTCAACAGGAAGCTTTTTTCGGGTGCGATTCGGCGGAGCCGAGAGCGTATTGAGGGGGGCCGCCAGTGTCTTCCACATTTCCACTGGAAAAGGCCGCCGACTACTTGTACCTAAACAAACTACTTGATCTTCTAATAGAACTACTTGAATGGTATCCCGTTTGTCCCGTCTAAAACCGGAGATAGTATCCCGTAAGTCCCGTATTTTGGCCCAAAGATAGTATCCCGTTTGTCTCTGGAAAACTTGTCTGGGGGGGGGCACCTGTGGATGAATCAAACAGACGGGATGCTCGGCTGCGAAGGAAACAGCACCAGCGCCCCGCTCTCCTTGTTCGGCTTCCCAGCAACGATCTCGTACTCCAGGCCTGGCCAAGCTCGCTTGATCTTCTTCAACTCGCGTATCACCTTCGCCCGGAAGTTCTGAACAGTACGTTTGTCCTTCGCCTTGGCCGGGTCTGCCCCGAACTGGACGTACAACTGCCGCCAGGAGAGCCGCTGCGGGCCTTTGAGGCCGAAGGTGCGGTAGGTCAGCCACAGGTAGAGGTCCAAGCCCAGCGAAGAACGCCTGAGCGCCTTGAGGGCATTCATGTCCAGCGGTACCGGGCGGTTGATGACCTCATTGAAGAAGTCCTCGCTGAGGCGGATGGTGCTCTCCCACAGCACCGGCTCAGCGGGCCGCTTGGGGTCCCACCAGAACTCCCCGCCCGCCGCGATCTGCGAGTTGACAAACCGCTTGCTGCGCTTGTCCTCGTAGACAAGTGAAACAGTGGCATTGAAGAGCCGGTCCATCTGGTTGTGAAGCCGCGTGCGAACACCCCCACCAGGAGTGAGGTCCAGCTTGCCCATGAACTCGTGAAGCGACCGGCCCAGGACAAGCTCACGGCTCTGAGTCTGCACCGCTTCAGTGCACACCCAGGCCAGCAACAGCCGGGGGATGTTTCCGAAGGGGAGCTTGTTGTCGGCTCCCGCAATCATGACCAGCTTGTATGGGCCGTTGACGCGCTTGTACTGAAGCCTCTTGCCGGGGTTGGTGCGGGGCAGGCTGCACAGCGCCATCAGCCGCGCCATGAAACCCGTGTCGGGGTCTGCTTCACCAGCTCCGACGAGTTGGTTCACCTGGTCGAAGCGGGTGAAGTGATGCGCCGCCTGCGGCGTTCGCGGACGCCGCGCCAGGCCCATCTCCTCGGCGATCTCGCCGGCGTGCTGGAGCCTATCTTTCATCATTCCTTCCGTCTGTCCTGCATTGTGTCAGACTACGTGCTGATGACCTTCGAACTCGGCGGGTTTCTCAGCATCGCTGCCCTCTTGATCGGGTTGTTCGCCTGGCTGCGGCAGGACATGTCCCACCTACGGGACGACATCAAGCAGTTGGCCGAGCGAGTCGGGCGGCTCGAACACAGCCAAGCCAAGCTGGAGGGGCTGCTGGAAGGGCTGCGCGAGGCCATCACAGGCCGCCCTGTGGCCCAATAGAGGCCCAAAAAGGCCCTGGGGGTCCAATTCAACCCTGAAAACGCCTCCTGCCCCACAATCCGCGCTGCTACGCATGCGTGAGAACTCACCGGCTAGGACCGATATCGCGCTCCTGGCTCTCCCGCCCGAACCCCTGCTTCTGCATCTCGCGCTCAAAGTCCTGTCTCGAGGTGTCGTCGTACCTGTCGAGTTCGTACCCTTCTTGATGGGCCTTCGCCATGGGCTTGTCGTAGAAATCGACCTGGACCCGCTCGGCATGTGCGTCAAGCTCGTCTGAGTGCCTGCCGCGCATCTCGGACCGCTCGGCCTGGTGCGCGGCCTCAAGCCGCCAGACTCCGCCGCGGGCCTCTGCGAACTTCTGGAGCTTCTCGCCCAACGTCTGTCCGACCGCCTGCCCGATGGCCTGCTCCTCGCGGCTCGTCCGGATCTCCCTCTCGACCGCCTTCACCGCCCGGTGGCCGACCTCGGCCGCTTTCGACTTTTCGCTCCTCTGCCAACCCAGTAGGTCGCTCCACTCCTGGCGCTGTCTCGCCATCAGGTCCGCCCGAACGTCCTTCGACAGCCTCCACGCTCTTTCCGTCTGCTCCCTCTCCACCACACGGAACCGCGCCACATAGCGCGCGGTATCCTCCGTGCGCCCGTCGCGAATCTTGAAGCGGTTGAGATAGACCGGCTTTCGACCGCGCCGCATCCTCTGGTCGCGAACCCGGCTCTCGCGGTCGTAGACACTCCGGCCCTTCCTTCGCTCCCGGTTGTTCCGCACTCGCTGCTTGCACTGCACCTGGCCGCGCTCCCTCTCCCATCGCTCGGCCCATTTCGAGAGCGCCGCCCGCGACCGGCTGAGCTTCGCCGCCCTCCCGTCCTCCCACGAGACGCGATTCACGACCACGTGCACATGGGCGCACTTGCCGTCCTTGTGCGACACCACCACCGCCTGCCTGTCCGACATCTTCAAAGCTTTCAGGCTCTCCTTCACCGCCTTCAGTTGCTCCGCCTTCCCTGGCTGCTCTCCCTCCTTCCACGACAGCGTGTAGTGGCAGACCGGCTTCTCCAGCCTCCGCCCGCCTGGTGCGATCCCGGCCTGGCGCTTGAGTTCCTGCGAATAGCTGGCCGTCGCAGCCATCCTCCGCGCCGCCTGGCGCGGGTTGTCCGTGTCGAGGTTCACCGTCTCCGTCCAGGCGACCCTCTTCGAGATCCTGCCCGCCCGCTGCTTCTCCATCTCCTCACGCTGCTTCTTCAACTCGTCCCGCTCCTTGCGCCACGCCTGGTGCCGTCGCTCGTGCTCCTCGGGATCGACTAAAGGATCTTCCTCGGGATACGGCGGATACTCGACCCGCTTGTCTCCGAGACAGTAGGCCATCACTCCTCCGAACGACCCCCCCGACGCGTGGATCTTCGGGACCATCAGTCCGACTCCTCCGGCATCAGCCGATGCAGCAACCGCTGCACCTGGTCGAGGACCTCCTTCAGACCCTTTTCGGCTCCTCGCCGCCGGTGTAGCACCCGGACGACCTGGTTGAGGTTCACCCCGAGCCGGTGCAACTCCTGGAAGGTCTTGGCATCGAGCCGTCTGGGCGACTCGATTTGCAGCCGGTCTCGCAGCCCGCGCTGCCGGAGATATTCCGGGATCGACAGTTGCGCCTGTGCGGACCGTTCATCGAGGACCGCCCACTCGTCCGGGCTGATGTATACCGACACCCGCCGGCTGCGGCGCTGGCGATCTCTGAGTCGAGGTCTCGGCATGGTGTTACGCTCCGCGACAGCGGCAGCGGGGGTCCAGGGCGGCGCCCTGGCCAGAAGTTTTCCCGGAGGGAAAACACATCTGGCTACTTACAGCCCCACCACAGAAAATATTGTATCACGCCTCCGGGGCATCCGCCAACCCAGAACACAGCGGCGCCAGAGGGCAGCCCCCCTCTCAGCACCTCAGGCTAAAATGTCATGTCATGAAACGTAATGAGGTGCTCCAGATCCGCATCGATCCCGCCCTGCAAGCTCGCCTCCAACTCCTCCGCGACAAACGCCACGTCAACGTTTCCGCCTGGCTCCGCGACCTCATCACCGCCGAACTCGACCGGGAGTTCCCGCCACCCACCACCAACCCCGCCGCCGCTCCGAAGGCCCCATCTGGATCACGGGATGACCCCATTCCGGGCTGGAAAACCCATTTGCTCGGCTCGCACGACTGGGGCTCTCGGTTCGAAGGCGATACCTCCGCCCTGCCCGCTGAGCTCGGCGGGCTCTGGATCATGGTCACCAATCGCCAGCAACAGACCGGGGTAACTCGCATCACCAAGGTCATCGAGCGCACGGCCCGATTCGTGGTCGTCCAGGACTCCGGCAAGCCCAAGCCCTGAGTGTTCAATCCGGCCCGATTCCAGGGGTGCTGGGGGTCCAGTCCCCCGCTGGAAACGCCG
>CBDEVV010000010.1:0-1878 GCA_965243655.1 Dehalococcoidia bacterium | reverse complement strand
TGAGTCGCCGAGCATTTATAATTGGGGTCAACAAGAGTAGCGAGGGTTGAGAATGCTGGGAGAGCGTTCGGACCAGAGGGGTCTTTGGGAAGCGGACCGGTTGTACCTGGACCACGTGGGGAAGGACACCTTCTACGGTCTGCTGGCTTCCCTGCGGGGCCGGCTGTTCCAGGACTCCGATTTCGCGGTGTTCTACTGCGCTGACAACGGCCGGGACAGCGTGCCGCCCAGCCTGCTGGCCACGGCGCTGCTGTTGCAGACCCACGACAAGGTCAGCGACGCCGAGGCCAAGGCCCGGGCCGACTTCGACATCCGCTGGAAGGTGGCTCTGGGGATTGAGGTGGAGGACAGGCCCTTCGCCAAAAGCACGCTCCAGGTGTTCCGGGCCCAGCTGATCCTGCACGACAGGGTGCGGGAGGTATTCGAGTCCAGCCTGCGCCTCGCCCGGGAGTCGGGCTACCTGAAGAGGCGCAGCATGAAGGTGGCTCTGGACACGACCAACATCCTGGGCCGGGGCGCGGTGAGGGACACCTACAATCTGCTGGCCGACGGGATCGTCAAGCTGATGCGGGCGCTGGCGCAGGTTGAGGGAATCAGCGTCGGGAAATGGGCCAAGGCCCGGGGATACGGGCGGTACCTCGCCT
The DNA here is from genome assembly GCA_965243655.1 of Dehalococcoidia bacterium. Classification (GTDB taxonomy): domain Bacteria; phylum Chloroflexota; class Dehalococcoidia; order Lucifugimonadales; family CAJWER01. The sequence goes on along the minus strand of CBDEVV010000010.1, from coordinate 1,234 downwards.
CCAGCATCAAGGGAGAGGCGACCATCGACTGGTCGGACAAGCGGGCGCGGACGGCACTGCTGGCGGGGATTGTGGGAGACGCGGACCGGCTCTTGGAATTATCGCGGCTGGCCCAGGGGGAGTTGCCCGAGGACGGTGCTGAGCGTCAGCAGATAGTGGCGGCGGCGGAACTGCTGGGGCAGTTGCTGCTCCAGGACATTGAGCGCAAGGGTGGCGACGGCGACGGCGATGACGGCGTGAGCCTCAAGGACGGGGTGAGCAAGGACCGGATGATGTCGGTGCACGACCCTGAGATGCGCCACGGGCACAAGAGCAGCAGGAGACGCTTCGACGGACACAAGGCGGCGATTGTGGTTGACACCGACACCCAGCTGATCACCGCCGTGGAGGTACTGCCGGGCAACGCTCCGGACAACCTGGGGGCGCTGGAACTGGTAGAACAGAGCGAGGCCAACACCGGTGTGCCGGTGCAGGAGGCCATGGGCGACGCCGCCTATGGAGACGGAGCTACCAGGCAGACCTTCGCCGACGCGGGCCGCACCCTGATTGCCCGGGTGCCGGGACGGCCCGACCGGCAGCGCTTTCCCAAGAATGACTTTGTCATCGACCTGGTGGCGGGCAGTTGCACCTGTCCGGCAGGGCAGGTCACCCACACCATAGTGCCAGCGGGACGGCGTACGGATGCCGCGGGTCGGATACACCACTTGCAGGCCTTCCAGTTCGACGGGTCCGAATGTATGACATGTCCCCTGCGGTCTCAGTGCATCTCGGCCAAGGGCAGGAAGGGACGGCGGGTGCTGATCCATCCCCAGGAGGCTCTCCTGCAACAGGCCCGTGCGTTGCAACAGAGCGCCGGGTATGACGAATATCGAGCGCGACGCGTGGTGGTCGAGCACAGATTGGCCCGACTGGTCCAGTTGGGCATTCGCCAGTCCCGCTACTTCGGACGCGCCAAGACGCGATTCCAGCTGTACCTGGCGGCTACAGTGGCCAACCTGACCCTGGTGGCGGGCAAAATCGAGCTGTCGGACAGTGTCGGCGGTGGGCTTCCGCGCCACCGCGCCGTCCTCAGTGCCGTCCCCAGTGATGTCCAGGCTGTTTCCCACGGTGTGGTCGCCCATGCTACGGCCATTTTCGGCGCTGTCCGGCTCGGACTGCTGTGGTCCCAGATTCTGTTCGCCCCGGCTTTACTGCCGAAATCTCTCTCCCCATCCAGGGCTTTTCGGCCCGGCTT
>CBDEVV010000009.1:0-6438 GCA_965243655.1 Dehalococcoidia bacterium | reverse complement strand
GGACCACACAAAACTGGACGGCATCGAGGCCGGTGCGGAAGTCAACCCGGACGACAACCGGCTGGTCCCCTCCGGCGGCTCCGCGGGCCAGGTGCTCAAGAAGCGGACCGGCACTAACTACGACGTGCAGTGGGCGGCCGACGCCACCGGCGGCGGCAGCGGCGGAGGCACGGCGGTCTCCGCACACGACCCCGCGGCGGGCGACGCCGAACTGGCGGGCATCGACATCGGCGGAACCGACTATGAGATCACCGACCGCGAGGGCCGCGACCGCTTGCACCTGGTCGAACAGCGGGTGCACCCGATCCTGGAGAAGCCACAGACATGGGCCAACGTCTCCGCCGCGGGGACGGCGGGATGGTCCGCCGCGACAGGACTGCTGACCGCGGTCAATGCCGTCGCCGCCCTGTCCTACGGCAACGCAAACGTGTCGGGCACGACAGCCCAGTATGTCTATGTGCGCATACGCACGGGCGCCCAGCAGAGCGCGTACCGCTTCCGCTACACCATCGGCGGGGGCGCCCAGAACGGCCAGATTCACGACCGGGTGCTGGGCACATGGTCCGGCGAGCGGGTGGGCGCGGACTCGTCGTGGGCGTACTACCGGATCGCGTTCTATGAGGGCGACACGTTCACCACAGGACGGGTGCAAATAGGGACGGGCAGTTTCGAATGGGAGGGCGACCTGACCCGCTCCGCCGTCGAAGATCAGCTTGATGCTGTCGGGATTCCGCAGGCGATAGACGCCCTGAAGAATGTGACTCGCGATTTGCATCTCGACGGGGCCACCACATTGGTCAAGAACACTGCCGCCGCGACTGCGGGCGTGGCACGCGTCGCTGTGGCTAACGCCGACCGGCAGGCCATAGAGGCGGGGACCAAGAATCTGGACGTCCAGGGTGTGGCGTTCACAGCGACTCTCGCTAACGCCCATTTCGGGAGCACTGCCACCACTACCGACCAGGCCGTGATACGACTGGCCCAGACTCAGGACCGGTCGGACTGGCGCATCCTGTTCGACGACACCGCGTTCCTGGCGGGCGGATGGGTGCCTATCACTGTGGACAATGGCACCGCGGGCTACGACTACTACATCTCGGGCAAGGTGGACAGGACGTCCGAGATCGCGTTGTACAAGTCCACAGAGGAGACCACTTACCACGGCGCACTGGCCGACGGGCTCGCCGTCCCACCCGTGACGACCGGCGGCGGCAGCGCAGTGGACGGCATCTGGCGCGGGACTAAGGCACAGTACGACGCCATCACGTCGAAGGACGACGACATCCTGTACCTGGTCGAGGCCGCGAGCTAATGGCCCTCTCGCAGACACTCACGCTCTCCCACGGCCGCGAGTTCGGGGGGTCGAATCCGGGCGTCAGGCTGGACGACTCGTCCGATCCGGTCGAGCTCGACTCGGGGTTCTTCACTGTCCCCGACGCCGACTCGGAAGTGACCGGCGCGTTCGTCAAGGCGACGTTCCGGGCCCGGACGGCATGGTTGCACTTGAACACGGACTTGTGGCTCGCCAACATCGACGGCTCCCCCGCGGGTGCGCGCAACGATCTGGGCGTGGACTTGTACTCCCCGACCACCGACAAGTGGTGTCGGCTGGCGTTCAGCACTTACGCCACTAAGTCGTCGCGTTCGGACAATCTGGCTCAAGTCAGTTTCAATCTCACGACGCCGGTTCCCGACAGGCATCGCGGGCCGCTCTTATCAGTCCCTGAACGACTGGGCGACGGCCGTAGAGGCCGCGCTGCCGCACGACGTGGACGTCACGTTCACGTCGGCCTCGTCCCAGCAGTGGCGCGCCCCCGCGCCGCCCGCGCCGGACAGCGTGGACGGGACGTTCCTGGGGTCGAAGTCGGTCACGGGGATGTTCCTGGGATCTAAGACGGTCGCGGCGGCGTTCCTGGGCACTAAGCAAGTCTTCGGCGCGCCAATGACCCCCGCCGGGATGAAGCCCGGAACGCCCACAGGACTCACACTCGACGCCGGCAACGCCCAGATCATCGCGTCGTGGACGGCCGTGACGGCCACGCCAGCCGCCACTTACCGTCTCCGCTACCGGACGGGATCGGGCGCGTGGACGGAAGTCCCCACGTCGGCCGTAATGGCCACGGTGTCGTCACTGACTAATGGCACGGCCTATGAGTTCCAGGTACGGGCCGAGAACAGCGCTGGCAATTCGGCGTACTCCGCATCTGTGACGGCCACGCCGAGCAGTCTCCCGACGACGTGGATCAGTCTGCATAATGACAACGGCGACTCGCAGGGGCTGTGGTCCGACGGGACGACGATCTGGGTATCAGACAGCGGAGACGACAAGCTGTACGCGTACACGCTCGCCACCGGGGCGCGGGACACGACGAAGGAGTTCGATCTGGACAGTGCCAACGGCTTAGCACGAGGCATCTGGTCCGATGGCACCACGATCTGGGTGGCGGACTGGGTCGACGACAATTTGTACGCGTACACGCTCACCACCGGTGCCCGCGTCACATCGAAGGAGTTCGACTTGACCGCTGCTAACAGCAACCCGCGGGGACTGTGGTCCGACGGTACGACAATCTGGGTGGTGGACAACACCGACGAGAAGGTGTACGCGTACACGCTCGCCACGGGAGCCCGCGACACATCGAAAGAGTTCGATTTGACCGCTGCTAATGACATCCCCCGCGGGATGTGGGGCGACGGGACGACGATCTGGGTGGCGGACAGCACCGACGACAAGCTGTACGCGTACACGCTGGCCACCGGTGCCTACGACTCGTCCAAGGACATGGACCTGAACGCCTTGAACGCATCCCCCGGAGGCATCTGGTCCGATGGCACGGTCATGTGGGTAGTGGACGGCATAGACGACCGCATCTATCCCTACAGGCTGTCCGACGGCAAGGCCTTGTTTCCCACGTCATGACACGGCAACCCTAGAAAGGTTATAGAAATGAGCAAGTATGAGCAGATTGTCCGAATCGTATGGCTGCTGGCAGTCGCGGGCCTTGCGCTCGCGGGCAACGCCGCGGCGGCGTGTGTCGTCCTCGCGGGCGGCATGGTCGTCATCGAAGTACGGGAGTGGCTGGCAGAGCACAGCCGTCCGCTCAGGACTGACTGACCATGGGCGAGCGGGACAGCTACGAAGTCCGCATAGCCCTCTCGGAGGCCGACCGGAAGATTCTCGCGGGGGTCTCCGGACTGCCACTGGTCGGCCGCTACAAGGCGGGGGAGCCGACTCTGAGCCTCGTGCTGGACCCCGACGCGGGGCGCTCAGACGATGAGTGACTGCCGGCCGTGCAACGCGTTCGAGTGCAACAGCAGACCGTGCATATGCTGCCCGGAGTGCGGTCTCTCAGGATGCTCTGAGACGCCCCGTATGGCCCCATATCGGCCACAGGAGCGTGCCTAGGGTACCTTTGTACCGCCGCGGGATTCGGAGGCCGATATGACCCCTCTCTGATACGACACGAAATTCAACATAGACGCGACAACGCCCCGGGGGATGGGAGCAACCCCGGGGCGTCGTCTCCAGCCAAGCCATCAACTGGGATGCCTAGTCTACATCATCCCGCCACCCCTTGCCGTAGTCGCGGTCGTCCGCCAGGCAGAGCTCGCATGAGCAGTCGCGGTGCTCGGGCCAGCCGCAGATGTACTGCTCATAGTACTCACGGCTCACCATCGACGGCCCCCTCCCGCGCGATCTCCCGTATCCGGAGAAGCTCGTCGATCAGGAGCGTCGATATTGTCGATCATCTCTGCGACCAGGTGGACCGGCAGACTGTCGTGCTCAGCCATCGCCGTGTTCCTTCTCTACTAGCTCGTCCAGGTGGATCAGGGTGTTCACCACAAGGTCGATCAAGTCGTGAAGGAAACGGCGCAACCGCTCGGTCTCGGTCATGTGGCCGTTGTGCTCAGTATTCGGCATCGTCGATCATCTCCCTTACCTTGAGCAGGACGCTCAGTGAGACGTCCTCCGTGGGATAGGCCCGCTCCAGCACGACCCTGATCTCATCGAGATCGTCTATCAGGCCGTCAAGGGCCTTAGTGCGCCGTAGGTTCACTGTCAGTCCCCCGATCCTATGAACGCGAGCATGTCCCTGACATCGAAGGAACGATCCATGATCCGGGGTTTTGACAGTCCCCCCTTGTAGGACGTGAACGCCACCCAGCTATAACCGTTGGGGTCGCACAAGTCGTTGAGAGAGTCCAGACCGACTCGCGTGCCCAGCCAACTGTCCCACAGGGTCCGCTCCGCGTGGGATTGGAGATATGCCTCAACGTCTCTGTGATCCCCCCGGTCGATGGGGATGACATACATATGGTCGGCATTCATGACGATGATAGCCTTCGATGGGATCGAGACATATCCGACTTCCAGGGCCTTCAATGCCTTGGGGTTCTCCAGGACTGTTCCGGCGAGCCACCCGTGAGGCACACTCACTTCCGTTTTGGATTTCATTGGGTTTCCTTTCGTGTACACTAGGGGATATCCCTAGTTGTTGGTTGACGGGGAGGAGCCCCCGACTTCGGTCGGGGGCTCTTTACGTCCCCGAATCCGATCTTTCATGAGATTCTCGCGGGCCTTGGTCCGAGCGGCCACCGCCCGTTGCACCTTGCTCTTGTCTGTGCCCGTGCGCTTAGCGGCCTCGCTGTAGCTGAGACCGGCGTCGATAAGGTCCGTTATCTTCCGGTACACTTCCTTGCGGGCGGCGTCTTCCTTCTCTTTCTTGGACATGTCCCTGAGAATCTCGACGTTCGACTTGTCCTCGCCCAGGGACTTGACCAAAAGCCTCTGGTCCCCGGTCCAGATCAAGTCCAGGGCCTTGTTACCGCGATGCAGCCGGTCCCGGTCCCGTCCTATCTTGACCTTCAAACGCCCCTCGGGCAGATTCTCGGGCTCGCCCTCCTCGGCCTCCACCCAGCCCTCGCTCGGCCGGAAGGTCCCGCGGGTCAGCAGTTCCAGATCGACAGTGGCCTTCTTGCCCACCGACCCCCGCGAGGACGACTTGTCACGCTTGCCCAGGTGCTCTATCAGGACCATGCCGCCCAGGGCGCACAACTCGTGCCAGTTGTTCTCCTCCAGGAAGGTCTCCCATGCCCGCTCGTCCACGCCCGAGCCCAGGTTCGTGCCCGAGTCCATGATGGTCAGCAGCGGGCCGTCCCCGACCTTCTCGCGGAACCGATGCATGGCGGCATCGAAGTTGTCGTTAGTCCGCCAGTCGTACCCGTACACCCTCTCCAGGGCTATGTCCCCCACGCCCATCAAGTCCAGCCGGTTCGACATCTGACGCTCTGACATGTCGGCGTCCACGTACAGGACCACCCCGCCGTTCCGGCAGTGGCCCGCCGCCAGGTACATGACAACCCACGACTTGAACGTCTCGGGGTCGCCCGCGAGTATCGTGCGGCCGTCCGAGCGGATCAAGTCCAGCAGATCGGGCCTCGGGGACGGCCCCGCTTCAAGTCACGTGCACTGACGAACATCTCCTCCGGGCGGACGGAAGATTTCTCGTCCTTTCGTGCCTTCACTCCATCCTCCCATGCCGACTCGACCGTCCGCCGGTGCTTCCGCCCGTGGAGGGCGCGCAAGTCTTTCTGGGACGCCCCCTGCTTAGCCAGGTAGTAGGCCCATTCGTTAGCCAGGTTGTTGAGCCCGCCGAGCTCACCGGCGTCGCTGTCGCGCATCATCTTGCCGACGGCATCCGCGAGGCTCCGGAAGGGCTTGCGCTTCTTGGGCCGGTAGCCCTCCGGCGTGAGCAGCCACACCCAGTCCACGTCAGGCCGGATGCGCTCGCCGGAATCGTGGAAATTGCGCCGAGCCAGCTTCGCGGTGGGAGACTTGAATACCCAATGCCCATGGAGGGGGTCGTCGGGCCACGTCTTCGAATGGTAGCTGGCGACCAGCTCGCCCTCCTTGCGGAGCCATCTGGCCACGCTCAGACGGTCCTGCGGAGAGAACTTGCGAACGTACTGGCCACCCTTCGAGGCCTTCTTGTCGTCCACGTCCACGATGACATGGCCCTTGAGTGGGCTGCCCGCGAGAGCCTTGGCATTTGTGATCTCGGGATCGTCCCATGCCCACGACATCTTTTTCCACCCGGTGGGGGGCGACCAGTAGGGGTCACGGTCGCGGGGGGTCCTGAGATACAGGGGGACGGGTCGGACGTACTTGCGCATATGCACTCCTAATTGTTGGTTGACCACATTGTACCACAGCCCGCAGCCGTATCGTGTATTGGCTCCCCCTACGGTTCACAGCGATACCGATACCCGATACACCCCCGGTCCCGCCGTATTGCGTATTGGTTGCCCCCTACGGTTCAGCGAATACGCGATACCGCTACGACTTGTGCCCGAACACGCCCTCGCATATATATACACCCTCGCTGAGGGTTCACCCGAATACATCGGCAAATTCAATACGCTAGACCCCACGGGGGC
>CBDEVV010000008.1:0-29235 GCA_965243655.1 Dehalococcoidia bacterium | reverse complement strand
CCAGCCCGCGGGACACTCGGGCGGACACCCGGTCCACGGCCTCCTCGCCCCGGTCCGCAAAGTCTTCGAAGGCCCCGGCGACGGCATCAAGCTTGGCCTCAACGTTGTCGCCCCACTCCCGGAGCGTGTCGCCCGCGCCGCCGATTGCATCGCGGACCTCCTCCACAGCGTCCCCAACGGCGCCAGGCAGCCAGGTGAACTTGTCCGCTATGTCCGCGATCCCGTCAAGCAGCCCGGCGAGACTGTCCAGCATGGTGGACACGACCTTGCCGACTACGGTCGCCACGACCCGGAACGCTCCCGTGACGACAGTTCGGAACCGCTCAGACTTCTGCCACGCGAGCGTGAGCCCGACCGCCAGGGCCGCGAGGGCTGCCACCACCAGGCCGATTGGGTTTGCGAGCAGGGCCGCGGTCAGGGCCTTCACCTTGAGTATGAGCGGCGGGATGGCCACTATGGCAGCATGCACCAATGCCGCGGACAGGGCTCCCACTGCCACTGCCGCTCCGGCCAGGATGGGCTGCCAGTTCCGCTTGATGAAGCCGGCTATCGACTTCAAGACCGGCAGCACCTTCTCAAGGGCAGTGGCGATGGCGACTTGAATGCGCGCGCTCAGTTGGGTCCACTGCTCGCGCATGCGGGCCAGGGTCTCGATCTGGGACTCAGACAGGACGGTGTTGTCCCCGATGGCCGCGGTCGCCTTGTCGAATGCCTCGGGGCTCTGGGAGATGATGGCGTTCAAACGCTCGGCCGATCCGCCCAGCAGTTCCTCGGCGGCGAACAATTGCAACGCCGGGTCTTCGACTTGCGAGATGGCGTCGCGGAGCGTGTCGAACGTCTGATCCGGGCTCATCCCCTCAAGGTCCGCCAGCGACACCCCGACGATCTTCAGGGCGTCGTGGGCCGGACCGGTCCCGAGCTCGGCCACTTCGGCCAGCCGCAATTGCATCTCGCGGAACGCGTCGGCCACGTCGTCGGCGTCGCCGCCCGACTGCTTGGCGATACGGCCGAGCCTCTGCAGGGCATCGGTCGAAGCACCGCTTATCTTGCTCAGATTCCTGATCTCGACAGCGCTCTCCAGGGCTGCCTTGCCGAACCCGACCACCGCGGCCGTGGCAGCGAGTGCGCCCCCCTTAGCGACCTTGGAGAACGCCCCCGCGATCTTCTGGGAGACGCCCCTCTCAACCCGGTCTATGGACGCTTCGACCCGGCCCAGGGAGGCCTCGACCTGGCCGCCGCCCTTCAGGACCAGTTCTACGGGCACAGATGCCATGTCAGGGCCTCCCGCCCAGTCGCCTAGCCACGTAGTTCTCGTAGCCTTCCGTGTCCCAGTCGGCGGCCTTCAGGGTCCGCTCGATAATCCCCGTCCGCTGTTCCACGTGGACAGCGTAGTCCGCGGCGTTAGTGACCGACACGCGGTCGCGGCCCGACACCCGATGCCCGAAGTGTCGCAGTGAGAACCCCGTGCGGACCGGCCAGTCCGAGCGCTCGACAAACTCGACAGCCTGTGATCCCAGGTCGTCCAGCACCGCGCGCAGGCTCATCGCAGTATCTCCAGGACCTCATTGACGTCGGCCTCAGTCCACCGCGGCTTAGCGAGCAGATGCCGCACCCGGCCGGTCGGGCGACGCGGCCTGCCCTCATCCGACGGCAGTCGCGGCCGGGCGGCGAGACCCTTAGCCTCGATCTCGCGCAGCCGTGCGCGGAGCTCTTTAGCAGCAGCGGCCACTTGCGCAGTCCGCTGCCTCTGAGCGGTGCGGGCGATCTTGCGGGCGCCCGCCCTGCTGTATGAGACTTGCGATCCCAGCTTGCCCAGGATCACCGGCACGCCTATCGACAGCGTGAGCTTGACCGCGTTTCTAGTGAGCGGCTGCGGTATGCCCTTCTCGACAAACGACGCGTACTTGACCGGGCTGTGTATCCGGGACCGGCCCCGCGAGCCCTTCCGCCGGAAGCTCCGCTTCAATCTGCCCGAATCGACCGGCACCAGCGACGTGCCCGACTTGAGCAGCAGCACGGCCTCATCCACAGCCCTCTGATACAACTTGCCGTCGTGGCGGACGAACCGTCTGACCCCGTGTGGAAGGTCCATAGTGAGAGTCGCCACGACTAGCCCCGGTCTGTGCAGACCACGCTCACCTGGCACCAGCGGGTCGAGCGGGTGTTGCGGATTTCCGACGGGAGCGAGTCCGGATACGCCGCTATCACCTGGCTCAGCATCGGGTAGCAGTCTTCAACGTGGGCCAGGATGTCCAGCAGAGATTCGACCCGCTGTTCGATATTAGTCTCGCGTTGCACAGCCAGCCAGTGGACCACCTCCACCCGGTGGGCCATGTCGGTGCCTGTGGCCTGTGCGCCCATGTAAGTGGCCATTACCTTGTCCGGCGCGGCCTGTGTCGGCAATTGCACCACGTCCCACGCGTTAGCCTCCAGAGTCGCGTCGATACGCTGCTTGAGACTCTCGCCCGACACTGTGCTCGGCGGGGTGTACGCGGGTATCCGGCCGTCGTCGAATTGCACGAAAGACACTGCCATTAGCGCATGGTCCAGCAGATCGCACGTGAACGGCTTGTCGTCGATGTTGGAGACCGTGAGTTCTATCGTGACAGCGACCGGCTGGGCCAGTTGCTCCGCGGTGAACGAGCCGGACGGGATGACCGACCGGCTGTTGAACGTCCCGAGCGGGAGCGTGAACGGGCTGTTGCGATTGACCCGGTAAGTCTCGGGCCGCGGCGGCGAGCGGTAGGTCACACCGTCCGAGAACTCATGAGTCACCTGGAGGCCGAACACGTACCCGTCGTTGATGCTCGTGTCGAATGTGACGGCCCCCTCATAGAACGTCCAAAACGGGTTGTCTTCCTGCACGCCCGCGGGGAATTCGACGGCATCCAGCAGGGCGACCTTCACAGACCCGTCGGGGGCGTCCACGTCCGCCAGCGGCGTGAACGCCATCTCGACGTGCTGATCATAGATGTACGCGCCCGCCACTAGAACTCGTCCTCGACTTGCACGGTCGGGCTGCCGTCGTCCCGCTCGGCATCGCCCTCCATCACATCGAATATGTGCGGCCACGTCACTTCCACCCCGATGGCCAGCAGCCCTTCGACCAGGGCGTTTTGCATGGCAGACGTCTCGGCGTACAACGGCAGGAACTCGCGTTTGAGCGACTCGCCCGACGGGGCCTGATAGCTGCCCTCCAGGTCGGGCATGCCCGTGAAGTAGCTCAGGGTCTGGTTGTAGTACTCCATCTGCTCCAGCGAGACCCGCACGCCCTCGACGTTCGGGCCGAGAACTCGGCCTTCTGAGTCGAGTCGGACCAGTGGACGACCTCCCGCGCGTTCTCCCGTGCCAGGGCCTTCTCAAGCTCGGCCCTCGCGTTAGCGTCAGTGTCGGGGTCGCCGCTCAGATCGTACTGCGACTCGGCGTCCTCGGCGGCCTGTGTCACGGTCAGGATCGGGCGGCCATTGATGTCCAGCACCCTGCTGTTCCGGGTACCGCGGTTTGCTATCTCGATTGTTGGTGCGGCGATCTCGATGTACTTGCTCGTCCCCCAGATGCCGCGGGTGGGCAGTTTCGGGATGACGACAGACCGGTGAGTGCCCGCGTTAGTCCAGTCCTGCTTGAGCCGCTCCAGGCGCCCGCGGCCGGTGTACTCGCCCTCCCAGCCGTAGACTGCCCGTTCGACGCTGCCGCCCTCCGAGAAATACCACACTTCCGCGGCGTCCGGCCGGGAGTCGTGGGCCTCGACCGAGATAAACGGGACGACGGCATAGAAGCTCCCGTCCTGCAACGGGTACCAGGTGTTCGGGTCGATGGTCTGGACTTCCCCGTCGATGGCGGAGAGCACACACCCGCCGTAGGCCGTCTGCTCGACCACGGCATCGAACAACGCCCCGACCGACACGTTGCCCTCCGGTATCGACATGAGCAGCATGTTGGCAAGCTGAGTGCTGTAGTTCCGAAAGTGGTTGATGACCCACGGTCTCCTTAGCCAGGGTCAAGTGCTCCGAGAAATCTCCCAGCCACAGTTTCTTCAGGGACGCCAGACGGTCGTCACGCTGGCGGAACCGGTGCGGCGGGAACTCCATGCCCTCGCGTATGTCGTCCTCCGCCAGGAAGACATTGAACACAACCTCATCTTGCAACCGCATGAGAGCCCTTCTTTTTCTGGGCGGAGGCCACAGCCCACACCCCGTATCGTACCGCGTCGCACCCGTGGTCGTCCTCCTTGATCGGCTTGTCCTCGCCCAGTATCGCGGCGTTCGGACACCACCGGTAAAGCTGGTGCTGGCGGATCGTCTCAGGACACCGCTTAGTGAACGACAGCATCCCGTCCTCTATCCACATCCTGACCATCGTGATGCCGCGCCGGACCTCGTGCGACGGGAGGCTGTAGGACGCGTAGGCGTTAGTGCCCAGGACGTGGCCTAGCGCTCTGACGAACCGCTTGTTCGACTTGTCCGCCACGGCCATATCGACCTTCCGCCCGCCGACGAGTTCCGCCTTGATCCGCTCGGCCGACTCAATCTCATTGAGATGGCCGTGAGTCTGGCCGTTGTGGAGCCACTCCTTCATCGCGTACCAATCGCCGCCCTCGAAGCCCCCGAGCAGGACGGCATGGCACCACCCGCTGCTGGCCCAGTCCGCGCAGACCACGACCTTCCGGCGGGGTCCCGACCGGCGGTTCCGCGACCCTGACATACGGGTAGACCAGGCCCTCGCTCGACACCCACTCCCCGTGGACCATACGCTTCTTAGCGGCCCCGTGGTACAGCCGCTTGAGACCCTTGATGTAGGCCTTAGTCAGGGTCGGATTGTCCTTGAGCCCGAACGTGTAGGTCGGAACGCCGCCGTCGATCCAGGTCCTGGTGCACCCAGTGGAGGGGCGAGTCCGGGTTAGTTATCCCAACGAGCCGCGCCCCCGGCACTGAGCACCGTGCCTGTATCTGCGCGGCGAACGACTGTGGCACCAGGGTCAGCTCGTCTATCAGGGCGCCCGCCGCTGTGAACGATCTGGCCCGCCCCTCCGACGCCTCGTTAGTCCCGAGCAGTGTGAAGTACCGGTTAGTCCCGCGGCCGTTGTAGGACTCCGCCTCCCACCACTCCGCACGCCGCCGGAACTTCAAGCCCGCGAGATGATGCCACTCGCGAACATACTTCAGGACGGCCCCCGACATCTGCCGCTGCGAGCGGCTGGCCAGGATAAAGTCCTGACCCGCCCACTGGGCCGCGAAGTCGCAAAACCCGAAGCACGTCGAAACGCTCTTGCCGGACTGGACCGGACCCGAGACTAGGAGGCTGGCCCCGTCTCCCAGCAGGAGATCGGACAGCACGTCCATCTGCTTGGCGGACCAGGCATAGGGCGGGCTATCTGCGACTGGCGCGGACGTGTCGGCCATCGTTGTACCCGAGCCAGGCGGCGTACGCGAGCGAGAATACTTCGGCGTCCATGTCCAGGACTTCCTCCGGGTTCAATTTCTGCACGGTCGCGTACAACAGCGGAGCGGCGAGCGGATCATCGTAGAACGGGTGTTCGACGCCCTCAACTGTCGCTTGAATCTGCTTGCGCAGTTCCGTCGTCCGGGGCTCCGAAATCGGGATGAAAGGAAGGCACTAGAGTCAGCACGGACACCGGACGTCGAGCTTGTCATCGACCTCCACGCCGTTGCACTCCACGCTCCTGCACAGCCTGTCCGCCAGGGCGGCCAGCACACTCGCCTCGGGCCTGTCGTCGCGGTGGACAGGAAGGCCTGAGTCTCCACTAGCAGCCGCGCTGTCATACGCCGGAAATTGAGAGTCCAAGTCTCGGGCCTGCCGTACTCGTCTTCGACTACGACAGTGTGCTGCCAGCGGCTCACGTGATCTCCCCGTCGATGTACAGGGTCACGTCGAACATCTCCTGCGCGCGGGCTTGAAGGTTCCAGGTGACTTCCAGGATCGCGTCGAAATCGTGGTCCGTCACGCCGTCGTTCCACACGCACGCCTTGCGCACGCCGGTCTGGAACGCCAGCACGGGGGCTGTGACTTCGTTGGTGTCACAGGAGAACGACGCCTGATTGACCCTGTGGCCAGAGTCGTGGGACGTCTCAAGTCCCGCGGAGACGGTCGTGATCGGGGTGGACGACGGGCTCAGTGAGAGACCGCCGAACCCGTTGCCCTTGCCCGATATCGCGACCCCGCCTATGGATAGGGTCTGCTTCGCGCCCGATCTTGTGGTTGCCATGGTTCCTCCTACACCGCGTCAGCGGCGACCGGCACGTCACTCCCGACCAGGACGAAGCCCTTGACCGAGCGGTTCGATGCCGACGTGATGGATATGGACGCTCCGCTCGCTCGCATCGCCGCGGGGATCGCCACCCTGTGGATGCCCAGCTTGGCGGGGATGGACACGTTGTCCGACCCCTCCACCAGCCGGAACGCGGCCGGAGCAGTCGAACTGATCTCGCTCACGACCACGTGCACGGCCTCCGCTCCGGACAGGTCGATGCCGCCCTGGGACGACTTGTTCTGTGCCAGGTCGAACGACGTGATCCCGGTGCCATACCGGCCCTGCCCGCTGGCGCCCATCGTGAAACTGGCCGTTATGGGCTCCACGGCCCCGGCCGTGCGCGGTATCTCTGGCACGTCCAGCGGGAAGCAGCAAAACAGCCCGTTGCTGCCGATGTAGATGTTGGCGGCCTGACCTACCCGAGCCCTGAGAGCGTCCACGTCGGCGTTGTCGTACAACGTCGATAGTTCGACGCTGTAGCTGACAGCGTGCACTGACGCCTCCTCATCGCGGGTCCCAAGGAACGCCTCGTTGGTGACAGTGGCCGAACCGGCGACCGACGCCCCGAGCACGTTAGTCAGGTCCAGTGCCCAGCCGTCGCCGCCTATGACGATATCGGCCTCGACAGTCCTGCGTACACTCATGATCCGCCTCAGTCCGTAGCGTGCGCGTCGATGGTGAACTTCTGCATCCGCTCGGCCCCGTCGAGCTCCAGGCAGCCGTATTCCATGTACTGCCGCATCACGTTGCCGGGCTCGTCAGTGATCTGATTCTGCTCAGTCGTGAAGTACTGGGTCTCGGGCGAGCGGACGTTAGCAGCCACTGCCCGCATGGTGCCACAGGTGATGTCCCAGACGGTGTTTTTGGAACTGCCGGTCGGGATGGGCGCCTTGGTGTAGCTGAAGATGTCCACGTTCTTCAGGCGGCCCTTGTACCCGCGGGAGGCGAGCACCGTGTTCGACCGCAGCAGATTGTCGGTCAGGGCGTCCCACGAGAGCGACCGGTCAAGCAGGTCCTCAGTCAGCACGTCGAACAGCCGCGGGTGAAGGATGCAGTACGCCGAGCCGGGCGAGTCCGACATCTCAGACATGAGATCGCGCTCCTCCAGCAGCCGCGACCACTGGCGGACCACTTCGTACACCAGGCGGCCGGAGGCCTCCCGCTCGGCCTTGTTGTTGCCCATCGGGCTGCCGTCCGGGTTGATCCCGAGCCGGGCCGAGCCGTCGCCCAGAGCGGTGGTGTTGTTGGGATACCCGCGGATCAGATTGTAGATCGCACGGTCTATCTCATTCCTGATCTCATACGCGGCCCGCGAGCGGTACTCCTCCACGATGTTCCAGGGCGTCTCAAGGATGTCCTCGGCCCCGATGAACTGGGAGGACGACTTGGAGCCGGAACGCCCGAAGACCAGCCGGTCCGAGCCGACCCCGGAGAGGTTAGCCCAGCGGCTGCCGCGTGCCCTGTCTTCCACGTTCACACCGACAGCGGTGCCGGGCTTCGACGTGGTGGCCGCGGTGTTGCCCGCCTTGTAGGTGAACGTCGGCAGCGGGATGCGAGCGGTCGATGCGCCCGCCACCCATTCCGCCGTCCAGTCCTGGGTGGTGAGCATCCGCCACAGGGAGTCCTGACGGACTTCATCGTAGGTGACGGAGCTGAAGTAGACCATCAAGTCCGCCGTTGTAATGGCCATCTAGACGACCTCCACTTTCTCTCTGCCTGCCTGTATGTCGGGCAGGACCTTCTCACGATACTGCTTCGCGATCTCGCTGTGCGACATCCTGCTGAAGTCCGGGCGGCTGGACGCCTCGCGGGCCGAGGGCGCGATCTTCGACGTGCCCGTCGGGGGCGTCACCACGCCAACAGCCGTCGCCTTAGCCACGGCCGCGGCGACAGCGGCGTCGAGCTCGGCCCGAGTGAACGACTCGGCCGCGGTCTCGGCCGACGGCTCAGTCTCAGTCTCGGGCGCCGACTCTGGCGCGGGCTCAGTGACGTGGCGCGTCTCATCGCTCGCGTTCGACTCTGCCCGCATCCAGTCGCGGAACTTCTGGAAAAGGGTCTGTTCTTCGGGTGTCGGGTCACTCATGGACTTCAAGTATAGCGCTGCCGTCGGACTTCAACTCGACGCGCACCCCGAACCGCTCGCGGCCCTTGGCCATCTCGACGCCCTTAGGCCGCATGCGCTCATTGTCCGCCCTGCACCAGTCCAGCATGAGCACCACGTCCTTAGCGGCGGCGTCGGGCTGGGAGACCAGCAGTTCCGTGTACCGGTGCCCGATGCCCGATATCACCTCGTCCGTCAGGCTGCCCGCGTACTGCGCCCATGGCACTTGCTTCGGGAGCTTTGCCTCGAGGGCGGCGTGCTTGGCCTTGGCACGCCCGCGGTGGGCCTTCTGCCGCTCTGCATTAGTGGCAGCCATGCCGGCATTGTACATGTTGGCATAACGATTTGTGGCCCGAGGGTGTCGCGGGGGTGTTGTGGGGGGCCACGGGCGACACACCCTGAAGCCTGTTGCTTACTTTGAACCCGTGGCCCCGCCGGTCCCATTCTAACCGTACGCGATACCATACGCCCCCTTATGGGGGGGTGTACGCGTATGTATGGATAGACGGGGTTCCATACATACGCGTACACCCCCCTAAGGCGCCGCGTACGTATAGAGAGGCAGCGGCCGCCGCGACGTGCGGCTCCGGGGAGTCCGACGGCGGGTGGCAGCCGCTCACCGCATCTGCTATAATGGGACCAGCACCACTTGAGAGAAAGAGGCTTGACGGATGGACGCCTTCTACGAGCACACTCGACCTATCCGCCTGCGGCATTCCGGCCCGGAGTTTGTCCCTTGCGGGTCCAGGAAGAACGGCGACGGGTGGCAGCAAGTCTTCCCTTCCTGGGAGGACGTGGCTGACTGGCCTAATGTTGGCGCCACGCCCCTCAAGGGCTATGTCATCATCGACATAGACGACAAGATCAAGGGGACTAAGAAGAAGCGGTTCACGCCCACTCAGCGTCTCAATGCTCTGAAGTACATTCGGAACAGCAGTCACACCATCGTCTCCCACTCGCGCAGCCGTACCCACCCCGACGACCCCCTCCACGGCCACTGGCTCGTCAGGCCTAGTGCGAGAGCTAAGGTGGGCCGCAACGACCATCCCTACGGCGAGAACATCGTCCCCGAGAAGTTCGGGACGTTCGTCTGGACCGAGCAGCGGCCCGAGCCCGACATCCGCTCGCCCTGGGCCGAGATAGCACTGGCTCTCCGCGGCATCATGGTGGACGCCGAGAAGGACCCCGGCGATGTCGGGTCCATCAATGATCTCGTGTACGCGTGGGCAATATGGCTCGGGGAGCAGGGCGCCCGGAAAAAGGACATCAAGCCGCTGTACGGGCGCAAGCACAAGCGTACTGCCGAGCGTGCCTGGGAGGAAGGCAAGGCTAAACGCGAGGGGGCCGCTAAGGCTAGGGCGGACGTCCCATTCTGGGTGGACGTGCACAAGGAGTGGGAGCCCAAGGAGACGCTGCTGACCATGAAGATGCCGATAAAGGGGACTGAGCACGGGGCGTTCCCGCTCGGGCTGTCGAATGTCATCGTCGGGGACCGCGGGCTGGGCAAGACGTTCCTGGCCCTGTGGCTGGCGTCCATTGCCATCGCGGAGCGTGACATGAAGGTCCTGTGGATGGACGCCGAGATAGGCCCGCGGGGGTGGGGGCTCAAGGTCCAGGACTTCAAGTCCATCCTCCCGGTGCTCGGCCGCGACAAGGTGCTCGCCTATCAGCACGGCGGCAAGCTCGACCTGGACGACTACCCGGCGGTCCTGGACGAGTCCTGGCTGGTGGTGTACGACTCAGTGACGGCTTGGGGCTGCCCGTCGGACGGCGGCAATCCCACAGAGTGGTTCGACAAGTACCTCCAGCCACTGCAGGACCGCGGGTGCACCACTGTCTTTATAGACCACCGCTCCTATACCGAGACCCGCTTCCAGGGCAAGTCGATGGTAGGCGCGGGCGCCAAGGACCAGCGCATCCAGGGCAACATCGCCGGGGTGGAGGCCGTGTCAGAGTTCTCTCCCGGCAAGGGCGGCAAGTTGAAACTGATCAATGAGAAGAACAACTGCGGGGCCCTGGCCCTCAGTCCGGGCGACACTATCGGGTACGTCGAAGTGACCCCCGGTTTCGAATGGTCGTTCCGGCCCGCCACCGGGCTGGAGACCCCTAAGACTGAGAGGGTCCGGCAGTCCCCTGCCGACGTGTGGGACGATCTGACCCGGACGCTTGAGCTCCGCAAGGTCGAGTTCCTGTCCATGAGCGACTTCAAGGTGCTAGTGCGAGGCACTCAGAGGAAGAAGGACGACATGGCCTCTAAGATGGAGCACCGCAAGATGATAAGCGTGGTCCAGGTGGGCGCGTCTAAGCAAGTCCGACCCCTCCCGCGGAAGGGCTGGGGGACCGAATGATCTCCTCAGGTGGTGCTGAGGACGCCGGGGGCGGGGACCATCCGCCCCGCTCCCGGCAATCTCTCCGGAGGGCCGTGCCATGGCCCGACGATTTCGGCGACCTGCCGACAACAAGAAAGGAAGAAACATGAGCACACCTTCTATGCGGACCCCGCAGATGGACCGGGCGATGTCCCGACTCCGAGAGGACCTTGACGACGTTCACGACCATCTGCGGCGCGAGTACGACGACCGGACCTTGACCCTGCCGGTGCTGTTGCAAGCGCTGGAGCTGGTCGATGCCCGGCTCGATAGTCAGGGGGACTGACAGTGAACCTACGGCGCACTAAGGCCCTTGACTGCCTGATAGACGATCTCGATGAGATCAGGGTCGTGCTGGAGCGGGCCTATCCCACGGAGGACGTCTCACTGAGCGTCCTGCTCAAGGTAAGGGAGATGATCGACGATGCCGAATACTGAGCACAACGGTCACATGACCGAGACCGAGCGGTTGCGCCGCTTCCTTCACGACTTGATCGACCTTGTGGTGGACACTCTGATCCACCTGGACGAGCTAGTAGAGAAGGAACACGGCGATGGCTGAGCACAACAGTCTGCCGGTCCACCTGGTCGCAGAGATGATCGACAGTATCGACGCCCTGATCGACGAGCTTCTCCGGATACGGGAGATCGCGCGGGAGGGGACCGTCGATGGTCAGCCGTGAGTACTATGAGCAGTACATCTGCGGCTGGCCCGGAGCACCGCGACTGCTCATGCGAGCTCTGCCTGGCGGACGACCGCGACTACGGCAAGGACGTGGCGGGATGATGTAGACTAGGCATCCCAGTTGATGGCTTGGCTGGAGACGACGCCCCGGGGTTGCTCCCATCCCCCGGGGCGTTGTCGCGTCTATGTTGAATTTCGTGTCGTATCAGAGAGGGGTCATATCGGCCTCCGAATCCCGCGGCGGTACAAAGGTACCCTAGGCACGCTCCTGTGGCCGATATGGGGCCATACGGGGCGTCTCAGAGCATCCTGAGAGACCGCACCTCCGGGCAGCATATGCACGGTCTGCTGTTGCACTCGAACGCGTTGCACGGCCGGCAGTCACTCATCGTCCGCGCGCCCCGCGTCGGGGTCCAGCACGAGGCTCAGGGTCTTGTCCCCGGCCTTGTAGCGGCCGACCAGCGGCAGCCCGGAGACCCCCGCGAGAATCTTCCGGTCCTCCTCCGAGAGGGCTATGCGGACCTCGTAGCTGTCACGATCCACAGCAGCCCCCGTAGAACGCGCAGCACGACACGCACACAGCCGAGGCGCAGTCGGAGCAGCAGTGCCCGTGGCCGACATCGTGACAGGGCTCGGGGGCGTGGTCGTGGGTGGCCGTCCACGTCAGGGACGCCGCCGCCACAACGACTGCCAGGGCCGCGATGATCCTGTCGATCATCTGTCAGTCAGTCCTGACCGGACGGCTGTGCTCTGCCAGCCACTCCCGCACTTCAAGGACGACCATGCCGCCCGCGAGGACGACACACGCCGCCGCGGCGTTGCCCGTGAGGGCAAGGCCCGCGACTGCCAGCAGCCATACGATTCGGGTGATCTGCTCATATTTGCTCATTTCTATAACCTTTCTAGGGTTGCCATATGATCAGGACGAAGCACGTAGCCACGACCAACAGGAACGCTATAACTAGTAGGTTCATCATGACGTCGGGAACAGCGCTGCGCCGGTGGAAAGTCTGTACGGGTAGATGCGGTCGTCTTAGATCGTCCAGAAGCCCACATGACCGTGCCATCGGACCAGATGACCCCGCGGGTTAGTGTTCAGGTCGCTATTCAAGTCGAACTCCTTCGACGAGTCGTCGGCACCGGTGGCCAGCGTGTACGCGTACAGCTTGTCGTCGGTGCAATGTCCGCCACCCAGATCGTCGTCCCGTCGCCCCACATCCCTGCGGGGGATGTCATGAGCAGCTGGTCAAATCGAACTCTTTCGATGTGTCGCGGGCTCCCGTGGCGAGGTGTACGCGTACACCGTCTCGTCGGAGTAAGTCCACCACCCAGATTGTCGTACCGTCGGACCACAAGGCCCCGCGGGAAAAGCTGTTAGCATGCGGTCAAGTCGAACTCTTTCGATGTGTCTCGGGCACCGGTGGTGAGCGTGTACGCGTACAGTTTGTCGTCGGTATGGTCCGTAACCCAGATCGTGGTGCCATCGGACCAGATGCCTTGCCCACTGTCGTTGGCGGAGGTCTAGATCGAACTCCTTCGCTCGTGTCCCGCGAACACCGGTGGCGAGCGTGTACGCGTACAGCTTGTCGTCGTCCGCTGTCTGATACCCAGATCGTCGTCCCGTCGGACCACAGCCCCTGCGAGTCGCCGTTGTCATTATGCAGACTGATCCACGTCGTCGGGAGACTGCTCGGCGTGGCCGTCACAGATGCGGAGTACGCCGAATTGCCAGCGCTGTTCTCGGCCCGTACCTGGAACTCATAGGCCGTGCCATTAGTCAGTGACGACACCGTGGCCATTACGGCCGACGTGGGGACTTCCGTCCACGCGCCCGATCCCGTCCGGTAGCGGAGACGGTAAGTGGCGGCGTGGGTGGCCGGTCGACGCCGTCCACGACGCGACGATCTGGGCGTTGCCGGCGTCGAGTGTGAGTCCTGTGGGCGTTCCGGGCTTCATCCCGGCGGGGGTCATTGGCGCGCCGAAGACTTGCTTAGTGCCCAGGAACGCCGCCGCGACCGTCTTAGATCCCAGGAACATCCCCGTGACCGACTTCGACCCCAGGAACGTCCCGTCCACAGTGTCCGGCGCGGGCGGCGCGGGGGCGCGCCACTGCTGCGACGACGCCGACATGAACGTGACGTCCACGTCGTGCGGCAACGCGGCCTCTACGGCCGTCGCCCAGTCGTTCAGAGACTGATACGAGCGGCCCGCGATGCCGGTAGGGACCGGCGTCGTGAGATTGAAACTGACTTGAGCCAGATTGTCCGAACGCGACGACTTGGTGGCGTAAGTGCTGAACGCCAGCCGACACCACTTGTCGGTGGTCGGGGAGTACAAGTCCACGCCCAGGTCGTTGCGCGCACCCGCGGGGGAGCCGTCGATGTTGGCGAGCCACAAGTCCGTGTTCAAGTGCAACCATGCCGTCCGGGCCCGGAACGTCGCCTTGACAAACGCGCCGGTCACTTCCGAGTCGGCGTCGGGGACAGTGAAGAACCCCGAGTCGAGCTCGACCGGATCGGACGAGTCGTCCAGCCTGACACCCGGATTCGACCCCCCGAACTCGCGGCCGTGGGAGAGCGTGAGTGTCTGCGAGAGGGCCATTAGCTCGCGGCCTCGACCAGGTACAGGATGTCGTCGTCCTTCGACGTGATGGCGTCGTACTGTGCCTTAGTCCCGCGCCAGATGCCGTCCACTGCGCTGCCGCCGCCGGTCGTCACGGGTGGGACGGCGAGCCCGTCGGCCAGTGCGCCGTGGTAAGTGGTCTCCTCTGTGGACTTGTACAACGCGATCTCGGACGTCCTGTCCACCTTGCCCGAGATGTAGTAGTCGTAGCCCGCGGTGCCATTGTCCACAGTGATAGGCACCCATCCGCCCGCCAGGAACGCGGTGTCGTCGAACAGGATGCGCCAGTCCGACCGGTCCTGAGTCTGGGCCAGTCGTATCACGGCCTGGTCGGTAGTGGTGGCAGTGCTCCCGAAATGGGCGTTAGCGAGAGTCGCTGTGAACGCCACACCCTGGACGTCCAGATTCTTGGTCCCCGCCTCTATGGCCTGCCGGTCGGCGTTAGCCACAGCGACGCGTGCCACGCCCGCAGTAGCGGCGGCAGTGTTCTTGACCAATGTGGTGGCCCCATCGAGATGCAAATCGCGAGTCACATTCTTCAGGGCGTCGATTGCTTGCGGAATCCCGACAGCATCAAGCTGGTCTTCTACGGCCTCGCGGGTCAGGTCGCCCTCCCATTCGAAACTGCCCGTCCCCAGTTGCACCCGTCCTGTGGTGAACGTGCTGCCCTCATAGAACCCGATCCGGTAGTACGCCCAGGACGAGTCCGCGCCCACCCGCTCGCCGGACCATGTGCCCAGCACCCGGTCGTGAATCTGGCCGTTCTGGGCGCCCCCGCCGATGGTGTAGCGGAAGCGGTACGCGCTCTGCTGGGCGCCCGTGCGTATGCGCACATAGACGTACTGGGCTGTCGTGCCCGACACGTTTGCGTTGCCGTAGGACAGGGCGGCGACGGCATTGACCGCGGTCAGCAGCCCTGTCGCGGCGGACCATCCCGCCGTCCCCGCGGCGGAGACGTTGGCCCATGTCTGTGGCTTCTCCAGGATCGGGTGCACCCGCTGTTCGACCAGGTGCAAGCGGTCGCGCCCCTCGCGGTCGGTGATCTCATAGTCGGTTCCGCCTATGTCGATGCCCGCCAGTTCGGCGTCGCCCGCCGCGGGAGTGTGGGCGGAGACCGCCGTGCCTCCGCCGCTGCCGCCACCGGTGGCGTCGGCCGCCCACTGCACGTCGTAGTTAGTGCCGGTCCGCTTCTTGAGCACCTGGCCCGCGGAGCCGCCGGAGGGGACCAGCCGGTTGTCGTCCGGATTGACTTCCGCACCGGCCTCGATGCCGTCCAGTTTTGTGTGGTCCGCCGACGTGAACGGGACGCCGGCATTGACGATGTTGGACAGCAGATTGTTGTCGATCTTGGCGGACGTGATCGCGTCGTCGGCTATCTTGACCGTCGTCACGGCCCCGGCAGCCAGCTTCGCGGTGGTGACCGACCCGTCGCCTATGGTCGTGGACCCGCCCCCCGTGGCGTCGTCGCGCCAGCCGGGGGTTCCGCTGCTGTTGGTCTTCCAGACCTTGTTGTTGCCGGGGTTAGCGGCCGGGATGCGACCCGCCCCGATAAACGTCTTGAGTCTGGCGAGCGTGAGGCTCTTGTTCTTGGAGGCGTCGGCCGTCTCGCTCGCGTCGATGACCGGCACATAGTCGGCGTCGGCGGGAGCGGTCAGAGCGCTTAGCTCACTGATCTTGCGGTCGGTCATCTCATGCCCTTTCCAATAGCATTCTACTCCCGTCCTCCAGGAGCACGGCATCGCCCTCCTCGTCCAGCAGCGTGAAGCCCGCGGTCACGCTGGCCTCCAGTTCAAGCTTCGACCCGTCCTCGGTCAGCACGATGAAGCCGTCCTCGGTCAGGATGAACGCCTGCTCAGTCGCGGGCTTCGGCGGGGTCAGTCCGGTCTCAAGCAGTCTCAGGGTTATGTACGGCGGGGTGCGCTGGTCCCAGTGCACTTCCCTCTCCATGATGATGCACGTCTCGTCGATGTCCACCCCGTAGTCGGGGTCGCGCAGTGTGACGTGCAAGTAGTCGCCCGTGTCAAGGGCCTCCACAAAGCGGACCCCCTCGGCCGAGCGCTGGGCGAAGGGGATGGACACGGTGTGCTCGCGGCGCAACTGTGCGAGCGAGTCGATCACGGCCCGGGCCTCAGACACCACTGAGACTGACGCCCACCACGACGGGACCTCCAGCGTCCGGGCGCCCCACGCGATGGCACTGGCTGTGTTCCGGTACAACTGCTTGTCGCCCTGCACCAGGACGTTGCGGATACGGTCCGCCCGGTCGCGGGTCACCACGTTGCGATAGACCGTGACACTCCCGTCCAGGCGGAGCGTGTCGTCCGGGATGTCGTCGGCTGTGGGCGCAGTGGTCGTGTAGTGGATGTCCCCGTCGTGGTCCTCGGAGGCCTCCCACGACCCGGTGGCGGCCATGACAGCCAGGAAGCCCCCGACCCGGCCTGTGAAGTCGTACTGGCGGGTGGCCCTGTCGGGTATCCGCCCGACGACTGTGGGACGTCCGCCGGACTGGCCCCAGAACCCGTCGTCGCTCATGATCCCGAACAGCGTCCGGGTCGGGATGGTCTGGGCTATCGGCTGTTGCAACAGTTCGGTGTGGTGGCCCTCGATCTCCCAGACGTTCCGGCGGATCGTGCCCGGCAGGGCGCGGGGCGCGGCGATGAACCCGCCCCAGATGTCGTACTCGATGGACTCGTCGTCGGGGTCGATCATAAACAAGTGCATGTGAAACCGGCCGGACTTCTGTTCTTCCTCCAACTCGCCGCGCATGACAGCACGGCCGGTGCCCGACAGGACGGTGGGACGGTCGGGGTTGCCGCGGCTCGCGCCGTGGCGCGGGTTGGCGGACTCCATCCGGTCGGTAACGTCCGTCCAGACGATGTGGTCCCACCGGACCCGCCACCGGAGTTTCGGCCTGACAAGTGGCACTAGTCGTCGAACCTTCCCACCGTCAGGAGCTCGCCGCGGCGGGACGCCTCATTGACGTTCCGGACGATTGCCTCTCCGAGCCGGGACCCGTCCAGTTCGATGGTGACGTGCAAGTCGCCGCCAGCCCGGTCCAGTGGCACCACCGCTTCCGGCCCGGCCTCCCCGATCATGGCCAGCGTCGGGCGTGTGACGATGCCGCCGCGGGCCAGGGCGGGAGGTCGTCGAAGTTCTCTGGGCGGTTCGTTGTATACCTTTTCTCGAAATTCTTGAAGAGTTTCGACGAGGCCTCCAGTCGGCTGCGGAGGGCATTCGCTGCCACTGAGTCTTCAAGACCCCGGTCCACAAGGTCCTGCAATTTGAACTCCACTCTGCGATGGCTTATCGCCCCGAGCCTGTTCCGTTTCGCTATGTCCAAGGCCGTGACCTCACCGGCGGTCTTCCGGGGTGATGTGACCATAGCCGCGACCCTTCGGAGCTGAGCATTAGTGATATCCGCAGGAGTTGCCCCGCCTTCGAATGTGATCGACAAATCCTCCCAGATTCTGGCCGTCCGGCCCACTGCCGCGGCACACCGGACGCCATCCTGTCGGCGGCGTCTTCGACCCGCTGCATGTTCTCGTCGAACTCGACGACCATCCCATCGACACACTGCTTGAAGCCCGTGACCGTCCCACAGGCGTTAGTGATGGGCACCGCTATGCCCGATGCGAGCTTGTCGGCGTCGGACAGGATGCGGTCCATGTTCTCGTCGAACTCGACTACCACCCCGTCAACGCACTGCTTGAAACCCGTGACCGCGCCGCACGCGTTCCGCATGGTGACCACTAGCCCGCGGGCGAGCCGGTCCGACTCGGACAGTTTCTTAGCAGTGGAGGCCGTGACGGCCTTAGCGGAACTCCGGGATGCGGACGTCAGGAGGTCGTAGGCCGTCTTGATCCGCTGGGCCTGAGTCCCCGCCATCGACTCGGTGTAGCGGGCGAAGGCCGTCAGGGCGTCCGCCAGTGAAGTCTTCTGAGTCCTGAGCCACGACTGAGTGGACCGCTCGCGCTGCCGGTCCAGGGCGTCCTGCCGGTCCACCATGTCGGCGTAGGCGCGCACGCCCTCGGCAGCGAAGCGGAAGGTTGCCTGTGTGGTGACCTCCATCTCGTCCCGGACCTTGCCCAGCCCGCGGGACACTCGGGCGGACACCCGGTCCACGGCCTCCTCGCCCCGGTCCGCGAAGTCTTCGAAGGCCCCGGCGACGGCATCAAGCTTGGCCTCAACGTTGTCGCCCCACTCCCGGAGCGTGTCGCCCGCGCCGCCGATTGCATCGCGGACCTCCTCCACAGCGTCCCCAACGGCGCCCGGAAGCCAGGTGAACTTGTCCGCTATGTCCGCGATCCCGTCAAGCAGCCCGGCGAGACTGTCCAGCATGGTGGACACGACCTTGCCTACGACGGTCGCCACGACCCGGAACGCTCCCGTGACGACAGTTCGGAACCGCTCAGACTTCTGCCACGCGAGCGTGAGCCCGACAGCCAGGGCCGCGAGGGCTGCCACCACCAGGCCGATTGGGTTTGCGAGCAGGGCCGCGGTCAGGGCCTTCACCTTGAGTATGAGCGGCGGGATGGCCACTACGGCAGCATGCACCAATGCCGCGGACAGGGCTCCCACTGCCACTGCCGCTCCGGCCAGGATGGGCTGCCAGTTCCGCTTGATGAAGCCGGCTATCGACTTCAAGACCGGCAGCACCTTCTCAAGGGCAGTGGCGATGGCGACTTGAATGCGCGCGCTCAGTTGGGTCCACTGCTCGCGCATGCGGGCCAGGGTCTCGATCTGGGACTCAGACAGGACGGTGTTGTCCCCTATGGCCGCGGTCGCCTTGTCGAATGCCTCGGGGCTCTGGGAGACGATGGCGTTCAAACGCTCGGCCGATCCGCCCAGCAGTTCCTCGGCGGCGAACAATTGCAACGCCGGGTCTTCGACTTGCGAGATGGCGTCGCGGAGCGTGTCGAACGTCTGATCCGGGCTCATCCCCTCAAGGTCCGCCAGCGACACCCCGATGATCTTCAGGGCGTCGTGGGCCGGACCGGTCCCGAGCTCGGCCACTTCGGCCAGCCGCAATTGCATCTCGCGGAACGCGTCGGCCACGTCGTCGGCGTCGCCGCCCGACTGCTTGGCGATACGGCCGAGCCTCTGCAGGGCATCGGTCGAAGCCCCGCTTATCTTGCTCAGATTCCTGATCTCGACAGCGCTCTCCAGGGCTGCCTTGCCGAACCCGACCACCGCGGCCGTGGCGGCGAGTGCACCCCCCTTAGCAACCTTGGAGAACGCCCCCGCGATCTTCTGGGAGACGCCCCTCTCAACCCGGTCGATGGACGCTTCGACCCGGCCCAGGGAGGCCTCGACCTGACCGCCGCCCTTCAGGACCAGTTCTACGGGCACAGATGCCATGTCAGGGCCTCCCGCCCAGTCGCCTAGCCACGTAGTTCTCGTAGCCTTCCGTGTCCCAGTCGGCGGCCTTCAGGGTCCGCTCGATAATCCCCGTCCGCTGTTCCACGTGGACAGCGTAGTCCGCGGCGTTAGTGACCGACACGCGGTCGCGGCCCGACACCCGATGCCCGAAGTGTCGCAGTGAGAACCCCGTGCGGACCGGCCAGTCCGAGCGCTCGACAAATTCCACCGCCTGTGAGCCCAGGTCGTCCAGCACCGCGCGCAGGCTCATCGCAGTATCTCCAGGACTTCATTGACGTCGGCCTCAGTCCACCGCGGCTTAGCGAGCAGATGTCGCACCCGGCCGGTCGGGCGCCGCGGCCTGCCCTCATCCGACGGCAGCCGCGGCCGGGCGGCGAGACCCTTAGCCTCGATCTCGCGCAGCCGTGCGCGGAGCTCTTTAGCAGCGGCGGCCACTTGCGCAGTCCGCTGCCTCTGAGCGGTGCGGGCGATCTTGCGGGCGCCCGCCCTGCTGTATGAGACTTGCGATCCCAGCTTGCCCAGGATCACCGGCACGCCTATCGACAGCGTGAGCTTGACCGCGTTTCTAGTGAGCGGCTGCGGTATGCCCTTCTCGACAAACGACGCGTACTTGACCGGGCTGTGTATCCGGGACCGGCCCCGCGAGCCCTTCCGCCGGAAGCTCCGCTTCAATCTGCCCGAATCGACCGGCACCAGCGACGTGCCCGACTTGAGCAGCAGCACGGCCTCATCCACAGCCCTCTGATACAACTTGCCGTCGTGGCGGACGAACCGTCTGACCCCGTGTGGAAGGTCCATAGTGAGAGTCGCCACGACTAGCCCCGGTCTGTGCAGACCACGCTCACCTGGCACCAGCGGGTCGAGCGGGTGTTGCGGATTTCCGACGGGAGCGAGTCCGGATACGCCGCTATCACCTGGCTCAGCATCGGGTAGCAGTCTTCAACGTGGGCCAGGATGTCCAGCAGAGATTCGACCCGCTGTTCGATATTAGTCTCGCGTTGCACCGCCAGCCAGTGGACCACCTCCACCCGGTGGGCCATGTCGGTGCCTGTGGCCTGCGCGCCCATGTAAGTGGCCATTACCTTGTCCGGCGCGGCCTGTGTCGGCAATTGCACCACGTCCCACGCGTTAGCCTCCAGAGTCGCGTCGATACGCTGCTTGAGACTCTCGCCCGACACTGTGCTCGGCGGGGTGTACGCGGGTATCCGGCCGTCGTCGAATTGCACGAAAGACACTGCCATTAGCGCATGGTCCAGCAGATCGCACGTGAACGGCTTGTCGTCGATGTTGGAGACCGTGAGTTCTATCGTGACAGCGACCGGCTGGGCCAGTTGCTCCGCGGTGAACGATCCGGACGGGATGACCGACCGGCTGTTGAACGTCCCGAGCGGGAGCGTGAACGGGCTGTTGCGATTGACCCGGTAAGTCTCGGGCCGCGGCGGCGAGCGGTAGGTCACACCGTCCGAGAACTCATGAGTCACCTGGAGGCCGAACACGTACCCGTCGTTGATGCTCGTGTCGAAGGTGACGGCCCCCTCATAGAACGTCCAGAACGGGTTGTCTTCCTGCACGCCCGCGGGGAATTCGACGGCATCCAGCAGGGCGACCTTCACAGACCCGTCGGGGGCGTCCACGTCCGCCAGCGGCGTGAACGCCATCTCGACGTGCTGATCATAGATGTACGCGCCCGCCACTAGAACTCGTCCTCGACTTGCACGGTCGGGCTGCCGTCGTCCCGCTCGGCATCGCCCTCCATCACATCGAATATGTGCGGCCACGTCACTTCCACCCCGATGGCCAGCAGCCCTTCGACCAGGGCGTTTTGCATGGCAGACGTCTCGGCGTACAACGGCAGGAACTCGCGTTTGAGCGACTCGCCCGACGGGGCCTGATAGCTGCCCTCCAGGTCGGGCATGCCCGTGAAGTAGCTCAGGGTCTGGTTGTAGTACTCCATCTGCTCCAGCGAGACCCGCACGCCCTCGACGTTCGGGGCCGAGAACTCGGCCTTCTGAGTCGTGTCGGACCAGTGGACGACCTCCCGCGCGTTCTCCCGTGCCAGGGCCTTCTCAAGCTCGGCCCTCGCGTTAGCGTCAGTGTCGGGGTCGCCGCTCAGATCGTACTGCGACTCGGCGTCCTCGGCGGCCTGTGTCACGGTCAGGATCGGGCGGCCATTGATGTCCAGCACCCTGCTGTTCCGGGTACCGCGGTTTGCTATCTCGATTGTTGGTGCGGCGATCTCGATGTACTTGCTCGTCCCCCAGATGCCGCGGGTGGGCAGTTTCGGGATGACGACAGACCGGTGAGTGCCCGCGTTAGTCCAGTCCTGCTTGAGCCGCTCCAGGCGCCCGCGGCCGGTGTACTCGCCCTCCCAGCCGTAGACTGCCCGTTCGACGCTGCCGCCCTCCGAGAAGTACCACACTTCCGCGGCGTCCGGCCGGGAGTCGTGGGCCTCGACCGAGATAAACGGGACGACGGCATAGAAGCTCCCGTCCTGCAACGGGTACCAGGTGTTCGGGTCGATGGTCTGGACTTCCCCGTCGATGGCGGAGAGCACACACCCGCCGTAGGCCGTCTGCTCGACCACGGCATCGAACAACGCCCCGACCGACACGTTGCCCTCGGGTATCGACATGAGCAGCATGTTGGCAAGCTGAGTGCTGTAGTTCCGAAAGTGGTTGATGACCACGGTCTCCTTAGCCAGGGTCAAGTGCTCCGAGAAATCTCCCAGCCACAGTTTCTTCAGGGACGCCAGACGGTCGTCACGCTGGCGGAACCGGTGCGGCGGGAACTCCATGCCCTCGCGTATGTCGTCCTCCGCCAGGAAGACATTGAACACAACCTCATCTTGCAACCGCATGAGAGCCCTTCTTTTTCTGGGCGGAGGCCACAGCCCACACCCCGTATCGTACCGCGTCGCACCCGTGGTCGTCCTCCTTGATCGGCTTGTCCTCGCCCAGGATCGCGGCGTTCGGACACCACCGGTAAAGCTGGTGCTGGCGGATCGTCTCGGGACACCGCTTAGTGAACGACAGCATCCCGTCCTCTATCCACATCCTGACCATCGTGATGCCGCGCCGGACCTCGTGCGACGGGAGGCTGTAGGACGCGTAGGCGTTAGTGCCCAGGACGTGGCCTAGCGCTCGGACAAACCGCTTGTTCGACTTGTCCGCCACGGCCATATCGACCTTCCGCCCGCCGACGAGCTCCGCCTTGATCCGCTCGGCCGACTCAATCTCATTGAGATGGCCGTGAGTCTGACCGTTGTGGAGCCACTCCTTCATCGCGTACCAATCGCCGCCCTCGAAGCCCCCGAGCAGGACGGCATGGCACCACCCGCTGCTGGCCCAGTCCGCGCAGACCACGACCTTCCGCGGGGTCCCGACCGGCGGTTCCGCGACCCTGACATACGGGTAGACCAGGCCCTCGCTGGACACCCACTCCCCGTGGACCATACGCTTCTTAGCGGCCCCGTGGTACAGCCGCTTGAGACCCTTGATGTAGGCCTTAGTCAGGGTCGGATTGTCCTTGAGCCCGAACGTGTAGGTCGGAACGCCGCCGTCGATCCAGTCTTGATGCACCCAGTGGAGGGGCGAGTCCGGGTTAGTTATCCCAACGAGCCGCGCCCCCGGCACTGAGCACCGTGCCTGTATCTGCGCGGCGAACGACTGTGGCACCAGGGTCAGCTCGTCTATCAGGGCGCCCGCCGCTGTGAACGATCTGGCCCGCCCCTCCGACGCCTCATTAGTCCCGAGCAGTGTGAAGTACCGGTTAGTCCCGCGGCCGTTGTAGGACTCCGCCTCCCACCACTCCGCACGCCGCCGGAACTTCAAGCCCGCGAGATGATGCCACTCGCGAACATACTTCAGGACGGCCCCCGACATCTGCCGCTGCGAGCGGCTGGCCAGGATAAAGTCCTGACCCGCCCACTGGGCCGCGAAGTCGCAAAACCCGAAGCACGTCGAAACGCTCTTGCCGGACTGGACCGGGCCCGAGACTAGGAGGCTGGCCCCGTCTCCCAGCAGGAGATCGGACAGCACGTCCATCTGCTTGGCGGACCAGGCATAGGGCGGGCTATCTGCGACTGGCGCGGACGTGTCGGCCATCGTTGTACCCGAGCCAGGCGGCGTACGCGAGCGAGAAGACTTCGGCGTCCATGTCCAGGACTTCCTCCGGGTTCAATTTCTGCACGGTCGCGTACAACAGCGGAGCGGCGAGCGGATCATCGTAGAACGGGTGTTCGACGCCCTCAACTGTCGCTTGAATCTGCTTGCGCAGTTCCGTCGTCCGGGGCTCCGAAATCGGGATGAAAGGAAGGCACTAGAGTCAGCACGGACACCGGGACGTCGAGCTTGTCATCGACCTCCACGCCGTTGCACTCCACGCTCCTGCACAGCCTGTCCGCCAGGGCGGCCAGCACACTCGCCTCGGGCCTGTCGTCCGCGGTGGACAGGAAGGCCTGAGTCTCCACTAGCAGCCGCGCTGTCATACGCCGGAAATTGAGAGTCCAAGTCTCGGGCCTGCCGTACTCGTCTTCGACTACGACAGTGTGCTGCCAGCGGCTCACGTGATCTCCCCGTCGATGTACAGGGTCACGTCGAACATCTCCTGCGCGCGGGCTTGAAGGTTCCAGGTGACTTCCAGGATCGCGTCGAAGTCGTGGTCCGTCACGCCGTCGTTCCACACGCACGCCTTGCGCACGCCGGTCTGGAACGCCAGCACGGGGGCTGTGACTTCGTTGGTGTCGCAGGAGAACGACGCCTGATTGACCCTGTGGCCCGAGTCGTGGGACGTCTCAAGCCCCGCGGAGACGGTCGTGATCGGGGTGGACGACGGGCTCAGTGAGAGGCCGCCGAACCCGTTGCCCTTGCCCGATATCGCGACCCCGCCTATGGAGAGGGTCTGCTTCGCGCCCGATCTTGTGGTTGCCATGGTTCCTCCTACACCGCGTCAGCGGCGACCGGCACGTCACTCCCGACCAGGACGAAGCCCTTGACCGAGCGGTTCGATGCCGACGTGATGGATATGGACGCTCCGCTCGCTCGCATCGCCGCGGGGATCGCCACCCTGTGGATGCCCAGCTTGGCGGGGACTGACACGTTGTCCGACC
Organism: Dehalococcoidia bacterium; assembly: GCA_965243655.1. Classification (GTDB taxonomy): domain Bacteria; phylum Chloroflexota; class Dehalococcoidia; order Lucifugimonadales; family CAJWER01. Next base: position 4,704 of record CBDEVV010000008.1, on the reverse strand, counting down.
CCTCCACCAGCCGGAACGCGGCCGGAGCAGTCGAACTGATCTCGCTCACGACCACGTGCACGGCCTCCGCTCCGGACAGGTCGATGCCGCCCTGGGACGACTTGTTCTGTGCCAGGTCGAACGACGTGATCCCGGTGCCATACCGGCCCTGCCCGCTGGCGCCCATCGTGAAACTGGCCGTTATGGGCTCCACGGCCCCGGCCGTGCGCGGTATCTCTGGCACGTCCAGCGGGAAGCAGCAAAACAGCCCGTTGCTGCCGATGTAGATGTTGGCGGCCTGACCTACCCGAGCCCTGAGAGCGTCCACGTCGGCGTTGTCGTACAACGTCGATAGTTCGACGCTGTAGCTGACAGCGTGCACTGACGCCTCCTCATCGCGGGTCCCAAGGAACGCCTCGTTGGTGACAGTGGCCGAACCGGCGACCGACGCCCCGAGCACGTTAGTCAGGTCCAGTGCCCAGCCGTCGCCGCCTATGACGATATCGGCCTCGACAGTCCTGCGTACACTCATGATCCGCCTCAGTCCGTAGCGTGCGCGTCGATGGTGAACTTCTGCATCCGCTCGGCCCCGTCGAGCTCCAGGCAGCCGTATTCCATGTACTGCCGCATCACGTTGCCGGGCTCGTCAGTGATCTGATTCTGCTCAGTCGTGAAGTACTGGGTCTCGGGCGAGCGGACGTTAGCAGCCACTGCCCGCATGGTGCCACAGGTGATGTCCCAGACGGTGTTTTTGGAACTGCCGGTCGGGATGGGCGCCTTGGTGTAGCTGAAGATGTCCACGTTCTTCAGGCGGCCCTTGTACCCGCGGGAGGCGAGCACCGTGTTCGACCGCAGCAGATTGTCGGTCAGGGCGTCCCACGAGAGCGACCGGTCAAGCAAGTCCTCAGTCAGCACGTCGAACAGCCGCGGGTGAAGGATGCAGTACGCCGAGCCGGGCGAGTCCGACATCTCAGACATGAGATCGCGCTCCTCCAGCAGCCGCGACCACTGGCGGACCACTTCGTACACCAGGCGGCCGGAGGCCTCCCGCTCGCCCTTGTTGTTGCCCATCGGGCTGCCGTCCGGGTTGATCCCGAGTCGGGCCGAGCCGTCGCCCAGAGCGGTGGTGTTGTTGGGATACCCGCGGATCAGATTGTAGATCGCACGGTCTATCTCATTCCTGATCTCATACGCGGCCCGCGAGCGGTACTCCTCCACGATGTTCCAGGGCGTCTCAAGGATGTCCTCGGCCCCGATGAACTGGGAGGACGACTTGGAGCCGGAACGCCCGAAGACCAGCCGGTCCGAGCCGACCCCGGAGAGGTTAGCCCAGCGGCTGCCGCGTGCCCTGTCTTCCACGTTCACACCGACAGCGGTGCCGGGCTTCGACGTGGTGGCCGCGGTGTTGCCCGCCTTGTAGGTGAACGTCGGCAGCGGGATGCGAGCGGTCGATGCGCCCGCCACCCATTCCGCCGTCCAGTCCTGGGTGGTGAGCATCCGCCACAGGGAGTCCTGACGGACTTCATCGTAGGTGACGGAGCTGAAGTAGACCATCAAGTCCGCCGTTGTAATGGCCATCTAGACGACCTCCACTTTCTCTCTGCCTGCCTGTATGTCGGGCAGGACCTTCTCACGATACTGCTTCGCGATCTCGCTGTGCGACATCCTGCTGAAGTCCGGGCGGCTGGACGCCTCGCGGGCCGAGGGCGCGATCTTCGACGTGCCCGTCGGGGGCGTCACCACGCCAACAGCCGTCGCCTTAGCCACGGCCGCGGCGACAGCGGCGTCGAGCTCGGCCCGAGTGAACGACTCGGCCGCGGTCTCGGCCGACGGCTCAGTCTCAGTCTCGGGCGCCGACTCTGGCGCGGGCTCAGTGACGTGGCGCGTCTCATCGCTCGCGTTCGACTCTGCCCGCATCCAGTCGCGGAACTTCTGGAAAAGGGTCTGTTCTTCGGGTGTCGGGTCACTCATGGACTTCAAGTATAGCGCTGCCGTCGGACTTCAACTCGACGCGCACCCCGAACCGCTCGCGGCCCTTGGCCATCTCGACGCCCTTAGGCCGCATGCGCTCATTGTCCGCCCTGCACCAGTCCAGCATGAGCACCACGTCCTTAGCGGCGGCGTCGGGCTGGGAGACCAGCAGTTCCGTGTACCGGTGCCCGATGCCCGATATCACCTCGTCCGTCAGGCTGCCCGCGTACTGCGCCCATGGCACTTGCTTCGGGAGCTTTGCCTCGAGGGCGGCGTGCTTGGCCTTGGCACGCCCGCGGTGGGCCTTCTGCCGCTCTGCATTAGTGGCAGCCATGCCGGCATTGTACATGTTGGCATAACGATTTGTGGCCCGAGGGTGTCGCGGGGGTGTTGTGGGGGGCCACGGGCGACACACCCTGAAGCCTGTTGCTTACTTTGAACCCGTGGCCCCGCCGGTCCCATTCTAACCGTACGCGATACCATACGCCCCTTATGGGGGGGTGTACGCGTATGTATGGATAGACGGGGTTCCATACATACGCGTACACCCCCCTAAGGCGCCGCGTACGTATAGAGAGGCAGCGGCCGCCGCGACGTGCGGCTCCGGGGAGTCCGACGGCGGGTGGCAGCCGCTCACCGCATCTGCTATAATGGGACCAGCACCACTTGAGAGAAAGAGGCTTGACGGATGGACGCCTTCTACGAGCACACTCGACCTATCCGCCTGCGGCATTCCGGCCCGGAGTTTGTCCCTTGCGGGTCCAGGAAGAACGGCGACGGGTGGCAGCAAGTCTTCCCTTCCTGGGAGGACGTGGCTGACTGGCCTAATGTTGGCGCCACGCCCCTCAAGGGCTATGTCATCATCGACATAGACGACAAGATCAAGGGGACTAAGAAGAAGCGGTTCACGCCCACTCAGCGTCTCAATGCTCTGAAGTACATTCGGAACAGCAGTCACACCATCGTCTCCCACTCGCGCAGCCGTACCCACCCCGACGACCCCCTCCACGGCCACTGGCTCGTCAGGCCTAGTGCGAGAGCTAAGGTGGGCCGCAACGACCATCCCTACGGCGAGAACATCGTCCCGAGAAGTTCGGGACGTTCGTCTGGACCGAGCAGCGGCCCGAGCCCGACATCCGCTCGCCCTGGGCCGAGATAGCACTGGCTCTCCGCGGCATCATGGTGGACGCCGAGAAGGACCCCGGCGATGTCGGGTCCATCAATGATCTCGTGTACGCGTGGGCAATATGGCTCGGGGAGCAGGGCGCCCGGAAAAAGGACATCAAGCCGCTGTACGGGCGCAAGCACAAGCGTACTGCCGAGCGTGCCTGGGAGGAAGGCAAGGCTAAACGCGAGGGGGCCGCTAAGGCTAGGGCGGACGTCCCATTCTGGGTGGACGTGCACAAGGAGTGGGAGCCCAAGGAGACGCTGCTGACCATGAAGATGCCGATAAAGGGGACTGAGCACGGGGCGTTCCGCTCGGGCTGTCGAATGTCATCGTCGGGGACCGCGGGCTGGGCAAGACGTTCCTGGCCCTGTGGCTGGCGTCCATTGCCATCGCGGAGCGTGACATGAAGGTCCTGTGGATGGACGCCGAGATAGGCCCGCGGGGGTGGGGCTCAAGGTCCAGGACTTCAAGTCCATCCTCCCGGTGCTCGGCCGCGACAAGGTGCTCGCCTATCAGCACGGCGGCAAGCTCGACCTGGACGACTACCCGGCGGTCCTGGACGAGTCCTGGCTGGTGGTGTACGACTCAGTGACGGCTTGGGGCTGCCCGTCGGACGGCGGCAATCCCACAGAGTGGTTCGACAAGTACCTCCAGCCACTGCAGGACCGCGGGTGCACCACTGTCTTTATAGACCACCGCTCCTATACCGAGACCCGCTTCCAGGGCAAGTCGATGGTAGGCGCGGGCGCCAAGGACCAGCGCATCCAGGGCAACATCGCCGGGGTGGAGGCCGTGTCAGAGTTCTCTCCCGGCAAGGGCGGCAAGTTGAAACTGATCAATGAGAAGAACAACTGCGGGGCCCTGGCCCTCAGTCCGGGCGACACTATCGGGTACGTCGAAGTGACCCCCGGTTTCGAATGGTCGTTCCGGCCCGCCACCGGGCTGGAGACCCCTAAGACTGAGAGGGTCCGGCAGTCCCCTGCCGACGTGTGGGACGATCTGACCCGGACGCTTGAGCTCCGCAAGGTCGAGTTCCTGTCCATGAGCGACTTCAAGGTGCTAGTGCGAGGCACTCAGAGGAAGAAGGACGACATGGCCTCTAAGATGGAGCACCGCAAGATGATAAGCGTGGTCCAGGTGGGCGCGTCTAAGCAAGTCCGACCCCTCCCGCGGAAGGGCTGGGGGACCGAATGATCTCCTCAGGTGGTGCTGAGGACGCCGGGGGCGGGGACCATCCGCCCGCTCCCGGCAATCTCTCCGGAGGGCCGTGCCATGGCCCGACGATTTCGGCGACCTGCCGACAACAAGAAAGGAAGAAACATGAGCACACCTTCTATGCGGACCCCGCAGATGGACCGGGCGATGTCCCGACTCCGAGAGGACCTTGACGACGTTCACGACCATCTGCGGCGCGAGTACGACGACCGGACCTTGACCCTGCCGGTGCTGTTGCAAGCGCTGGAGCTGGTCGATGCCCGGCTCGATAGTCAGGGGGACTGACAGTGAACCTACGGCGCACTAAGGCCTTGACTGCCTGATAGACGATCTCGATGAGATCAGGGTCGTGCTGGAGCGGGCCTATCCCA
>CBDEVV010000007.1:0-18299 GCA_965243655.1 Dehalococcoidia bacterium | reverse complement strand
CTGCCCGCGGCCGCTCCCGACCATAGCGTCTCCAACGCTGGCGAGAGGGGAGCGGGGGGCCACGGGCCACACACCCTGAAGCCTGTTGCTTACTTTGAACCCGTGACGCCCCGCTGCCCACAGTCTAGCGTATTGGATTTGCCGATGTATTCAGGTGAACCCTCAGCGAGGGTGTATGTATATGCGAGGGCGTGTTCGGGCACAAGTCGTAGCGGTATCGCGTATTCGATGAACCGTAGGGGGCAACCAATACACGATACGGCTGGACCGGGGGTGTATCGAGTATCGGTATCGCTATGAACCGTAGGGGGAGCCAATACACGATACGGTTGTGGACTGTGGTACAATGGGGTCAACCCACAATTAGGAGTGCATATGCGCAAGTACGTCCGACCCGTCCCCCTGTATCTCAGGACTCCCCGCGACCGTGATCCCTACTGGTCGCCGCCCACCGGGTGGCGGAAGATGTCGTGGGCATGGGACGATCCCGAGATCACAGATGCCAAGGCCCTCGCGGGCAGCCCCCTCAAGGGCCATGTCATCGTGGACGTGGACGACAAGAAGGCTTCGAAGGGCGGGCCGTACGTCCGCAAGTTCTCTCCGCAGGACCGTCTGAGTGTGGCCCGGTGGCTCCGCAAGGAGGGCGAGCTGGTCGCCAGCTACCATTCGAAGACGTGGCCCGACGACCCCCTCCACGGGCATTGGGTTTTCAAGTCTTCCACCGCGAAACTGGCCCGGCGCAATTTCCACGACTCCGGCGAGCGCATTCGGCCCAACGAAGACTGGGTGTGGCTGCTCACGCCGGAGGGCTACCGGCCGAAGAAGCGCAAGCCCCTCCGGAGCCTCGCGGATGCCGTCGGCAAGATGATGCGCGACAGCGACGCCGGCGAGCTCGGCGGGCTCAACAACCTGGCTAACGAATGGGCCTACTACCTGGCTAAGCAGGGGGCGTCCCAGAAAGACTTGCGCGCCCTCCACGGGCGGAAGCACCGGCGGACGGTCGAGTCGGCATGGGAGAAGGCACAGGAGGACCTGGAGGACGAGAAGTCTTCCGCCCGCCCGGAGGAGATGTTCGTCAGTGCGCGGGACTTGAAGCGGGGGCCGTCCCCGAAGCCCGATCTGCTGGACTTGATCCGCTCGGACGGCCGCACGATACTCGCGGGCGACCCCGAGACGTTCAAGTCGTGGGTTGTCATGTACCTGGCTGCGGGCCACTGCCGGAACGGCGGGGTGGTCCTGTATGTGGACGCCGACATGTCCGAGCGTCAGATGTCGAACCGGCTCGACTTGATGGGCGTGGGGGACATAGCCCTGGAGAGGGTGTACGGGTACGACTGGCGGACTAACGACAATTTCGAAGCCGCCATGCAACGGTTCCGCGAGAAGGTCGGGGACGGGCCGCTGCTGACCATCATGGACTCGGGCACGAACCTGGGCTCGGGCGTGGACGAGCGGGCGTGGGAGACCTTCCTGGAGGAGAACAACTGGCATGAGTTGTGCGCTCTGGGCGGCATGGTCCTGATCGAGCACCTGGGCAAGCGTGACAAATCGTCCTCACGGGGGTCGGTGGGCAAGAAGGCCACTGTCGATCTGGAACTGCTGACCCGCGGGACCTTCCGGCCGGACGAGGGCTGGGTGGAGGCCGAGGAGGGCGAGCCCGAGAACCTGCCCGAGGGGCGCTTGAAGGTCAAGATAGGCCGCGACCGGGACCGGCTGCACCGCGGGAACAAGGCCCTGGACTTGATCTGGACCGGGGACCAGAGGCTTTTGGTCAAGTCCCTGGGCGACGACAAGTCGAATGTCGAGATTCTCAAGGACATGTCCAAGAAAGAGAAGGAAGACGCCGCCCGCAAGGAAGTGTACCAAAAGATAACGGACCTTATCGACGCCGGTCTCAGCTACAGCGAGGCCGCTAAGCGCACGGGCACAGACAAGAGCAAGGTGCAACGGGCGGTGGCCGCTCGGATCAAGGCCCGCGAGAATCTCATGAAAGATCGGATTCGGGGACGTAAAGAGCCCCCGACCGAAGCCGGGGGCTCCTCCCCGTCAACCCACAACTAGGGATGTCCCCTAGTGTACACGAAAGGAAACCCAATGAAAGATCAGCACTTCAGCACCGGATGGTACGACCGGAGTCCCGGATACCCGCACAGGGAGAGCCTGTCCATCATGGAGAAGGGCCGAGTCGTCAATGACAATTTCGGCGGCATCGAGTGCGGCGGCAAGCGTCGCGACGGGAGCGGCAAGTACAACTGGTACGCGTGGCCCACCGGCACCCGTCGGAAGCCCGCGGGGTGCAAGCGGTGGCTGAAGGGACGCTATGCGATCTTCGGTACCAAGCATGAGGCCCGCCGGTACGTCGAGAACCTGGCCTATGAAGTCTGTGTGCTCGGCATCATGGAAGGAATCATGCACGATGCCGAATACTGAGCACAACGGCCACATGACCGAGACCGAGCGGTTGCGCCGCTTCCTTCACGACTTGATCGACCTTGTGGTGAACACGCTGATCCACCTGGACGAGCTAGTAGAAGAGAGGCACGGTGATGGTGAGCCGTGAGTACTATGAGCAGTACATCTGCGGCTGGCCCGAGCACCGCGACTGCTCATGCGAGCTCTGCTTGGCGGACGACCGCGACTACGGCAGGACGTGGCGGGATGACGACGGAGGGAGGTGAATGATGAAGAAGGTAGCTGTAGTGCTGGCCATATGCGGAGTCTTCCTGCTGGGGATACTCACGAATATCGCGGTCAGTCAGTCGAACCGGTTCAGTGACATGAACGATCACTACGCCGAGAGCGCGGCAGTGTGGGCATCGAACAACGGGATTCTGTTGGGATACTCCGACGGAACGTTCCGCCCCGATGTCCAGCTCAACCGTGGCCAGGTGGCGTTGATCCTCCACCGCTACCACTCCAACATCGTTCAATATTTGAACGGCCGAGTACAGAATCTGGAGGGCCGAGTAGCGGCCATACACAACCGGACTCGGCATATCGGAGGCACGGCAAGCGGGACAGCCCCGACCACCACGACAACGGTCCTGAGCGAGAGCGAGCGACTGGCCAGAGACTTCGACGACTGCGCGGTCATCATGGGCCAGCCGTTAGACGACGTTGAGATCGTCGGCGCCGGGCCAATCGGAGAATGTATGGAGGCCAAGGGCTGGGAGCCGGGTGCTGAAGTCGTGCGATGCCGGAATCAGGGCGGCGTGATAAGCCGAGCCGTTGCTCTCCGCGGGATATGGTGCGATATCAACGGCAACGGGCTCCTCGACTTCGAGGACTGGAAGATCGCTGGGCTCGGGTGATGTAGACTAGGGTCACATATCCAGTCAACACTCACAAACAGACTGGCGACAGCGCCCCGGGGTTGCTCCCATCCCCCGGGGCGTTGTCGCGTCTATGTTGAATTTCGTGTCGTATCAGAGAGGGGTCATATCGGCCTCCGAATCGCCCTAGGGTACAAAGACACCCCGGAACCGCTCCTGTGGCCGATATGGGGCCTTACAGGCCCGCTCAGGGCTATATCGTGGCCCCCGCCACCACAGTTATTTCCGTGAAGTCCGCGGCGGGGAGTTCTCGCCCCTCCAGCGGGATGGAACCGTAGGTGAACGACGCGTCCACCGGGGCGTACGCCGGGTAGGACGACAGGGCCGTCCAGACCCTCTCCATGTACTCGTCGATGCTCTGCCCGATGCCCACGGCCGCGACCACAGTCAGGGTGTAGGCGAGCTCGGCGCGGTCGTATCCCGCCGCCAGCACATAGCAGATGCCGTCCCGGTACAGCCCGGATGTGTTAGTGGTGTCGGTCCGGAACCCCGAGCCCTGCAGGAGCTCCACAAGGTCGGTGCGGACGGTCACGATATCGCGAGAGCGGAGCCGACCACACCGAACCCGGACGCCGGGACGCTGCCGTTAGCAGTGACCCTGGTCACGTCGGTGCCGGTCACATCCACGATGTAGCCCTCCTGACCGCTGCCCACAGCCAGCGTGCCCGACTCGCGCAGCGTCCCCGCCACGGCCCCGCCGCCGGGACCCTGGGCGAACGTCAGGTTAGCGGTGGCGACACTCGTGCTGGGAGCGCTGTACGACAAGTCCGCTATCACGGCCGGGAACGCGTAGGCGTAGTCGGCGTCGGTGCGGGCGCAGAAGAATATGCCCGACTCCATGCCGAGCAGTTCCGAGTAGGCGTCGGACGCCGTGTCCTCCAGCAGGATGGACAGGCTGGCGGAGAGGCCCTTGGCCACGACGTCGGACGACGCCACCCTGACGCCCAGCCCCGAACGCCTGTTAGTCTGCACCTGCTGCGCGGTGCACGTGACCGACCCGCCCTGGGAGACGTCGGTCAAGTCGATGAGATCGCTGCCGTTGCCGAAGAACCATCTGACCGCGCCCTCCTGATAGCTGGGTATGGCGGCGGGGACCACAGGCGTCGTGGCGGCCGTCGCGGACGTCTCCTCGCCGTCAGTCTGGATGCCGACGCCCCACGACGCCGGGGCGCCGGACGGGAGATTGAGCGTGAGCGTGCACGTCCCGGACCCCTCCGCCGCGGGACGGCTGCCGCCGCCCTTGCCGCGCCGCTCGGCGGTGTAGAACATCCGGTGCGGCATGCTCCGGAAGATCGGGTCGTGCAACGAGTCCGACGGGCACGTGGCGGAGTAGCCGAGCGTGCGGAACAGGCCGAGCGACTGCACAACCTGGCCCTGGGTCGGTACGGGATTGATCGTGCGGGCGCGGGAGACCTGGATGGCGTCGGCCGAGACCACCTGGGTCTTAGCCCCCGCGGTCTGCCCGAGCTCCAGGCGGGTCCTGTGGACCAGCAGATTGGACATGGTATGTCTTCCTTTCTAGGGGATTGTGATTGTCCCCCGGGCACTGTCCGATTGGCAGCTACCCTGGACCTGTTACTGGTACAGATTTTGTGACAGTCCCGGCGGGCCGGTAGCTGTGATCTCAATCACAACCCTCTTCCTGGGAACCACGGCGCTATTGTTGAAACTAGATTTACCGCTGAAGATAGGCCAGGCTATTTGCTGAAGTTCCACCCAGTCCGGGGTGTTGGGGATGTTGAAATCAACGGTCAAGGTCTGAATGTAGCTAGTGTTTGCACCCCAATCATATACAATTCCAGCTCCTGGGATACCCGGTACCGTCAATAGAGTATTGCAACTGGACAAGTTGTAGGAGCTGGCCACCTGAACGTGACCGTCCGAGCATCATATGTCTTTCCTCGGTACTGCAACGACACAGTGAACAATGTAGTTGCAGAAGCGCTGGAAATGAAAGTACGCGTTCACCGGACAAGGGCAGATTTCTCGTGCCGGCTATGCTGACTGTCGTTCCAGCGGGCCAGCATTCTACCCATGTCATGATGCCTTAGGGTTAACGAATCATAATTTGACCTTGGAAGTCTGGTCCATCAATATTTAGGCTAGAGAACGACGGAGCGGGAGTCACATTCACAGTCACTGTGTCGGTCGCGGCCACGCCGTTAGCATTGACCGCTCGGAGCGTGTAGGTAGTGGTGGCCGTGGGAGCGACCGTGACAGTCCCCGCGGCGAGTCTCTGACTGACCCCGTTTATCGTCCGCGACGTGGAGCCCGTCGTGCGGTAGGTCAGCACCACCGCCTCCCCCGCGAGATGTCTGTGTCGGAGGCGGTCAGGTCGGCAGTCGGGTCTGCCAGAGGCGGGTTCACGATCAGGGCTACTTGAGTCGATCTCACCCCTCCCGGTCCCACCGCGCGGAGCCGGTAGGTAGTGGTGCCTGTCGGTCTGACGACAACGCGGTAGCCCCCGCGGGAGTCCAGTTGCACCCCGCGGCCATTGACGAACAGCGACGTGGCCCGCTGTGTCGAGACCGTCAGAGTCGCGGTCCCACCGGGGTCGATACGGCTCGGAGAGACAGTGGCCGATATCTCGGGAGGGTCCACCGTTGGGTTCACGACGACTCTCAGTGTGCGGCGGGCGGCGGTAGCTCCCGTCCCGGCCACCAGCACATAGCTAGTGGACGCCTGCGGCCGGACGGTCTGGGAGCCGTCCACCGCCACGGCCGCGCCATTGAGCGTGACCGTCGCAGTGTTAGAGGTGGCCCAGCGGAGCACCACAGGATCGCCCGAATCGACGGCGGTGGACGGCGTGGCCGTGAACGAGTCGATGGACGGGACCGCCAGAGTTCCTACTTGCACGCTCACGGTCCGGGTCACGGGGTCGAAGCCCGTGGATGATGCCACGAGCGTGTAGGTGGTGGAGCGCACTGGCGAGACGACTTGCGACCCGTCCGCCGCGACCGCCCGTCCGTCCAGGGTCACAGTCTCGGCGTTGCTAGTGGTCCACGTCAGGGTGGACGACTGCCCGCTCGTGACAGTCGCGGGGGAGCGTGTGAAGCTGTCGATGGACGGGGCCCGGGCGGTCGTCGGCGCGGCCTGCACAACCAGCGTGACCGACTGTGTGAGCCTCTCCGGCTCCGCTCCGGAGTCCGCGAGAGACACGAGGGTGTAGGTCGTGGTGGACGCGGGCCGGACTGTGAGCGTCCCGTCGTCGTTCCGGTCGGTACCGTTTATGGTGACCTTCCGCGAGTTAGTGGTGTTCCAGCGCAACGTTGTCGAACCGCCGGACGCGATGACGGTGGTGTCGAGAGCGAGCCGGTCGATTGTGTGAGCGTCGGGGTCCACCGGCTTAGCCGCGATTGTCAGGGTGGCGGAGTCGGTAGCCGGGCTGTCCTCGTGGTCGTTAGTCACAGTGATGGCAAACGTCTGGGTTCCGGCGTCGCCAGTGACCGTGCTGACTGTGAACGTGCCAGACGGGGTGGTCGATATCTCGGTGCCATCGCGTGTGACAGATACCGTCTCCCCGTTAGTGGATGCCCATGTGACGAATGCGGTGTCGCCCTCAGTGATGCTCGCGGGACTGACCGTGATGGATGCCGTGGGAGGCAGCGTCGGGTCGGGCTCGGGAGTCTCACCCGGATCAACCGGCGGCGGGGGAGGGGGGTTCGGGTCGTAGGTGGGCAGCAGTGGCCCGACGGTCAGTGTGACGGTCAGGCTGTAGGTGATCACGCCGGCAATTGGTGACGCGACGGTTATCGTGAACGCCTTCGACCGGCGCGTCCCTTCCGACGGGTAGGGGTCGTCAGACGTCAGGTCTTCGAATGTCCACAACGCCGGCTCGACGGTCACTCTTGTAGCGGGGTCCAGGGACGCGCCGGACACCCGGAGATGCGGACGGTAGGGGAGATCGTTAGCGACCACGGTCACACCCGCGGTGAACGGGCCGTCCTGTCCGAGCACGACCTGGCTTCTCCCGTTCACAGTGAACGTCGCGAGCTCGGGCGGCGGGGGGCCTGTGGTGGTGGTAGAGCCGTCCGGGTTGTACGCGAACACCTGGCGCAGAGCGGAGTCGAGCACCAGGATGCGGCTGCCGACGATGATCGCGTCCACCCCGCTGCTGTTCACAGCCGACAGCGTGAACCGCTGGAGCACGTTGTCGTCGTCGTCCCGCCACAGCACCTGGGTGGCCCCCACAGTCAGGCGGACCGTGCCTTCGGGGGAGTTGGAGAAGTCCGAAGTGTTCTCGATGGCCCGCGCCATGATGTTGCGCCAGGCGGTGGAGTTGCGGCGTGTCCCCGTGAATGTGGCCGTCACGAGCCTCTCCCGCAGCGGGTCGTAGAAGCGGACGGCATGGGCGTTCCGCGTTGCCGAACCCTCGGTGTAGGACCGGGACGCGAAATCGACAGGCACCATCCCCGTGTAGTCGGACCAATCGACCGTGGGAGCCTCGGAATCGAGCTCGTCGGTGTCGTCGCTCAGCACGCCGGTGTTGGTGAATACATCACCACCCGACACGAAGTCGCGCAAAGTGGTGCGGACGGTGCTCCTGTTAGTCGCTCCGGAGGGGAGGGCCGGGTACGCCAGCGGCGCGATGGCCAGTGCCTTCGCCAGCTTGCCCGAGGGCTCATACTGATATACGGCCTGGGTCTCATCCACCCCGGGTTGCGGCGAGAGATTTGGCAGTGAACACTAGGACGCTCGCCGCCGCCCGACACAGGCTGCGCATGTACGTGGACGCGCCCGCCACAAGGTCGTCGTCCTCCACGTCGAACCCCGCGGGGTCCGGGTCGAAGGGAGTCTCGACCAGGGTCTCCAGGGTGGCGTCGAGCGGGTAGGACGGGTCGAAGCTGGCGCGGAGCTTGTAGGTTGATCCGGGGTCCAGGTCGGAGTATTGGAAATACAACGCCTCGCGGTCGGCGGGTGCTGAGTCCGTGGGCATCAAGTCACCTTGTCCAGGGTGGTGTACATAGTCTTAGCCGGGTCGGAGTCGGAGAGTCTGACCAGGGCTTGCACTTCGAACGGCGACAGGGCTTCCGCGGACACTGCCACCAGGGGCTCCGGCCTGCGGCCCCGCGCGACAACACCGTACAGGGTGCGGGTCGGTATCCGGCGGTTCCCTCCCTGCATCCGCACCGCCAGCACCAGGCACTTCTTGGTGGTCTCGCCACCCTGCTGGGTGGGCAGATCAATCCGCACAGTCTCGCCGGGCTTAGCGGCGCGCAGTTGCCGGTACCGGTTCGGGTCGCTCTGCCATTCGGGGAAGGTCACTCGGAAGTACTCCAGCGGCTCCGAGAGATTGTCGAGCCAGGGGACGACGACCTTCTCGCCGCTGTCGTGGTTGGCGTTGAGCCAGGGTTCCAGCCCGAGATCGCGCCCGCCATAGACCTCCTCGGACGAGCCCAGTATCACGTCGCGGTAGTGGCCGGGTGTGACAGCGGAGATGTTGGCGAAGAAATTGACTATGGCCTCTCCACCCGTGACAGACGAGAGCGTGAATCGAATAGCGCGGCGGACGGTATCGCGACTCCGCACAGCCGTTACCGTAGCTCCAATGGCCTCGGGGTCGAGCCATCGATTTACGGAACGGGTGTCATCGCCGCGCATCCTGTACTCGACAGTTATCTGAGAGGCTAGCCGCATGTTGTAGGTGGCGGACCCGACAGACACTTTCCGGGGCGGGCTTTCCGCATCCGTGGGGTCCTCGCGGACTACCTGCCACGACTGGGATGCCAGCCGGCATCGGGTCCTGACAAGGGACTCCAACTCCCTTAGCACCGCCCCCTCGTAGCGCTCATAGTCGAGTGTCAGCTCGATGACCGGCGTCGTCTCACTGGCTCCGAGAAGGGTTCTCAGGAACCAGTTTCCCCGCTCGTCCTCCAGCACCCATCCACCGGCCAGCCGCCCGAAGGCCTCAAAGTATTTGATCCGCGCGCCGGCAAACGTGACCAGGCCTAGCGGAACGTCCCCGCCGGCGCGGGTCGCCAGGTTCAGTGGCACGTCGGCGTCGTCGGTGACCTGGGACAGCAGCCCGAAGTTCGGTTCTAGAATCTCCACCCTGGCCTTCATGGCCTCCCCGTGGAGCCCTACCAGGTCCCACGAGAACACTTCGGTGGAGCGTGTGAGGACGCCGTACCTTGGTAGCCCTATCCCGCGCCAGACTTCGAATCCATCATCGACCCGGCGTATCTGCACAGGAACGCGTAAGTTCTCCTCGTCCACCGCCAGGTTCACATTGTCCGGGTCGAAACGGCCGTCGCGGTCGTACAACTCCAGTGACCCGACGGCAGTGTCTGAGAGGATGCCGCCGACTACGGTCACATCCGGGGAGTCCCTAGTGACCTGGGCGGCTTGCGGGGTGTCCGCCGCCGATCCCCAGCGGACTGTGTAGTTATGCACATCGCTAGTCACGTCACTGGCGGGATGGTCGAATCGGCCGTTGCCGTTCCAATCGACCTCCCATCGGACATCGGGTCGGTAGGGCTCGGTCATCGAATCAATGTCCTGTTGCCCTCGCCCTGCTCGACCAGTCTCTCCACCAGTGATATGAGCAATGCAAACTCGTCATTGTTGAACTGACCTAGAAGGTTCGGCGTGAAGTACTGTTGTAATGACAATGCGGACACTCCAAGGTCTCCCGCTTCGGCAATTTGCTGGACGACCGAAGCATCCTGTAGGAGCAAGTCTCGAACTTCGGTCAGGGAGCGTGTCTGCCCGGTACCGCGCCCCCTCGTGCTGGCGCCACCCAGACTAGGTACATAGTCCGGTCCGCCTTGAGGCATCCCCTGTGCTATCCACGCGTCGTAGTCACCTATGAATCCGTTTGCCTGAGCCTCCCGGAGCGCCGGTACCGACCGCGGGTTCCACCCGGCATTTCCAATTGGACCGGCGTCGCTGTCGGACGGCGAGAGAGTAGCTTGAAACAAGCGTTCCGCTTCCTCCCGCGCCTCCCGCCACGCTCCCGCCCTACGCTCCCACGCGTCGATGTCTACTTCGATTTCTATGTGCTGCCGGGCCAGTTCCTTCCGGAGTGCCTCCAGGACACGCGTAGCCTCCTGGGTGCCCGGTGTGAGCGAGTTGTACTGCTCCAGCAGACCCTTAGTCTTGTCCGTGACTTCGGGCAGTTCGTCGATGCCCATCTTCCGTAGCTGACGATTCAGCACCCGAGCTTCATCCTCGGTCAGGCCGAACCGGCTTGTCAATGTGTCAACATCTGCGCCTAATTCCTGATAGTGCTCGCTCAGTCTTTCGGAGGCGTCGTCGGAGCCCGCGAGAATGTCGGCGAAAAAGTCGAGAATGTCTGTCTTAGCGTTGTCGTAGCGGACTTTGAGCCCGCCGAACGTCTCGGCAAACTTAGCGTTGATCCGCTCGGTGTCCTGAAGCCGCAATTCGGCGTTCCGGTTCAGCTCTTCGGCGTATCCCGCGGTGGCCCGCGTCGTCGTCTCAATCGCTTCTAGAACCCCGCGTTCCTCCTCGGTCAGTTCGGCCAGAGCCGAGTTGTACACCAGGACGTCTTCACGCAGTTCACTGATCGAGAGCCCTGTGCGCCTAGCCAGGAACGACAGGGTGGCATATTCCTCCGAGACCAGGCCCGCCGCGCGAGCTTGCTCCTCAAGCTGCTGCGCATTCTCAAGCCCTGCCTGGACCTGCTCCCGGATAACGCCGACGGTCTTGGCCACAGCAAAGCCCAAAACAGTTATCTTGAGCGTCAGTGCTCCCGCGGCGGCGGACAGGATATTGAAGGCCTGCAGCCCCAACGCTCCCATACGCGCCAGGGACGCTCCCGCCTTAGTGGCCACCGGGGTCAGTCTGTCGCGACCCTCGATGTCGAACAGGAAGCCTCTTCTAGGCACGATTCACCTTTGCCAGAGCCCGTGACACGGCATTGCCGCCCAGAGTGAGCATGGCTCGTTGGACGCCTTGCTGGATACGGCCCTTGTACGGGCCCGGCCCGAACTCCCACCGGTGGACATAGCGGTAGCCGCGATGGGTGGCGGAATTGTAGACCTTGATGACGCGATTCTTAGCGTCATAGAACGTGCTGAACTGGCTACGCGAGTCCTCCTCCCCCCGCGGCCACGGGCTGGCGGGACCCTTCAAGTACGCCTCTACTTCCGCCGCCAGCTCTTTGTACATCTCATCTGTGAAGTCATTGATCTCGCCCACGACCTCGTTGAGCATAGGAACGGCGGCGTTGTAGGCACCCACGGCATTGGACGTGCCGCGCAGCCCGGATATAGCGATTGTCCGCGCCCTGTCGGCCCGAGTGCCACTTCCGCTGGTCCGGCCCGCGGAGCGTATCGCCCTGCCGGCACGTCTGAGCCTGCCGCCCGAGGTGGATATGCGGAGAAGGGGAACCATCGTGTCTTTCGTGTTATATCAGGAAGGGGCCATATCGGCGTCGGAATCTTCCGGCCCTACAAGGATACCATAGGACCGATTCTAGGGCCGATATGGGACCATACGGGGCCGCTCAGGGCATCCTGAGAGACCGCACCTACCCATGCCCGCCGTCCCATTCGAAATCGTCGTAGTCGCCGGGGTCCAGCACCAGGCTCAGAGTCGGCTCGCCGGCCTTGTAGCGGCCGACCAGCGGCAGCCCAGAGACGCCCGCGAGTATCTTCCGGTCCGCCTCTGAGAGGGCTATGCGGACTTCGTAGCTGTCACGATCCACAGCAGCCCCCATAGAACGTGCAGCACGACAGGCACACCGCCGAGGCGCAGTCGGAGCAGCAGTGCCCGTGGCCGACATCGTGGCAGGGCTCGGGGGCGTGGTCGTGGGTGGCCGTCCACGTCAGGGACGCCGCCGCCACAACGACCGCCAGGGCCGCGATGATCCTGTCGATCATCTGTCAGTCAGTCCTGAGCGGACGGCTGTGCTCTGCCAGCCACTCCCGTACTTCGATGACGACCATGCCGCCCACCAGGACGACACACGCCGCCGCCGCGTTGCCGGTGAGGGCGATGCCCACGATTGCCAGGAGCCAGACGATTCTGGCGATCTGCTCATATTTGCTCATTTCTATAACCTTTCTAGGGTTGCCATATGATCAGGACAAAGCACGTAGCCACGACCAGCAGGAACGCTATAACTAGTAGGTCCATCATACCTTGACGCTCCCTACATAGACGTCCTGTACTTCTCGGTCACCTACGTATATCTTCTGTACTTGTCGGTCTCCCACGTACATATTGAACGCCGTATCGACAATGGGAGGACCAATGTCGCCTATGGCTGCTCCGCTCGCGGAGCTCATCGTGATCTCCAGGTCGTGGGGGTCGGCCTGTTCGATCAAGTCCGCAAAGGTCGAACGGATGGTGTAGGTCCGGCCCGCGATCTGCGGCGTCGGGGAGACTTGCACCAGGTCTGCCTGATAGATGCTGTAGGACCGCTGCACTCCCGTCAGATCAAGGGAGAGGGTGCGGTTCACGCTCCGATGGTTGCTGATATTAGCCCGCCACCACCGGTCCGCGCCCGGCGAGTACAAGTCGAACACAGTGTCCTGTGACGGGCCTGTGATCCCGTCGTCGTTCCACAGCGCAAGACCGACGCCTCCCGTCGTTGCAAGGGACACGATCTGTATCCACGACGTCCCGGAGCGGATCGTCATCCGATAGAACCCGCCCGCGATGACGCTACGGTCCGAGTCGAACGCCACGTCGGTACTGAACCAGCCGTCGTTGAGGCGCAGTCCCGAGTCCTCGCGCCACTGGGCGCCGGGGTTGTTGCCGCCGAACTCGCGGCCGTGGGAGACCGTGAACGTCTGGGTTATGGCCATTAGACGCTCACTGTCCGCTCGACACAGTAGGACGCCAGGGCGTAGCGCTTGTCGCAGTTCCGGCAGACGAGCCCGCCCTGCAACGTCAAGTCCAGGGCGTCGCCGTCGTCAGGGCAGCGGAGCCTGTTGTCGCCCGGCGGTGGCACGGTCGGGGAGATCACGACGACGCCTCCACGATCAAGTACACGGTGCTGTCGTCCTCAGACGTGAGAGCGTCGTACTCGGCCTGAGTCAGGGTCGCGACCTTGTTCACTGACCCGAGCACCGACACCGCGAGCTCCCCGTGATAGGTAGTCTCGGCCTCCGACTTGTACAACGCGATCTCGGACGTCCTGTCCACCTTGCCCGAGATGTAGTAGTCGTAGCCCGCGGTGCCATTGTCCACATTGATAGGCACCCATCCACCGGCCAGGAACGCGGTGTCGTCGAACAGGATGCGCCAGTCCCCGCGGCTCTGAGTCTGGGCCAGTCGTATCACGGCCTGGTCGGTAGTGGTGGCAGTGCTCCCGAAATGGGCGTTAGCGAGAGTCGCCGTGAACGCCACACCCTGGACGTCCAGATTCTTTGTCCCCGCCTCTATGGCCAGTTTGTCGGCGTTAGCCACAGCGACGCGTGCCACTGCCGCCGTCGCTGCCGCGGAGTTCTTGACCAATGTGGTGGCACCGTCGAGATGCAAATCGCGAGTCACATTTTTCAGGGCGTCTATCGCCTGCGGAATCCCGACAGCATCAAGCTGATCTTCGACAGCGGAGCGGGTCAGGTCGCCCTCCCATTCGAAACTGCCGGTGCCCAGTTGCACCCGTCCTGTGGTGAACGTGTCGCCCTCGAAGAAGGCGATCCGGTAGTACGCCCACGACGAGTCCGCGCCCACCCGCTCGCCGGACCATGTGCCCAGCACCCGGTCGTGAATCTGGCCGTTCTGGGCGCCCCCGCCGATGGTGTAGCGGAAGCGGTAGGTGCTCTGCTGGGCGCCCGGAAGGATGCGCACATAGACATACTGAGCGGTCGTGCCAGACACGTCGGCGTTGCCGTAGGCCAGAGCGGCGACGGCATTGACAGCGGTCAGCAGCCCCGTCGCGGCGGACCATCCGGCCACTCCGGAGTCGGAGACGTTGGCCCATGCCTGGGGCTTCTCCAGGATCGGGTGCACCCGCTGCTCCACAAGATGCAACCGGTTCCGGGCCTCGCGGTCTGTGAGCTCGTAGTCGCTGCCGCCTATGTCGATGCCCGCGAGTTCGGCGTCCCCGGCGGCGGGAGTGTGGGCCGTGACGGGGGTGGCGTCGGTTCCGGGGTCGCCCTTGTCGCCCTTAGCGCCGGGGTCGCCCTTAGCACCGGCGGGGCCGCGGTCGCCCGGATCGCCCTTGTCGCCCTTAGGTCCGGGGTCGCCGTCGTCTCCCTTGTCGCCCTTAGCGCCGGGGTCGCCCTTCGGACCCTGCTGCCCGGACGTGACGTCGAATATCTGCAAGGTCCCGTTGCCCTGCCCGAGGGTGGCGCGCAGCGTCCCGCCGCTCGTCGAGAACGTGATCGCATCGGAAGTGTTGCGGCCGTACTGCCAGACCAGTGATCTGATCTCGGTCTTCGAGACCAGCAGCCCGGCGTCGTTGCGGGAGCCGTGCAGGATGCGCAGATACACGATGTCGGTCAGGCTTGTGAGCGTGACCGTGCTGACCGCGGTGCCCGCGGACAGCCCGAAGTCGGCGCCGTTCTGAGTCAGTGCCAGGGAGCCCGCCGCGCCGGAAGCGCCCTGGTCGCCCTTGTCTCCCTTGTCGCCCTTAGGGCCGTCGTCCCCCTGGTCGCCCTTGTCCCCCTTCGGACCCTGATCGCCGGTGTCTCCCTTCGGACCCTCGTTGCCCTGATCGCCCTTGTCGCCCTTAGGGCCGATGCCGCCCTGCGGCCCGGTGTCGCCCTTAGGACCCTGGGACCCGGTGTCCCCCTTGTCGCCCTTCGGGCCGGCGGGGCCGGTCGGGCCGGGGTCTCCCTTGTCGCCCTTGGCGCCGCCGAAGTTGCCGATGCTGTTCCAGGACGACCCGTCGTACTCATAGACTTCGTTAGTGTCAGTGTCCAGATAGAAGTCCTGGGACCGCGGGTTCGGGACGTTCGGCGCGCCGGAGGCCTCGTACCAGTATGAGCCAACGCCCGCGGGGCCGGTGTCTCCCTTGTCGCCCTTCGGGCCGGGGTCGCCACCGTCGCCCTTCGGACCCTCCGGCCCGCGGTCGCCCTGATCCCCCTTGTCGCCCTTCGGGCCGACCGAGCCGTCGGCCCCCGCCGGTCCCGGCACGCCCCGCTCGCCCCGCTCGCCGGTGGGACCGGGCGTCGGGACGTGGACGATTGTCGGAACCCCCTCGGGGTGGGCTGTAGCCCATGCCTCCACCCGCTCGGCCAGATCGCCGGTAGACCCCGGCTGGGCGTCGAATCTCCATGAGCGGCCCACAAAGCCCGGAAATCGGAGTTCGAAGTACTGGCCCTCGCCCGTGTCCGGCAGTGCCAGCGTCCCGGTCCCGTCCTGGGCCAGGGTACCCCGCGCCACGAGCGACTCCCCGAGTCCCCCGACTTGAATGGCGTCGTCGCTCCACGTGGCCGCGGGGTACCCGGACACTACCCAGTCGGCCCCTCCGACGGGGCCGCCGGTCAGTTTGCGGGCATCAATATCGATGCTGTGAGTCATCCGCAGTCCCCTTCGAGAACGCAATCGACGACCGGCGGTACGGGTCCAGCAGTCTCAGCACCTGGACTTGCGGCGGCAGCCCGCCGCGACCGGCCTCGTCCAGGGGCTCCTGATACCCGTAGCGACTCGACTGATTGCCGATCAGTTCCACCGCCCGGATAGTGCACGCCAGATGGAGGCTCTCCGGAAAGGGCGCCTCCAGCCCTTCGACAACCATCGAAGTGATCTGCTCCCGCGCCACCTTCAGGGCCGATTCGATCTCGGGCTGATCGTCGGCCATGAAGGTGGCGCCAAGATAGCGAGCCACCCGGTCCAGGTCGGACAACTCGTACATCTGGGAGACTACGCGCCCAGCTTGAGGCCGGTGCCGCGCACGACCTTCCAGGCCTCCGGCCGCCACATCGGATTGAATGCGGCGTACCCGCGGGCCACCAGCAGCACCTGGCCCTTGGAGGCCAGAGTCTGCTCATAGGTGAAGGTCATCGGGCCGTCATAGAAGACCGGCACCTCGTCGGCCACCAGTGCGAGAATCCGCGACTGATCGCCACCGGTGCCATTGTCCGCGCCGTTGTCCTTCCAGGCGTCGGAGTAGGCGGCGTCCGCGAACACCGGCACTCTCCGCCATTCGAAGTCCGCGACAGGACCCTCCCGCTCGGGGAGCGTCCCGGCGCCGCCGACGTTCTGGGCCCAGCGGTCGTAGGGCGGGATCGTGTACAGCCCGTTCTGCTGCAACTGCTCCCACAGCCCGATGACTCCGGGCGACGTGACATAGGCGGTGGGCCTGCGGCGGTCGTCCTTGAATATCTGGACCTTGGCGTCGGTCAGATAGTCCAGGGCCTTCTGGGCGGACGGGGCGTTGTCGTCCTTCTCGATAAAGCGGCTCGCCGTGCCCGCGACCTGGCGGAGCAGCCCGTCTGGGTTGCCGGCGGCGCCCGACCCGAGCAGGATCAGATTGTTCAGTCGCTGATACCACGCCTTCTGCATCTCGTCGCGGACGAGTTCGACGGCGAGAACGCCCCGCTCAATCGACTGCACCGACATCTCAGTCTTTGCGCCAACAGTGAACAAGTCCGCCTTCACGGCAGTCGTCTTTGTGTCGTTGTCGTCGAAGGCCGCGGACTCCACCTGGATGGCGGCGTCCTGCTCGCCCGTGACGCGGGGCATCGTGATGGAGTCGCCGTTCGACCACACCGGGTAGCGGCGCAGGATGCCGAGCGTGACGGCCGCGTCATAGATGCCGCGGCTGACCATAGTCGGGTCGAACTGCGGATTCACGATGCCACCGAGATCGGACATCTCGACCGAGCGCACGCTCATGTCGTCCGACTTCCGACACTCCACGGCGTACCGCTCCAGCCGCTCGTCCACGCTCCGGGCGGCGAACTCCTTGTCCGCGCTCCGGTGGATGCCCTGCGAGATCGCAAGGTCCACAAGCATCCGGCGGAAGCCGGGGGGACCCTCATAGGTACCGGGCTCGGAGCGGACCTTCACGTCCGCGGCGGGGGGTGCCTGCCGGGTGTCCACCCGCGGGGCGGGCATCGAACGCTCGGAGCGTTCCTGGTCTTCCTCCAGTACCCTGATCTGCTCGTCGAGCTTGTCCACGGCAGCCCGAAGGTCGGACAGTACCGAATCTTCTTCCTCCCGCAGTTCTCTGCCGTCTTCCTCAGCAGCCCGGTTCAGGATGTCATCGATCTTGCCGATGGCCTCCTGGCGAGCCTTGACCCTGAGCTCCAACAGTCTCATGGTGTATCTCCTTCCTGTGAGATGTTGCCTACTGCGGCTCGCCGTTCCGACCGCCACAGTTCCCACCGGTCGCGCACCGGCGTGCGCGCCCGGACGTTCAGTACTTCCGCGCTCGGGTACGCGGGCTTCTCAGTCAGGACCAGCCCGACCAGATCGGCCTCGGCCACCCGGCCCTGGGCCCCCGGACCCCGACTCTTGTTAGAGGCCACCCGCGTCACAAACTCCGCCGAGAACCCCCGGACCACGCCGCCCTGCACCGCGGCGAGGGCGTCCTGGGCGATGGACGAGTCGAACAGTTCGGCGCGCACCCAGAGACCTTCCTCAGTGTCCACGGCCCGGACGATGCGCCCTATCGGGATTGGAGAGCCCTCTTCAAGGTCCCGCTGGTGGCCATAGCGCAGCGGGACGGGATCGTCCGACAGCACCAGCGACCCCGGCGCGAAGCTCTCGCTGCGGCCGGATATCAGTATCTCGCGGTCCCACGGGACGGCGATGCCCTCTATGTACCGCTTGCCGGCCTCGGCGCGGTATGAGATCACGGCAGGACCTTCATGTTCTGCTCTTCCTCGGACGTGATCTTCTCCACGAGCTCGGCCATCGGGTCGGGCTTCTCAGTGTCCGGCTCGGGCCATCCCAGTCTTTCCGCCGCCTGGGCGGGGGAGCACAGCCCGGCCTGTATCGCCTGGGCCATCGTCTGGACCCGCTCCAGCATCGACGGCTGCGCCAGGTCCGCGCTGCCGAACCGGAACGATATGCCGTGCTGGGCGAAGCCCTGCGAGATGATCG
>CBDEVV010000006.1:0-9695 GCA_965243655.1 Dehalococcoidia bacterium | reverse complement strand
CTGGGAACCTGGTCCGGCGAGCGGGTGGGCGCGGACTCGTCGTGGGCGTACTACCGGATCGCGTTCTATGAGGGCGACACGTTCACCACAGGACGGGTGCAACTGGGGACGGGCAGTTTCGAATGGGAGGGGGACTTGACCCGCTCCGCTGTCGAAGATCAGCTTGATGCTGTCGGGATTCCGCAGGCAATCGACGCCCTGAAAAATGTGACTCGCGATTTGCATCTCGACGGGGCCACCACATTGGTCAAGAACACTGCCGCCGCGACCGCGGGGGTGGCACGCGTCGCCGTGGCTAACGCCGACCGACAGGCCATAGAGGCGGGCACCAAGAACCTCAATGTCCAGGGCGTGGCGTTCACGGCCACCCTGGCGAACGCCCACTTCGGGAGCACGGCCACCACCACAGACCAGGCCGTGATACGCCTGGCACAGACTCAGAGCCGCGGGGACTGGCGCATCCTGTTCGACGGCACCGCGTTCCTGGCGGGTGGCTGGGTGCCTATCAGTGTGGACAATGGCACCGCGGGCTACGACTACTACATCTCGGGCAAGGTGGACAGGACGTCCGAGATCGCGTTGTACAAGTCGGAGGCCGAGACCACATACCACGGGGAGCTCGCGGTGTCGGTGCTCGGGTCAGTGAACAAGGTCGCTACCCTGACTCAGGCCGAGTACGACGCTCTCACGTCTGAGGACGACAGCACCGTGTACTTGATCGTGGAGGCGTCGTCGTGATCTCCCCGACCGTCCCGCCGCCGGGCGACAACAGGCTCCGCTGCCCTGACGACGGCGACGCCCTGGACTTGACGTTGCAGGGCGGGCTCGTCTGCCGGAACTGCGACAAGCGCTACGCCCTGGCGTCCTACTGTGTCGAGCGGACAGTGAGCGTCTAGTGGCCATAACTCAGACGTTCACGGTCTCCCACGGCCGCGAGTTCGGCGGCAGCAACCCCGGCGCCCAGTGGCGCGAGGACTCGGGCCTGCGCCTCAACGACGGCTGGTTCAGTACCGACGTGGCGTTCGACTCGGACCGTCGCGTCATCGCGGGCGGGTTCTATCGGATGACGATCCGCTCGGGGACGTCGTGGATACAGATCGTGTCCCTTGCAACGACGGGAGGCGTCGGTCTCGCGCTGTGGAACGACGGCGGATCACAGGCCCCTCCCAGGACACTGTGTTCGACTTGTACTCGCCGGGCGCCGACCGGTGGTGGCGGGCAAATATCAGCAACCATCGGAGCGTGAACCGCACCCTCTCCCTTGATCTGACGGGAGTGCAGCGGTCCTACAGCATCTATCAGGCCGACCTGGTGCAAGCATCCCCGACGCCGCAGATAGCGGGCCGGACCTACACCATCCGTTCGACCTTCGCGGACTTGATCGAACAGGCCGACCCCCACGACCTGGAGATCACGATGAGCTCCGCGAGCGGTGTGGCCATAGGCGACATTGGCCCTCCCATTGTCGATACGGCGTTCAATATGTACGTGGGAGACCGACAAGTACAGAAGATATATGTAGGTGACCGAGAAGTACAGGACGTCTATGTAGGGAGCGTCAAGGTATGATGCACCTACTAGTTATAGCGTTCCTGCTGGTCGTGGCTACGTGCTTTGTCCTGATCATATGGCAACCCTAGAAAGGTTATAGAAATGAGCAAGTATGAGCAGATTGTCCGAATCGCCTGGCTCCTGGCAATCGCGGGCATCGCCCTCACCGGCAACGCGGCGGCGGCGTGTGTCGTCCTGGCCGGTGGCATGGTCGTCATCGAAGTAGTGGCTGGCAGAGCACAGCCGTCCGCTCAGGACTGACTGACAGATGATCGACAGGATCATCGCGGCCCTGGCCGTTGTGGCGGCGGCGTCCCTGACGTGGACGGCCACTGACCACGCCCCCGAGCCCTGCCACGATGTCGGCCACGGGCACTGCTGCTCCGACTGCGCCTCGGCGGTGTGCCTGTCGTGCTGCGCGTTCTAGGGGGCTGCTGTGGACGTGACAGCTACGAAGTCCGCATAGCCCTCTCGGAGGAGGACCGGAAGATTCTCGCGGGGGTCTCCGGGCTGCCGCTGGTCGGCCGCTACAAGGCCGGGGACAAGACTCTGAGCCTCGTGCTGGACCCCGGCGACTACGACGATTTCGAATGGGACGGCGGGCATGACTGACTGCCGGCCGTGCAACGCGTTCGAATGCAACAGCAAACCGTGCATATGCTGCCCTAGGTGCGGTCTCTCAGGATGCTCTGAGCGGCCCCGTATGGGGTCATATCGGCCCCAGAACCGGTCCTAGGGTATCTTTGTAGGGTCGGAGGATTCCGAGGCCGATATGACCCCTCTCTGATACGACACGAGATTCATCATGCGAATCGACATCGACGCCTCCGGAGACTGGGATCAGCAGATCGCCGCGGCCACCGGTGCGAGCGTCCGCCAGGTGTGGTCGGCGGTCACCACCGAAGTGCGCCAACTCCTGAAGAAGATTCCCGAGACCCTGTGGCCGAAGGACACCGGCGACTCCCTGAAGGCCTGGAAGCTCAAGCGGCGCGTGACTAAGCGGAAGGTCGATATCCGGGTCTTCAACCTTTTCAGATACGCCGCGATCATCGCGATCAGTCCCGAGATACGGGGCCGGGTCTCTCGCCACTACCGCGGCGGGGAGAGATGGATCGAGCAGAACTGGGGGCCGATCCTGTCGCGTGCGGCGGTGCGGGCGGAGGGCGCGGCCCGCCGTGCGGCATCCCGCAAGTTCCTGCGGGAGATAGGCTTCTGACATGCCCGGTGCTGTCGGACGACTCGTATTCCGGATCATCGGCAAGGATGAGACCGGCCCGGCGTCCCAGTCCGCCCGGCGCAACGTTGGGGGAGTCACGGCCGCTCTGGACAAGGCGCGGGCCGCGGGCGTGGCGATGGCCGCTGCTGTGGGGGCCGCGCTGCTGCGGATGGCCTCCAGCGCGCGGGAGGCCGTGGACACTGTGAGCGATCTGTCCAACAGTCTGGGCATATCTGTTGAAGAGGCGGATCAACTGGCGTTCGCAGCGCGCCGCGGCAGCATAGAGCTCAACGACCTTCGGAGCGTGCTGCAGCGGATCAACGAGATCGTGCAGATAGACGCCGCCGAGTCCGCGGACGTGGCGGACTTGCTCAGGCGCATCGGCATCGACCCGGACGACCCGTCCCTGAAAGACAAGACCGTCACAGAGCTCGCACAGTTCTACGCCGACGTGTTCTCGCGAGCCGGTCGGGAGGGCGCGGCGATAGCGGAGTCTCTGGGCATAACCGGAGAGGACTTGTCGGTCGTCCTGAATCTCGACCTCCAGCTTGCCCGCGGGGGCGACGGGGGGATCGACATTGCCGACATCCTGGACAAGGCAGCCATCGACGCGGTGCTGGCCGACATAGATCAAATCAAGCTCGACATAGGCCAGACCCTCAACGACGGGATATCCGGGATATTCGGGCAGGGCGGCATCATCTCCCGGTTCGGACAGGACATAGACGACTTCGGGGACATCGGCGGGCTGGTGTTCGGTCTCACGCCCCAGAACGCCGCTAAGCAGTTCGTGGAGACGTTCGGGGCCGAGTACGAATTGCGCACCGCTGCGGAAGTCCGGCGGCTGTACGCCCAGGTGCTGCCGTTCTTCGAGGAGCTCGGTACTGATCTGGGCGTGAGTCTCGGGTCGGAGTCCACACAGCAGTTCGTCAAACTGCTTGTGGACACCAAGATCAAAGAGCTCGACAACCGGAGCGTGGCACAAGTCCTCTCAGACATCTACAAGGGGGACATTCTTGGTGGGACGCTGGCCGACTTCGAGGCCGACGCTCCCACCGCGGACGACTTCCCCGGTGGGCGGACAGTCACAGACTTCGACCGGCGCGCACACGCCGCCTACTCCGCCGGGGGCGGAAGGCTCACCATCACGAACTGGATAGACGCCGGGCGCCCGTCGGCTCCGGACCCGGACCGTGTTGCCGGATCGATACCCGTCGATCTGGCCGAGAACGCTCGCGGTGTCATCGACCAGTACCGGCTCACCAACAACCGGGCCCTTGTGGAGGCCATAGCAGCGGAGGGGACCTTCACCGGGAGTCTCGCACCGTTCGTCAGTGGCCCCGTGGCGAGCGCTCTGAATGCCGTCAGTTCCGAACAACTCGATGCCATCATCCGCCTGCTCGAAGAGGGCCTTCGCCGCGACGAGCAGGGCAACGCCTTCATCCGGCTGGGAGGCTAGCGATGGGCGAGCCCTACCGGCCGGTGCACCGGTGGGAGATGGACTGGAACGGCGACGGCCGCTACGACCACCGCCTGAGCGATATCACCGCGGACGTTGCCGAGTGGCAAGTGCGGTGGGGGTCGGCGGCGGACACCCCGTCGGCGGCCCAGGTCACACGCGACTCCCCCGACGTGACCGTGGTGGGAGGCATTGGAGCGGATACGGCGGTGGGGTCACTGGCAGTGGTGGACCGCGACGGGTCGCTGGACCCCGACAACCCCGCCCTGAAGGTCGATGAGGACAAGCTCCGCGCGCCCGTGAACTGCCGCCTGTCGCACGACCGCGACACAGTGTGGGAGGGCCGCGCCATCCCGGTGTACGGGACGGCCTTCCGCAACACCGAAAACTTCCGGTGGCGTCTCACCGGCCGTCACGGGGAGCGGCTGGTGGAGCGGATCAGCTACCGCCGCTCGCCCGGCAACCTGAACCGGATAACCGACGACCCCGTGCCGGTGCAGTTCACCACCGATCTGCCGCTCGGGCTGGTGTCCTACGACGGGGCGCGGGTCAAGTTCTATGAGCAGCTTGCCCGCCTCGGCGGCGGGTGGATGGTCGAGAACGAGCGGGGCGACTTCCGGCTGGTGTCGATGGCCGACGCCAACAATCTCCCGCCCGCTTTGATGCTGTCCACCGAGTTTGAACGCTATGAGGACACCGCCCACCTGGCGGAGGCCCCACCGCTGGTCCGCACCCGCGCCACGCTGGCAGCCCAGGGGTGGGTTCCCCAGGTCTCGGAGACCACCGGCGAGCCGCAGGAAGTGCTCATATCGTCCGAGGAGTATGTGGTGCCGGTGCCGGGCACCCGGTTTGCCACGTTCCGAATGCCCGCGGACGACCCGCGCAGGCTGGACCAGTGGGGGGTTCCCACAGTGTCGGAGGGCGCGGCCGTGTCGGTGGCCTCCGCGGACGTCCGCGGCCGGTCCATGCGAATCCGGATAACCCAGCGCGGCGGCGGGGAGCCGGTGGTGCGGGTCAATTTCGTCGGCCGGATCAGTCGGGTCGAAGAAATATCGAAGCGCGACGTGGTGCTGTTCACGTCCGAGAGCGTGTACGGCAAGCGCGACCTTGGGCTCCCGCCGTGGCTCAGCCCGTCCCTGGCGGGCGGCGAGAAGGTCATCGTGCCCTGGCTGGACACGCTGTCGTCGCCGCTCCAGTACTTCCGGGTCACCTACCCGGAGTGGCAGGCGGACCGCAACCGTCTGACACAGTTGCGCGAGGCCAAGCCCGGCCAGGTGGTCAACGTGGAGTTGCCGTCGAAGCAGCGGTCCGAGCGCATCCTGAAGGCGATCATCCTGGCCTGTCGGATACAAGGGGGGTTCCGCCAGATACCGACCCGCACCCTGTACGGCGTGGAGACCCGCATAGGGTCGGTGCCCAGTCTCACATCGATGGTCTCCGAGGCCACCGGCCCCGAGTCGATCCAGGTGCAACTGCGCACGTCGTTCGTGAATGAGGCCGTGTACGTGAACGTGGAGAAGGCTTGATGCCCGACAAGACCGTGACGCCGGTACGCGAGGAGACCTATGTGGCGTTCCAGCAACTGGAGCCCGAGACCACATACCGGGTGCGCGCCAGCCTGGACCCGTCGTTCCCGCTGGACGCCACCGTCGAGAACCTTGTCACGACCGAAGTGTATGTTGGCCCCCAGAACCTGGCCGTCCCGCCCGCTCTGACCCCGACGACGCTCCAGGAGTCCCTGGATGCCGTCAATGTGGCGATAGTGGCGGGCGGAGGCACCGGCCGCTTGAAGCTCCAGGCGGCGGGATTCTCAGTGGAAGGCACATTGATCCATCTGTTTGTTGGGTTCGCCACCAACGTGGACATAGTGAAGCAGTTGCAAGCGTCCAGCGACATACTCACGACCGGCATCATGACGTTCTCGCTGTCGTCGGGGGACTTCCTAGGGGGTGTCACGCTGCGCAACACCACCGGGGCGGGCGGGTTCACCACGACGTCGGCGGCGGTGTCGCGGGCGGTGTACAAAGTGCAGTCCCCACCCAGCACCCACCCGGCAGCGGTGTGGGCTCTGGGCGCGCAGAGCGTTGGCACAAGGACGCGCACCCGTCCCACGACGTGGAATCTGATCGACGCCGACGGCTATCTGCTGGACCCCGACGGGGTGCGGATAACCGAGCGGACGGCGGGGGCTAACCCGATCAGTGAGACCCTGATCACGCGCAACGGCGGGATAATCGCGCCGGAGCCCGACGCGACGCTGCCGCCGGGGGCGTCCCACGTTGATCTCAATCTGACCGGTGCCGGGTGGTTCCTCCGCTTCCGGGGAGCCAGCCCGGCGGTGGCGGACATCCCGCTGCCGGCGGCGTTCCTGTCGCCGCGCATGCCCACCCCCATCGACGAGCGGACAGCCGTGCTCGACTCGAACCTTCTCCGGGTGGCGGTCTTCGAACGCGACGGTACCCAGGTCACCACAGGCCCCCAGCCCGCGGGTCTCGCCACTATCACGGTCAACGGCCTGACACAGGCAGTGCTGGACGAGCCGGGACCGTTCACTCGCACACTGACCATTCTCGGCAACGATCTGCCCTACGCCCCGCACGTGCGGCTGTCGGCCACGTCGCTGGACCCGGATGCCGTCGTCGCGATCTCCCCGTCGAACGTCCATACCTTCACAGACTTGCAGTCCGGCGAGAACGTGCCCGTGGGGACGTCCCGGACGACGACGTTCACCATAACGGTCACGTCAGAGAACACCGGCACGCGCACCTACACGCTGTCTGTGACGGTCGTGACCGGCATCTATCTCCCCGACGTGGAGGTGGAGGAGCCCGACATTCCGACCGGGCCCGGCGACACCGGCGACCCCGAGGAGCCCGAGATCGTCGTGCCACCGGGCGACAAGCCGGCTATCACACAGTTCACGGTCTCCCCGGACACGATAACGACGGGCGAGCAGGCGGTGCTGGCGTGGCGGACCGAGGCCGCCGAGAGCGTGACCGTGAAGCGTGGATCGACGGTGCTGTCCACGCTGTCGCGCGGCGACCTTGTGCAGTCGCTCGCGGTCGGGACCTACGGCTACACGATCTCCGCTGTCAACGACAATGGCACCACTACCGACTCCGCGACCCTGACCGTGGAGGCGGCGCCGGTGGACCCCGACGCCCCCGCTCGGGGCGCGTCAATCGACTCGTTCACAGCCGACAACTACACGGTCCGGTCGGGGGGCTCGACCGTCCTGAGATGGACCACCACAAGGGCGACCGTCACGATAAACGGTACGGCGCGGGACGCCGACGGGACGCTCACAGTGCGGCCGACGGCCACTTCCACCTACACGCTGGTCGCGACCCCGACGACAGCCGGCGCGGCGACACAGCGGCGGACTCTGACGGTGGCAGTGCAGGCGGACGACCCGACGCCGACCATCGACACTTACACGGCGTCGCGCCGGGTTGCTAAGGCGGGCGACTCAGTGCGCCTGACGTGGACCACCACTAACGCCACTGCCGTCACGCTCAACGGCGCCGCTGCCGCTCTCGACGGGACCGTGACGCGCACGTTGCAGGGGCCTGCCGCTCCGGCGACTGTGGTGACCCGGAGCTTCATACTCCGAGCGGTCAACGGGGCCAACGTGGAGACCCGCACCCTGACCGTGAACGTGGCAGCGGCGTCCGCCCCCGACCCGGAGCCCCCGCCGCCGACCGTGACGGTGCCTCCCCCGACGATATCCATATCGTTCTCGACCACCCGGATAACCCGCGGCAATCAGACGACTGTCACGGTCAATCTCCGCCACGCGACCAGCCTGACCATAAACGGGACTGTGACCGCGGGAGCGGAGACCGGATCAGTGGTCCGCACCTTGAAGCCGGTATCGACCACTGTCTACACGTTTGTGGCGAGCGGGCCGGGCGGGACGGTCAGTCGCCGCCGTACCGTGACCGTGGACGCGGTGGCCCCCGACCCGACGGCCCGGATCACGGCGTCATCCCGCGAGATAACCGAGGGCGAGAGTCTCACACTGCGCTACAGCTTCACTAACACGGTCACTCGCACTATCAATGGGACTAACGTCCCGAGCGAGCGGGGGTCCCTGACCGTCTCGCCGGCCAGGACGTCCACCTACCGGGCGGCGGGGGTGTCCCGCGACGGCAAGCGGGCCACCGCGTCCGTGAGCGTGAAGGTCATACCGCGGGTGCTGGGCAAGATCGAGCGGGAGCTCGTCACAAGCGCTCTGGGCACCGACCGGTACATCTACTACATCCGCACCGGGGTGGGCCGGGCGTCGCGCCGGGTCCCGCTGGAGGACCAGTCCATTGGTGCGGCGAGACTCGGCCAGACGTGGACCTACGAGCGGGTCGAGAATCCGCTGCGGGTGGTGTTCGCAGCGCAGGATCGGATCGCCGGAATCACAAGAGATGGAGTGGCACAGGATGCCGTTAGCACAGCCCTCGCCGGGCTCAGCACGGCCCAATTGGTGTCAGTGGCGAGTTGTATCTACTCGTGCGCTCCGATATCCGCCACATTCGCTATCACGTCAACGCACGTGACCGAGGCCAGCGCGGCTGCCTTCCGGGAAGGCATAACAGACGGACTTCT
This sequence comes from Dehalococcoidia bacterium, assembly GCA_965243655.1. Classification (GTDB taxonomy): domain Bacteria; phylum Chloroflexota; class Dehalococcoidia; order Lucifugimonadales; family CAJWER01. Next base: position 870 of record CBDEVV010000006.1, on the reverse strand, counting down.
AAGCCAAGGAGTGGCTGCCAACGCAGCTAATGACATAGCAGATCGGATGGTCGCCAGAGCCCTGACGGAAACTGACACTGTTATCGCAATCGCCAGAAATCGTCTGACCGGTGCTGTGGGGCTGTTCCGGACGTTCGCCATTGTGCTCAACGCCGATACGATCATCGGAGGACTGGTAGTACCGGCGTTTGGTGGATTGAACCTTATAGCGACGTTTGGCACGATCCTGTCGGTCACCTCCTTCGACATAGCGCCCGCTGAGCTGGTGTCGATGCTCGCTCAGATCGACTCGGCCATGGCCTACATCCACGGGCTCGACGGAACCCGCGACTTCCCGTCGGGCATCGGGAACCCGGCAACCTGGCTCGACAAGCCCACACTGAGCTACAGCTACGACTACTCCGATCCGCCCTCTGGGAATTCCGCCGCCCGGCTCACGATGGCCACCCCTACGCCGGGGGTGACACCGATAGCCGGCACGATCCGGGCTAACACCATCCGCGGCGACTGGGTTCGTCCCGATGCATCCACCGAGACGTTGGTGCCAGCCACGTCGTCCACCACGGGGGCGTTCCGCCCTCAATACACCACACCCCTCATCCGCTTTGTAGGCACCGGCGGACAGCAGGCCAGACGGCTTATAGAGGACGTTATCGACTACATCGACAAGCGGCTCCCACCGGAGTACGTCGGCGCGAGCCGGGCCGCGAAGCTCAAGAATAGAGTGGCCACATAGGCCCTTAGAAAGGAAGACATACCATGTCCAATCTGCTGGTCCACAGGACCCGCCTGGAGCTCGGGCAGACCGCGGGGGCTAAGACTCAAGTAGTCTCGGCCGACGCCATCCAGGTCTCCCGCGCCCGCACGATC
>CBDEVV010000005.1:0-5772 GCA_965243655.1 Dehalococcoidia bacterium | reverse complement strand
AGACAGTTCTGGAGGTCCAGGCCCGGGGCCGCTATCGCTAACGCTGGCCGGATAGCCATACGATAGAAGGAGGCCAACGTGTACAGGTCGCCAACCCGCAGATGGGTAGACCCTAGGTGCACCGTCTTGGACCTGCCGGAAGGTATCATTGGTCCGTTCGTGGAGCTGGACGACGGCGGCCCTGCTTACCGTCAAGGACGGCGCGGTGCGCAGGTCCCACGACGACGGCAAGTCCTGGTCGGCGCCTGAGCCGATACACGACGGACAGGGGCCCGGCGTACCCTCCTCAGGGCTGCTCCTCCGCACCCAACGCGGCGTCATCGTCCTGGTCTACGTCGACAACAGCAACTTCTACTGGTTCTGGGACGACAGCACGCGCAGGCCCGCAGAGAACGTCCGCAGCAACGTCTGGACCGTAAGAAGCGAGGACGAAGGGCGCACGTGGACCGACCGCCAGATGATCATGGAGGGGTTCAACGGAGCCCTGATCACCATGATCGAGACGCGCAGCGGCAAGATCGTCGTCCCCGTCCAGAAGCTGTGGTACAACCCCGGTCGCCACGTAACCCCCACCTACGTCTCCGGCGACGACGGCAAGACCTGGAAGGTGAGCAATGTCATCGACCTTGGCGGTGACGGACACCACGACGGCTCCTACGAGTCGACCCTCGTCGAGCTGCGCGACGGCCGCCTCTGGATGCTCATCAGGACGAACTGGGACTACTTCTGGGAGGCCATCTCCGAGGACGACGGCCTCCACTGGCTGGAGTTCCGCCCCACCACCATCGACGCTAGCAGCTCCCCCGGCTACGTGACCCGGCTTGCCAGCGGCCGCCTCTTCCTGGCGTGGAACCGGCTCTACCCGGAGGGCGAGAGCTACGGCCCGCGCAGGGCCTGGCACTACTCCGACGTGCCGGCAAGCTGGCAGCGCCAGGAGCTTGCCGTAGCCTTCTCCGACGACGACGGGAAGACCTGGACCGATTCCGAGGTGATCGCCCGCGACCCCTACCGGCTTTCCTACATGGGCGTGTTCGAGCGCCGGCCCGGCGAAATATGGGTCTCGGCTGGACAGGGCAACTTCCTCGGAAGCATCCGCGAGCAGGACTTCGTCTAAACAGCAGGAGAAGAACCCATGGGAACGAGCGGAACTCTGGACCCGAGATGCACAAGGCTGGACCTGCCGGAGAACATGCACGCCGACATGGTCAACCTGGCGGACGGCAGTATCCTCACCGTCATCGATAACACGGTCCTGATCAGCGAGGACGGCGGCAAGTCGTGGCTCGAACGGGGCCCCGTGTGCACCAGCCCGCCTCCTGGAGTGCCCCGCTCCGGCATGCTTCTGCGCACCCAGAACGACTGGGTCGTCATGGTCTACGTCGATACGGACGCGTTCATCTGGAATTGGAACGACGAGACGAGAAGCGCCGACGCCAACGCGAGGCTGGACGTCTGGGCCATACGCAGCCCCGACGGTGGCAAGACTTGGCTCGACCGGCAACGGATCTATGAGGGCTACTGCGGCGCGCTGATCAACATGGTCGAGCTGGCCCGGGGCGGCATAGTCGCCCCTATCCAGGTCCTTCTCCGAGACCCGGACCGCCATGCCATGACTTCCTACAGGTCCGAGGACGACGGCCTGACGTGGTCCCACGCCAACATCATCGACGTGGGGGGCAATGGACACCACGACGGCGCCATGGAAGCGACCACCGCCGAGTTGACCAACGGCAGCCTGCTGATGCTCATCCGCACAAACTTCGACTACATCTGGGAGTCGTTCTCCACGGACCAGGGCCGCTCCTGGCGCGTCCTGCAAAAGACGGCCCTGGACGCCAGCAGCGCCCCAGGGCGGTTGCTTCGCCTGGCCAGCGGCAGGCTGTGCCTGGTCTGGAACCGGCTCCAGGCCTCCGACGGCTCCCCTCCCGAGAGGAGGTCCGGCCAGTACTCGGAGGCGGAGGCAAGCTGGTTCAGGGACGAGTTGTCCATCGCCTTCTCGGATGACGCCGCCCAGTCCTGGTCGGAGCCGGAGGTCGTCGCCACCCGCCACGAGCGCCCGTTCCCGTGCTATCCGCGCATGTTCGAGCCCAGCCCGGGCGTGGTCTGGGTCACCGCCGGAGCCATGAAGTTCAGCCTCAACGAAGCCGACTTCACCGGCTGAAGGATCTGACCGCCATCCGCGGGAAGGGCTACGCCTAGACAGCAGGAGGAGTACCGATGGCAACGAGCGGAACCCTGGACCCGCGATGCACGAAACTGGACCTTCCGGAGAGGGTGTACGCCAACATGGTCCGCCTGGACGACGGTAGCATCCTCACAGTCGCCGACAATGCGATGCTGGTCAGCGAGGACGACGGCAAGTCGTGGTGCGAAAGAGGCCCCGTCTACACCGGCCCGCCGCCGGGAGTCCCCGGCGGTGGCATGCTCCTCCGTACACAGAACGACTGGATCGTCATGGTGTACGCCGACTCTGCTTCGTTCATCTGGAACTGGAACGATGAGACTAGGAGCGCCGACCGGAACGCGAAGTTGGACGTCTGGGCCATCCGAAGCCCGGACGGGGGAAAGACCTGGCTTGACCGGCAGCGGATCATGGAGGGCTACTGCGGCGCGCTGATCACCATGATAGAGCTGGACCGTGGCGGCATAGTCGTGCCCGTCCAGATCTTCCTCCGAGACCCGGACCGCCACGCCATGACGTCGTACAGGTCCGAGGACGACGGCCTCACCTGGTCCCACGCCAATATTATCGACATGGGGGGCAACGGACACCACGACGGCGCCATGGAGGCGACCATCGCCGAGCTGACCAACGGCAGCCTGCTGATGCTCATCCGCACCAACTTCGACTACCTCTGGGAGTCGATCTCCACCGATCAGGGCCGCTCCTGGCGTGTCCTGCAAAAGACGTCCATAGACGCCAGCAGTGCGCCAGCATACCTGCTCCGCCTTGCCAGCGGAAGGCTGTGCTTGGCCTGGAACAGGCTCCAGGCGTCCGACGGCACCGCTCCCCCTAGGAGGTCGGGCCAATACTCGGAGGCGGAGGCGAGCTGGTTCAGGGACCAACTGTCCATCGCCTTCTCGGAAGACGAAGCCCAGACCTGGTCGGAGCCGCAGGTCGTCGCTACCGACAGCGAGCGCCCGCACCCGTGTTATCCGACGATGTTCGAGCCCAGTCCCGGTCTGATCTGGGTCACCGCCGGAAGCATGAAGTTCAGTCTGAAGGAGGCCGACTTCACGGGCTAGAGGGCTGCTGAAATACGGGGAGCGCAGAGGGGCGGAGCCCCTTTGCCGGGAGTTTGAGGGTGTCCCTCAGATATAGATTGTACTCCTTCCTCTACAGGAAGGAGTCCGAAGACGGTCAGGAGAAGAGTTTTTCCGCAGCCTGCTAGGATTTGACTCCATGACCATGGGCACATCGAAGGTGCGGCGCTGGATAAATCCCAAGTGTAGGCCGCTCGACCTGCCGCCCGGCGTCCACGTGCCGTTGGCCGACATGGGCGACGGGCGCCTCATGACCGTCCAGGATGGCGCGGCCATGGCCAGCGAGGACGACGGCAAGAGCTGGTCGCAGGTGGGGAGGCTGTACGACGGCCCGCCCCCCGGCGTTCCAAGCGGCGGCTTGCTGTTGCGGACGAGGCGGGGCGTGCTCGTCCTCGTCTATACGGACATGAGCACCTTCAGGTGGGGCTGGGTGGACGAGACCCGGGAGCCCATCGCAAACGTCCGTGGCGACGTCTGGACGATCCGCAGCCAGGACGGCGGCAGGACGTGGACCGACCGCCAGAAGATACTGGACGGCTACTGCGGCGCGCTTATCGACATCATCGAGACCTCCGCCGGCGACGTGGTGATCCCTATACCTATCTTGCTCTACGGCCCCGGGCGGCACGAGACGGCCTCATACGTGTCGTCCGACCAGGGCAAGACGTGGATGCGCAGCAACATCATCGACCTGGGCGGGCACGGCCACCACGACGGCGCGGACGAGGGGACGATGGCGGAGCTCGGCGACGGCCGCGTGCTCTTGCTGCTGCGCACGAACTGGGGCCGCTTCTGGGAGGCGCTGTCGGAGGACGGCGGTCGCTCCTGGCGCACCATCCGGCCCACGGGGATAGAGGCCAGCAGCTCGCCGGGGTACCTGCTCCGCCTGGCCAGCGGCAGGATGTGCCTGGCATGGAACAGGCCCCAGGCCGCCGACGGCACCCCTCCCCGTAACGAGGTCTGGCCAGTACTCTCAGGCCGAGGCGAGCTGGTTTAGGGACGAACTGTCCGTCGCCTTTTCCGAAGACGATACTCGGTCGTGGTCGGAGCCGCAGGTCGTGGCTATCGACAGAGAGCGCCCGCACCCATGCTATCCGAGAATCTTCGAGCGCAGCCCCGGCCTCATCTGGATCACCGCTGGAAACATGAAACTCAGCCTGAATGAAGCCGACTTTACGGCCTGACGGAGTGAACGCCATGACAATGGACTTCTCGCGAGAGCGGCGCTGGATTCACCCTAAGTGCATCGAGCCCGACTGGCCCCCCGACCTGCTGGGCCCGTTCGTCAACTTGGACGAGGAACGGGTGTTCACCATCAGGGACGGCGCCTCCATGGTAAGCCAGGACGACGGTCGGACGTGGTCGGAGCCCCGGCGAATGTACGACGGCCCGCCGCCCGGCGTCCCGGGCGGCGGCCTTCTCACGCGCACGCAAGAGGGCGTCCTGGTCTTCGTGTATGCCGACCACAGCACGTTCAAGTGGGGCTGGGTAGACGAGGCCCGGGAGCCCATCGCCAACGTGCGCTCGGATGTCTGGTCGATGCGCAGCCTGGACGACGGCGAGACGTGGACCGACCGGCAGCAGATCCTGGACGGCTACTGCGGCGGGCTCATAAGCATCATCGCCACGAGCAACGGCGACGTGGTGGTCCCCGTCCCCGTGCTGCTGTACGGCCCGGGCCGCCACGAGACCCCCACCTACGTATCGGCCGACCAGGGCAAGACCTGGACCCACAGCAACATCATCGACCTGGGCGGTCACGGCCATCACGACGGGGCTGACGAGGGCACAGTCGTCGAGCTCAGCGATGGCCGCCTGCTCATGATATTACGCACGAACTGGGACTACTTCTGGGAGGCGCTGTCGGAGGACGGCGGGCGCTCCTGGCGCACTATACGGCCCACCGGTATCGACGCCAGCACCGCGCCAGGGTACCTGGCTAAGCTAGCGAGCGGCCGGATCGCGCTGGTCTGGAACCGCCTCCACCCGCAGGGTAAGAACTACTTCACTAGGCGGGCAGGCCAGGCATCCAACGTACCGGCCAGCAGCCAACGAGAGGAGTTGTCCATAGCCTTCACCGAGGACGACGGCCGGACGTGGAGCGAGCCCCGGGTCTTCGCCGTGAACAGGGAGACTCGCGTCTCGTACCCGCAGGTCTTCGAGCGCCGCCCCGGCGAGCTCTGGATCACCTCCAGGTTCCAGGGTGCCCTGCAGGTCAAGCTCTTCGAAGAGGACTTCGTCTAGGCGCGGGCAACCGACGCGCCCTCCACCTACCCCTTAGTCAGATACGGCGCGCAGGGACTGGCTATCCGGCCCTCAGCTTGGCGGACAGCTCCGCGTCCGACGGCTCCACCAGCACCGAGCCGTCCCCGAACACGATGGTGGGGATGATCTGCTTGCCGTCGTTGAGCTCCTCCACGCGGCGCATGCCCTCGGCGTCCTGCGAGACGTCCACCCAAGCATAGGGCGTCTTCTGCCTGTCCAGTAGCGCCTTAGACCTCCGGCAGT
>CBDEVV010000004.1:0-4536 GCA_965243655.1 Dehalococcoidia bacterium | reverse complement strand
TCGTGGACGGCGGTCTCCGCCACCCCCGCCGCGACTTACCGTCTCCGCTACCGGACGGGCTCGGGAGCGTGGACGGAAGTTCCCACGTCGGCCGTAATGGCCACGGTGTCGTCACTGACTAATGGCACGGCCTACGAGTTCCAGGTACGGGCCGAGAACTCCGCGGGCAACTCGGACTGGTCCGCATCTGTGACGGCCACGCCGGTTGGGCTGCCCACGACGTGGATCAGTCTGCATAGTGACAACGGCGATCCGCAAGGCATCTGGTCCGACGGGACGACGATCTGGGTGGCAGACAGCGGAGACGACAAGCTGTACGCGTACACGCTCACCACCGGGGCGCGGGACACGACGAAGGAGTTCGATCTGGACATTGCCAACGGCTTAGCACGAGGCATCTGGTCCGATGGCACCACGATCTGGGTGGCGGACTGGGTCGACGACAATTTGTACGCGTACACGCTCGCCACCGGTGCCCGCGTCACATCGAAGGAGTTCGACTTGACCGCTGCCAACAACAACCCGCGGGGACTGTGGTGACGGTACGACGATCTGGGTGGTGGACAGCACCGACGAGAAGGTGTACGCGTACACGCTCGCCACCGGAGCCCGCGACACATCGAAAGAGTTCGATTTGACCGCCTTCTAATGACATCCCCCGCGGGATGTGGGGCGACGGGACGACGATCTGGGTGGTGGACAGCACCGACGACAAGCTGTACGCGTACACGCTGGCCACCGGTGCCTACGACTCGTCCAAGGACATCGACCTGAACGCCTTGAACGCTAGCGCCGTGGGCATCTGGTCCGATGGCACGGTCATGTGGGTAGTGGACGGCATAAACGACCGCATCTACCCGTACAGGCTGTCCGACGGCAAGGCCTTGTTCCCGACGTCATGACACAGCAACCCTAGAAAGGTTATAGAAATGAGCAAGTATGAGCAGATTGTCCGAATCGCCTGGCTCCTGGCAGTCGCGGGCCTTGCGCTCACGGGCAACGCCGCGGCGGCGTGTGTCGTCCTGGCGGGCGGCATGGTCGTCATCGAAGTACGGGAGTGGCTGGCAGAGCACAGCCGTCCGCTCAGGACTGACTGACCATGGGCGAGCGTGACAGCTACGAGGTCCGCATAGCCCTCTCGGAGGCGGACCGGAAGATTCTCGCGGGCGTGTCCGGGCTGCCGCTGGTCGGCCGCTACAAGGCGGGGGACAAGACCCTGAGCCTCGTGCTGGACCCCGACGCGGGGCGCACAGACGATGAGTGACTGTCGGCCGTGCAACGCGTTCGAGTGCAACAGCAGACCGTGCATATGCTGCCCGGAGTGCGGTCTCTCAGGATGCTCTGAGACGCCCCGTATGGCCCCATATCGGCCACAGGAGCGTGCCTAGGGTACCTTTGTACCGTCGCGGGATTCGGAGGCCTATATGACCCCTCTCTGATACGACACGAAAGTCAACATAGACGCGACAACGCCCCGGGGGGATGGGAGCAGCCCCGGGGCGTCGTCTCCAGCCAAGCCATCAACTGGGATGCCTAGTCTACATCATCCCGCCACGTCTTGCCGTAGTCGCGGTCGTCCGCCAGGCAGAGCTCGCATGAGCAGTCGCGGTGCTCGGGCCAGCCGCAGATGTACTGCTCATAGTACTCACGGCTCACCATCGACGGCCCCCTCCCGCGCGATCTCCCGTATCCGGAGAAGCTCGTCGATCAGGACGTCGATATTGTCGATCATCTCTGCGACCAGGGCGGGCAGACTGTCGTGCTCAGCCATCGCCGTGCTCCTTCTCTACTAGCTCGTCCAGGTGGATCAGGGTGTTCACCACAAGGTCGATCAAGTCGTGAAGGAAGCGGCGCAGCCGCTCGGTCTCGGTCATGTGGCCGTTGTGCTCAGTATTCGGCATCGTCGAGCATCTCCCTTACCTTGAGCAGGACGCTCAGTGAGACGTCCTCCGTGGGATAGGCCCGCGCCAGCACGGCCCAAATCTCATCGAGGTCGTCTATCAGGCCGTCAAGGGCCTTAGTGCGCCGTAGGTTCACTGTGTTGCCTTTCTTGTTGTCGGCTGGAGAGATTGCCGGGAGCGGGGCGGATGGTCCCCGCCCCCGGCGTCCTTAGCACCACCTAAGGAGATCATTCGGTCCCCCAGCCCTTCCGCGGGAGGGGTCGGACTTGCTTAGACACGCCCACCTGGACCACGCCTATCATCTTGCGCTGCTCCATCTTAGAGGCCATGTCGTCCTTCTTCCTCTGAGTGCCTCGCACTAGCACCTTGAAGTCGCTCATGGACAGGAACTCGACCTTGCGGAGCTCAAGCGTCCGGGTCAGATCGTCCCACACGTCGGCAGGGGACTGCCGGACCCTCTCAGTCTTAGGGGCCTCCAGCCCGGTGGCGGGCCGGAACGACCATTCGAAACCGGGGGTCACTTCGACGTACCCAATTGTGGCGCCCAGGCCGAGGGCCAGGGCCCCGCAGTTGTTCTTCTCATTGATCAGTCTCAGCTTGCCGCCCTTGCCGGGAGAGAACTCCGACACGGCCTCCACCCCGGCGATGTTGCCCTGGATGCGCTGGTCCTTGGCGCCCGCGCCTACCATCGACTTGCCCTGGAAGCGGGTCTCGGTGTAGGAGCGATGGTCTATAAAGACAGTGGTGCACCCGCGGTCCTGCAGCGGCTGGAGGTACTTGTCGAACCACTCTGTGGGATTGCCGCCGTCCGATGGGCAGCCCCACGCCGTCACTGAGTCGTACACCACCAGCCAGGACTCGTCCAGGACCGCCGGGTAGTCGTCCAGATCGAGCTTGCCGCCGTGCTGATAGGCGAGCACCTTGTCGCGGCCGAGCACCGGGAGGATGGACTTGAAGTCCTGGACCTTGAGACCCCACCCCCGCGGGCCGATCTCGGCGTCCATCCACAGGACCTTCATGTCACGCTCCGCGATGGCAATGGACGCCAGCCACAGGGCCAGGAACGTCTTGCCCAGCCCGCGGTCCCCGACGATGACATTCGACAGCCCGAGCGGGAACGCCCCGTGCTCAGTCCCCTTTATCGGCATCTTCATGGTCAGCAACGTTTCCTTGGGCTCCCACTCCTTGTGCACGTCCACCCAGAATGGGACGTCCGCCCTAGCCTTAGCGGCCCCCTCGCGACTGTCGGCGCCATTCTCACGCCCCCGCGTCACAGTGTCGCGGAGATTCGACCGCCGTTCCTTAGGCACGAGTTTCCATATCGGCCGCACGTCGGCCTCCGAGGCGCCCATCTCCCCGAGCCAGGCCGCCCACTCATAGGCCAGGTTGTTGAGACCGCCGTGCTCGCCCTTCTTGCTGTCGCGGATGATCTCGCCCAGCGTGGACGCCATGTCCGCCCACGGCGAGCGGATGTCGGGCTCGGGCCTGCGCTCGGTCCAGACAAACGTCCCGAACTTCTCGGGGACGATGTTCTCGCCGTAGGGGTTGGCGTCGCGGCCCACCCTGGCTCTCGCACTAGCCCTGACGAGCCAGTGGCCGTGGAGGGGGTCGTCGGGGTGAGTACGGCTGCGCGAGTGGGAGACGATGGTGTGACTGCTGTTCCGGATGTACTTGAGCGCTCCCAGCCGCTGGGCGGGCGTGAAGTACTTCTTGCCCTTGTCGTCCTTGTCGTCTATGTCGATGATGACATAGCCCTTGAGGGGTGTGGCGCCAACATTAGGCCAGTCCGCCACGTCCTCCCAGGAAGGGAAGACTTGCTGCCACCCGTCACCTTCCGCCCTAGACCCGCAAGGGACAAACTTCGGGCCGGAGTTCCGCAGTCGGATAGGTCGAGTGTGCTCGTAGAAGGCGTCCATCCGTCAAGCCTCTTTCTCTCAAGTGGTGCTGGCCCCATTATAGCAGATGTGGCGGGCCGGTGCCACCCGCCGTCCACCCGCGGGCCTCTCTATACATACGCGGCGCCTTAGGGGGGTGTACGCGTACGTATAGAACCCCGTCTATCCATACATACGCGTACACCCCCCCATAAGGGGGCGTATGGTATCGCGTACGGTTAGACTGTGGGCGGCGGGGCCACGGGTTCAAAGTAAGCAACAGGCTTCAGGGTGTGTCGCCCGTGGCCCCCCACAACACCCCCGCGACACACTCGGGCCACTTCTTGTTACGATATGGCCATGGCCACTAATGCAGAGCGGCAGAAGGCGTGGCGGGGCCGCGAGAAGGCCAAGCACGCCGCCCTTGAGGCAAAGCTCCCGAAGCAAGTGCCATGGGCTCAGTACGCGGGCAGCCTGACGGACGAGGTGATATCGGGCATCGGGCACCGGTACACGGAACTGCTGGTCTCCCAGCCCGACGCCGCCGCTAAGGACGTGGTGCTCATGCTTGACTGGTGCAGGGCGGACAATGAGCGCATGCGGCCTAAGGGCGTCGAGATGGCTAAGGGCCGCGAGCGGTTCGGGGTGCGCGTCGAGTTGAAGTCCGACGGCAGCGCTATACTTGAAGTCCATGAGTGACCCGACACCCGAAGAACAGACCCTTTTCCAGAAGTTCCGCGACTGGATGCGGGCAGAGTCGA
>CBDEVV010000003.1:0-18233 GCA_965243655.1 Dehalococcoidia bacterium | reverse complement strand
GTCGGTGCCTGTGGCCTGCGCGCCCATGTAAGTGGCCATTACCTTGTCCGGCGCGGCCTGTGTCGGCAATTGCACCACGTCCCAAGCGTTAGCCTCCAGAGTCGCGTCGATCCGCTGCTTGAGACTCTCGCCCGACACTGTGCTCGGCGGGGTGTACGCGGGTATCCGGCCGTCGTCGAATTGCACGAAAGACACTGCCATTAGCGCATGGTCCAGCAGATCACACGTGAACGGCTTGTCGTCGATGTTGGAGACCGTGAGTTCTATCGTGACAGCGACCGGCTGGGCCAGTTGCTCCGCGGTGAACGATCCGGACGGGATGACCGACCGGCTGTTGAACGTCCCGAGCGGGAGCGTGAACGGGCTGTTGCGATTGACCCTGTAGGTCTCGGGCCGCGGCGGCGAGCGGTAGGTCACACCGTCCGAGAACTCATGAGTCACCTGGAGGCCGAACACGTACCCGTCGTTGATGCTCGTGTCGAAGGTGACGGCCCCCTCATAGAACGTCCAGAACGGGTTGTCTTCCTGCACGCCCGCGGGAAATTCGACGGCATCCAGCAGGGCGACCTTCACAGACCCGTCGGGGGCGTCCACGTCCGCCAGCGGCGTGAACGCCATCTCGACGTGCTGATCATAGATGTACGCGCCCGCCACTAGAACTCGTCCTCGACTTGCACGGTCGGGCTGCCGTCGTCACGCTCGGCATCGCCCTCCATGACATCGAATATGTGAGGCCACGTCACTTCCACCCCGATGGCCAGCAGCCCTTCGACCAGGGCGTTCTGCATGGCCGACGTCTCGGCGTACAACGGCAGGAACTCGCGTTTGAGCGACTCGCCCGACGGGGCCTGATAGCTGCCCTCCAGGTCGGGCATGCCGGTGAAGTAGCTCAGGGTCTGGTTGTAGTACTCCATCTGCTCCAGCGAGACCCGCACGCCCTCGACGTTCGGGGCCGAGAACTCGGCCTTCTGAGTCGTGTCGGACCAGTGGATGACTTCCCGCGCGTTCTCCCGTGCCAGGGCCTTCTCAAGCTCGGCCCTCGCGTTAGCGTCAGTGTCGGGGTCACCGCTCAGATCGTACTGCGACTCGGCGTCCTCGGCGGCCTGTGTCACGGTCAGGATCGGACGGCCATTGATGTCCAGCACCCTGCTGTTCCGGGTACCGCGGTTTGCTATCTCGATTGTTGGTGCGGCGATCTCGATGTACTTGCTCGTCCCCCAGATGCCGCGGGTGGGCAGTTTCGGGATGACGACAGACCGGTGAGTGCCCGCGTTAGTCCAGTCCTGCTTGAGCCGCTCCAGGCGCCCGCGGCCGGTGTACTCGCCCTCCCAGCCGTAGACTGCCCGTTCGACGCTGCCGCCCTCCGAGAAGTACCACACTTCCGCGGCGTCCGGCCGGGAGTCGTGGGCCTCGACCGAGATGAACGGGACGACGGCATAGAAGCTCCCGTCCTGCAACGGGTACCAGGTGTTCGGGTCGATGGTCTGGACTTCCCCGTCGATGGCGGAGAGCACACACCCGCCGTAGGCCGTCTGCTCGACCACGGCATCGAACAACGCCCCGACCGACACGTTGCCCTCGGGTATCGACATGAGCAGCATGTTGGCCAGTTGGGTGCTGTAGTTCCGAAAGTGGTTGATGACCACGGTCTCCTTAGCCAGGGTCAAGTGCTCCGAGAAGTCTCCCAGCCACAGTTTCTTCAGGGACGCCAGACGGTCGTCACGCTGGCGGAACCGGTGCGGTGGGAACTCCATGCCCTCGCGTATGTCGTCCTCCGCCAGGAAGACATTGAACACAACTTCATCTTGCAACCGCATGAGAGCCCTTCTTTTTCTGGGCGGAGGCCACAGCCCACACCCCGTATCGTACCGCGTCGCACCCGTGGTCGTCCTCCTTGATCGGCTTGTCCTCGCCCAGGATCGCGGCGTTCGGACACCACCGGTAAAGCTGGTGCTGGCGGATCGTCTCGGGACACCGCTTAGTGAACGACAGCATCCCGTCCTCTATCCACATCCTGACCATCGTGATGCCGCGCCGGACCTCGTGTGACGGGAGGCTGTAGGACGCGTAGGCGTTAGTGCCCAGGACGTGACCTAGCGCTCGGACAAACCGCTTGTTCGACTTGTCCGCCACTGCCATATCGACCTTCCGCCCGCCGACGAGCTCCGCCTTGATCCGCTCGGCCGACTCGAGCTCATTGAGATGGCCGTGAGTCTGACCGTTGTGGAGCCACTCCTTCATCGCGTACCAATCGCCGCCCTCGAAGCCCCCGAGCAGGACGGCATGGCACCACCCGCTGCTGGCCCAGTCCGCGCAGACCACGACCTTCCGCGGGGTCCCGACCGGCGGTTCCGCGACCCTGACATACGGGTAGACCAGGCCCTCGCTGGACACCCACTCCCCGTGGACCATCCGCTTCTTAGCGGCCCCGTGGTACAGCCGCTTGAGACCCTTGATGTAGGCCTTAGTCAGGGTCGGATTGTCCTTGAGCCCGAACGTGTAGGTGGGAACGCCGCCGTCGATCCAGTCTTGATGCACCCAGTGGAGGGGCGAGTCCGGGTTAGTTATCCCAACGAGCCGCGCACCGGGCACTGAGCACCGTGCCTGTATCTGCGCGGCGAACGACTGTGGCACCAGGGTCAGCTCGTCGATAAGGGCGCCCGCCGCTGTGAACGATCTGGCCCGTCCCTCCGACGCCTCATTAGTCCCGAGCAGTGTGAAGTACCGGTTAGTCCCGCGGCCGTTGTAGGACTCCGCCTCCCACCACTCCGCACGCCGCCGGAACTTCAAGCCCGCGAGATGGTGCCACTCGCGGACATACTTGAGCACGGCCCCCGACATCTGCCGCTGCGAGCGGCTGGCCAGGATAAAGTCCTGACCCGCCCACTGGGCCGCGAAGTCGCAGAACCCGAAGCACGTCGAAACGCTCTTGCCGGACTGGACCGGGCCCGAGACTAGGAGGCTGGCCCCGTCTCCCAGCAGGAGATCGGACAGCACGTCCATCTGCTTGGCGGACCAGGCATAGGGCGGGCTATCTGCGACTGGCGCGGACGTGTCGGCCATCGTTGTACCCGAGCCAGGCGGCGTACGCGAGCGAGAAGACTTCGGCGTCCATGTCCAGGACTTCCTCCGGGTTCAATTTCTGCACGGTCGCGTACAACAGCGGAGCGGCGAGCGGATCATCGTAGAACGGGTGTTCGACGCCCTCAACTGTCGCTTGAATCTGCTTGCGCAGTTCCGTCGTCCGGGGCTCCGAAATCGGGATGAAAGGAAGGCACTAGAGTCAGCACGGACACCGGGACGTCGAGCTTGTCATCGACCTCCACGCCGTTGCACTCCACGCTCCTGCACAGCCTGTCCGCCAGGGCGGCCAGCACACTCGCCTCGGGCCTGTCGTCCGCGGTGGACAGGAAGGCCTGAGTCTCCACTAGCAGCCGCGCTGTCATACGCCGGAAATTGAGAGTCCAAGTCTCGGGCCTGCCGTACTCATCTTCGACTACGACAGTGTGCTGCCAGCGGCTCACGTGATCTCCCCGTCGATGTACAGGGTCACGTCGAACATCTCCTGCGCGCGGGCTTGAAGGTTCCAGGTGACTTCCAGGATCGCGTCGAAGTCGTGGTCCGTCACGCCGTCGTTCCAAACGCACGCCTTGCGCACGCCGGTCTGGAACGCCAGCACGGGTGCTGTGACTTCGTTGGTGTCGCAGGAGAACGACGCCTGATTGACCCTGTGGCCCGAGTCGTGGGACGTCTCAAGCCCCGCGGAGACGGTCGTGATCGGGGTGGACGACGGGCTCAGTGAGAGGCCGCCGAACCCGTTGCCCTTGCCCGATATCGCGACCCCGCCTATGGAGAGGGTCTGCTTTGCGCCCGATCTTGTGGTTGCCATGGTTCCTCCTACACCGCGTCCGCGGCTACCGGCACGTCACTCCCGACCAGGACGAAGCCCTTGACCGAGCGGTTCGATGCCGACGTGATGGATATGGACGCCCCGCTCGCTCGCATCGCCGCGGGGATCGCCACCCTGTGGATGCCCAGCTTGGCGGGGACTGACACATTGTCCGACCCCTCCACCAGCCGGAACGCGGCCGGAGCAGTCGAGCTGATCTCGCTCACGACCACGTGCACGGCCTCCGCTCCGGACAAGTCGATGCCGCCCTGGGACGACTTGTTCTGTGCCAGGTCGAACGACGTGATCCCGGTGCCATACCGGCCCTGCCCGCTCGCGCCCATCGTGAAACTGGCAGTGATGGGCTCCACGGCCCCGGCAGTGCGCGGTATCTCTGGCACGTCCAGCGGGAAGCAGCAGAACAGCCCGTTGCTGCCGATGTAGATGTTGGCGGCCTGACCTACCCGAGCCCTGAGAGCGTCCACGTCGGCGTTGTCGTACAACGTCGATAGTTCGACGCTGTAGCTGACAGCGTGCACTGACGCCTCCTCATCGCGGGTTCCAAGGAACGCCTCGTTGGTGACAGTGGCCGAACCGGCGACCGACGCCCCGAGCACGTTAGTCAAGTCCAGGGCCCAGCCGTCGCCGCCTATGACGATATCGGCCTCGACAGTCCTGCGAACACTCATGATCCGCCTCAGTCCGTAGCGTGCGCGTCGATGGTGAACTTCTGCATCCGCTCGGCCCCGTCGAGCTCCAGGCAGCCGTACTCCATGTACTGCCGCATCACGTTGCCGGGCTCGTCAGTGATCTGATTCTGCTCGGTCGTGAAGTACTGAGTCTCGGGCGAGCGGACGTTAGCAGCCACTGCCCGCATGGTGCCACAAGTGATGTCCCAGACGGTGTTTTTGGAACTGCCGGTCGGGATGGGCGCCTTCGTGTAGCTGAAGATGTCCACGTTCTTCAGGCGGCCCTTGTACCCGCGGGAGGCGAGCACCGTGTTCGACCGGAGCAGATTGTCGGTCAGGGCGTCCCACGAGAGCGACCGGTCAAGCAAGTCCTCAGTCAGCACGTCGAACAGCCGCGGGTGAAGGATGCAGTACGCCGAGCCGGGCGAGTCCGACATCTCAGACATGAGATCGCGCTCCTCCAGCAGCCGCGACCACTGGCGGACCACTTCGTACACCAGGCGCCCGGAGGCCTCCCGCTCGCCCTTGTTGTTGCCCATCGGGCTGCCGTCCGGGTTGATCCCGAGTCGGGCCGAGCCGTCGCCCAGAGCGGTGGTGTTGTTGGGATACCCGCGGATCAGATTGTAGATCGCACGGTCGATCTCATTCCTGATCTCATACGCGGCCCGCGAGCGGTACTCCTCCACGATGTTCCAGGGCGTCTCAAGGATGTCCTCGGCCCCGATGAACTGGGAGGACGACTTGGAGCCGGAACGCCCGAAGACCAGCCGGTCCGAGCCGACCCCGGAGAGATTAGCCCAGCGGCTGCCGCGTGCCCTGTCCTCGACGTCCACGCCGACAGCGCTGCCGGGGTCCGACGTGGTGGCCGCGTTGTTGCCCGCCTTGTAGGTGAACGTGGGCAGCGGGATGCGCGCGGTCGATGCGCCCGCCACCCATTCCGCCGTCCAGTCCTGGGTGGTGAGCATCCGCCACAGGGAGTCCTGACGGACTTCATCGTAGGTGACGGAGCTGAAGTAGACCATCAAGTCCGCCGTTGTAATGGCCATCTAGACGACCTCCACTTTCTCTCTGCCTGCCTGTATGTCGGGCAGGACCTTCTCACGATACTGCTTCGCGATCTCGCTGTGCGACATCTTGCTGAAGTCCGGGCGGCTGGACGCCTCGCGGGCCGAGGGCGCGATCTTCGACGTGCCCGTCGGGGGCGTCACCACGCCAACGGCCGTCGCCTTAGCCACGGCCGCGGCGACAGCGGCGTCGAGCTCGGCCCGAGTGAACGACTCGGCAGCGGTCTCGGCCGACGGCTCAGTCTCAGTCTCGGGCGCCGACTCGGGCGCGGGCTCAGTGACGTGGCGCGTCTCAGCGCTAGCGTTCGACTCGGCCCGCATCCAGTCGCGGAACTTCTGGAAGAGGGTCTGTTCTTCGGGTGTCGGGTCACTCATGGACTTCAAGTATAGCGCTGCCGTCGGACTTCAACTCGACCCGCACCCCGAACCGCTCGCGGCCCTTAGCCATCTCGACGCCCTTAGGCCGCATGCGCTCATTGTCCGCCCTGCACCAGTCAAGCATGAGCACCACGTCCTTAGCGGCGGCGTCGGGCTGGGAGACCAGCAGTTCCGTGTACCGGTGCCCGATGCCCGATATCACCTCGTCCGTCAGGCTGCCCGCGTACTGAGCCCATGGCACTTGCTTCGGGAGCTTAGCCTCGAGGGCGGCGTGCTTGGCCTTGACCCGCCCGCGGTGGGCCCGTTGGTGATCGGCGTTAGAGGCCATGCCGGCATTGTACACGTTGGCGTAAGCAATGGCGTCTCCAACGCTGGCGAGAGGGGGCGGGGGGTTGCCCACCACTATCTATATTACGTACCTATTGGCGAGGCCCATGCAAGTGTGACGATCCGTCTTTAACGCGAGAGAGGACTTTTTCTTCCTTTCTTCTATGCTCATTGCTATTTGTCAGATTCACATTCCTATAGGGGAGCCCAAATATGTACTATACTGTAAGTACCCAACCGAAAGGAACCCCGAATGGACATCACGCGATACAAGGGTCTGGGCGATCCGCTCCCTATCCCCGCCGGCCGCAAGACCCCTCCGCCTAAAGGCACTACAGGACACGAGGCTGCAGTCGTGTGCACATGGAAGGATGTGCAAGCGCATGTGGACAAGGGCGGCAACTGGGGCCTGAGGGTGGCGGACGAGTTGGTCGTGATCGACGTGGATGCCCATCGCAACTCCGAGGCAGCCGAAGTCTCAGCACAGTTCATCCACAACTACGGCCTGGACAAGTCGCCTCTGCACGTCTCGTCGCGGCGCAAGAAGTCGCCCTACAGCGGCCATTACTGGTTCCGGCTCCCCAAGCTCTACGACCCGGAAGTCCATGAGTTGGTGTCCGAGTACAGCCCGTCCGGCATCCCTTGTGTGGACATACTCCACCGGGGACACCGGTACGCGATCATGCCAGGCAGCCGGAACCCCAAGACGGGTGGCACGCAGTACCGCGACCTTCGCGGCTACACCGGCCAGTCATTGCCGTCGCTCCCCGAGGACCTCTTCCATCTGCTCATCCGCCCTAAGCGGAAATTCCGCGATGTCCCGCCCGGCTACAAGTTCTCCAAGGCGGAGATCGACAAGGCGAAAGGCGTGGCGTCCATGGCGATCTTCACGTTCGCCCGCACGAAGGAGGGCAACCGGGACAATCAGTCCTACAAGGCCTGCATGGCTATAGGGAATCTGTGGCGGATGACGGGCGACCGGGACCGGCGCGACCGTCAACTGGCGCGTATGCGCCAGCACGCGGAGCGGAACGGTGCGGACTCTGAGACCGTCCGGAAGATGGAGGGCATCATCCAGGACGGGTTCGACAAGCTCCGCCTGCCGGACGACGACTCCATAGGCGACGATGCGTACTTCTGGGGTCAGTCCCCCGTCTACCGGTCGATCTTCCGCTACTGCATCTCCAATGAGTACAACCCATGGGCGATGATCACAGCGCTGGCCTCTGCGCTGGCGGTCGCGACCGACCACCGTATCCATCTCGAACCCTGGGGAACAGCGCACCGGCCCGCTCCCGTGGCCCTGTGGCTCACGCTCGTGGGGCCGTCGGGAGCGGGCAAGTCGGCCACATTCGATGCCGCCTTCCAGGCTGTGGCAGAGCAGAATCTGACCGTGGGGCCGCTGCCGCCGGTGATCCCGATCAATGCCAGGGATCACGGCAAGGAGCTCTCGCGGTCCAAGTTCGACACATTCCATGAGTCGCAGGGCGTGTCCAGGCTGTCCCGTGCGACGCCCACGACGAAAAACGGCGTATGGTCCCTGTTCGAGGGCGAGGCTTCGTCGTCGCAGCCCATCATGGTCAGAGCGAAGCCGACAGGCAAGACCCGGACGGCGTATTGTCCCGCCATAACCGGCTACCGCCGGATGGCCTACTTCGACGAGCCGGACATCCTGCTGGCACGCTCCGCACGCGAGTACGCCTTGTTGACCACACTGCAACAGACCTTCTACAGCGCCGACATCCAGCACGTGGTCGGCAACAAGGACGGCCGGTTCTCCCTCCAAGGCCGCACGTACTCCCTGTCCCTGGGGGCCTGTGTGCCTACATCTTCGATCTCACGCTACGTGAACGACACTCCCGAAGGGTTCAAGGAGCGCATGATCTTCCTTGACGCGTTGCCGCTCAGCAAGCCGACCGGGGAGCGCGAGCCCGCGATGAGATTCAAGGTCCGGGAATGGCTGCCGGTCAAGAAGCTCAATCAATACCGCGGCACCATCCGGTTCAGCAAGTCGGCCACCCGCTATCTGGCGTCGCTGGACAGTTGGATACGTCATGGATGCAAGGTCTCGAAGGAGGCGGACGTGGTGGAGTTCCTGTCTTTCGTGCCACGCAACAGCGCGGGCCACACGACTACTCAGACAGCCCGGCTGGCCGCGATGCTGGCCCGGATGGACGGGGCGAAGATGAGAGACGGACGCGTCACAGTCAAGCTCCGCTACGTCAAGGACGCCGTGCGCATCCTCCAGGAATCGCACCGGGTCCTGCTGTCCTCGGAGAAGGCCCGCCTGGATGCCGTGGATGCCGCACGCCTGGAGGCCGAGAACGTGCACGTCAAGCGAGAGATAGCGGCCGACAAGGCGCGCCGGAGGGAGAAGGCGAAGGAGACGTTCCTGGCCAGACTCCCGATGTCCGGCGTGGAGTTCAACAAGACCACCGTCTATCAGCAGTGGTCGGAGGAGGATCGGCAGGCCTTCTTCGACGAGTACGGAATCGTGAAAGTCACGGAAGGCCGCAAGGTCACATATCAGAGAAAGGAAACACAATGAAAGATCAGCACTTCAGCACCGGATGGTACGACCGGGGTCACGGCTACCCGCACAGGGAGAGCCTGTCCATCATGGAGAAGGGCCGGGTCGTCGATGACAATTTCGGCGGCATCGAGTGCGGCGGCAAGCGTCGCGACGGGAGCGGCAAATACAACTGGTACGCGTGGCCCACCGGCACCCAGCGGAAGCCCGCGGGGTGCAAGCGGTGGTTGAAGGGACGCTATGCGATCTTCGGTACCAAGCATGAGGCACGCCGGTACGTCGAGAACCTGGCCTATGAAGTCTGTGTGCTCGGCATCATGGAAGGAATCATGCACGATGCCGAACACTGAGCACAACGGCCACATGACCGAGACCGAGCGGTTGCGCCGCTTCCTTCACGACTTGATCGACCTTGTGGTGGACACCCTGATCCACCTGGACGAGCTAGTAGAGAAGGAACACGGCGATGGTCAGCCGTGAGTACTATGAGCAGTACATCTGCGGCTGGCCCGAGCACCGCGACTGCTCATGCGAGCTCTGCCTGGCGGACGACCGCGACTACGGCAAGGGGTGGCGGGATGATGTAGACTAGGCATCTCAGTTGATGGCTTGGCTGGCGACGACGCCCCGGGTTCCTTCCCCCGGGGCGTTGTCGCGTCTATGTTGAATTTCGTGTCGTATCAGAGAGGGGTCATATCGGCCTCCGAATCCCGCGGCGGTACAAAGGTACCCTAGGCACGCTCCTGTGGCCGATATGGGGCCATACGGGGCGTCTCAGAGCATCCTGAGAGACCGCACTCCGGGCAGCATATGCACGGTCTGCTGTTGCACTCGAACGCGTTGCACGGCCGGCAGTCACTCATCGTCCGTGCGCCCCGCGTCGGGGTCCAGCACGAGGCTCAGAGTTGGCTCGCCGGCCTTGTAGCGGCCGACCAGCGGCAGCCCGGAGACCCCCGCGAGTATCTTCCGGTCCTCCTCCGATAGGGCTATGCGGACTTCGTAGCTGTCACGCTCGCCCATGGTCAGTCCGTCCTGAGCGGACGGCTGTGCTCTGCCAGCCACTCCCGTACTTCGATGACGACCATGCCGCCCGCCAGGACGACACACGCCGCCGCCGCGTTGCCGGTGAGGGCGATGCCTGTGATTGCCAGGAGCCATACGATTCGGACAATCTGCTCATATTTGCTCATTTCTATAACCTTTCTAGGGTTGCCATATGATCAGGACGAAACACGTAGCCACCACGAGCAGGAACGCTATAACCAGTAGGTGCATCATGACGTCGGGAACAGCGCTGCGCCGGTGGACAGTCTGTACGGGTAGATGCGTTCGTTTACATCGTCCGAAACCCACATGACCGTGCCGTCGCTCCAGATACCCACCGGGGCAGTGTTCAGGTCGCTATTCAAGTCGAACTCTTTCGACGTGTCTCGCGCCCCGGTCGAGAGAGTGTACGCGTACAACTTGGCGTCTCCACTGTCTCCCACCCATATCGTAGTTCCGTCAGACCAGAGGCCTGCTCGCTTGCCGGTGTTGTCTGAAGCTGTGTCAAACTCTTTAGTAGTGTCGCGTGTTCCTGTTGCCAAGGTGTACGCGAACACCGTAACGTGGAGTAAGTCCGCTACCCATATGGTCGTCCCGTCAGACCACAAGGCTGTGGGAAAAACGTTCAATGCGGTCAGGTCAAACTCTTTCGACGTGTCTCGCGCTCCGGTCGAAAGAGTGTACGCGTACAACTTGTCATCTGTGAAGTCAGAGACCCACATCGTTGTACCGTTGCTCCAGATGCCTCCCTCACCGTCGTTGGCGGAGGCTAGATCGAACTCCTTCGTTGTGTCGCGGACACCGGTAGCGAGCGTGTACGCGTACAGCTTGCCGTCTACAGTGTCCAAAACCCACATCGTCGTGCCATCGGACCAAATGCCGGAGGGGTTGGTGTTGGCAGAAGCAAGGCTGATCCATGTGCTGGGCAGCGGGACGGCCGGCGTGACCCTTGCGGGAGATGTCCACGCGGAATTGCCGGCGTCGTTGAACGCCCGCACCCGCCCTTCGTACTGTGTCCCGTTCGTGAGGCCGGTCACCAGCCGCGCCGTTCCCGTGCCAGTGTTCGAATGCCGGGTCCAGCTTGTCGTCCCAACACGCCGGTGCTCGAAGTGGTACCCCGTGGGAGAGCCGGTCGATGCCGTCCACGACCACGACGCCGACGCGTCGCGGCTGACCGTGCGCAGTCTTGTAGGCACACCGGGAGCAACAGCGGGCTCCGGGGTCACCGGCGCACCGAATACCTGCTTGGTGCCCAGGAACGCCGCCGCGACCCTTGTGGTCCCTAGGAACATCTCTGTGACCTTTGTCGTGCCCAGGAACGTCCCGTCCACGCTGTCCGGCGCGGGCGGTGCGGGCGGGCTGTAGGCCTGCGACGACGCCGACATGAACGTGATGTTCACGTCGTGCGGGAGTTCGGCCTCGACGGCCGTCGCCCAGTCGTTCAGAGACTGATACGAGCGGCCCGCGATGCCTGTGGGAACCGGCGTCGTGAGATTGAAACTGACTTGAGCCAGATTGTCCGAACGCGACGACTTAGTGGCGTAAGTGCTGAACGCCAGCCGACACCACTTGTCAGTGGTCGGGGAGTACAAGTCCACGCCCAGATCGTTGCGCGCACCCGCGGGGGAGCCGTCGATGTTGGCGAGCCACAAGTCCGTGTTCAAGTGCAACCATGCCGTTCGGGCCCGGAACGTGGCCTTGACGAACGCGCCGGTCACTTCCGAGTCGGCGTCGGGGACCGTGAAGAACCCCGAGTCGAGCTCGACCGGATCGGACGAGTCGTCCAGCCTGACGCCCGGATTCGACCCCCCGAACTCGCGGCCGTGGGAGAGCGTGAGTGTCTGCGAGAGGGCCATTAGCTCGCGGCCTCGACCAGGTACAGGATGTCGTCGTCCTTCGACGTGATGGCGTCGTACTGTGCCTTAGTCCCGCGCCAGATGCCGTCCACTGCGCTGCCGCCGCCGGTCGTCACGGGTGGGACGGCGAGCCCGTCGGCCAGTGCGCCGTGATAGGTGGTCTCCTCTGTGGACTTGTACAACGCGATCTCGGACGTCCTGTCCACCTTGCCCGAGATGTAGTAGTCGTAGCCCGCGGCGCCATTGTCCACATTGATAGGCACCCATCCGCCCGCCAGGAACGCGGTGTCGTCGAACAGGATGCGCCAGTCCCCGCGGCTCTGAGTCTGGGCCAGCCGTATCACGGCCTGATCTGTGGTGGTGGCAGTGCTCCCGAAATGGGCGTTCGCCAAGGTCGCTGTGAAGGCCACACCCTGCACATTGAGATTCTTGGTGCCCGCCTCTATGGCCAGTTTGTCGGCGTTAGCCACAGCGACGCGTGCCACCCCGGCCGTCGCGGCGGCAGTGTTCTTGACTAGCCGGGTGGCCCCGTCGAGATGCAAATCGCGAGTCACGTTCTTGAGGGCCGTTATGGCTTGTGGCACCCCGACAGCATCAAGCTGGTCTTCTACGGCCTCGCGGGTCAGGTCTCCCTCCCATTCGAAACTGCCCGTCCCGATTTGCACCCGTCCTGTGGTGAACGTGTCGCCCTCGAAGAAGGCGATCCGGTAGTACGCCCAGGACGAGTCCGCGCCCACCCGCTCGCCGGACCATGTGCCCAGCACCCGGTCGTGAATCTGGCCGTTCTGGCTCCCACCGCCGATGGTGTACCGGAAGCGGTATGCGCTCTGCTGGGCGCCCGTGCGTATGCGCACATAGACATACTGGGCGGTCGTGCCCGACACGTTTGCGTTGCCGTAGGCCAGAGCGGCGACGGCATTGACAGCGGTCAGCAGCCCTGTGGCGGCGGACCATCCCGCCGTCCCCGCGGCGGAGACGTTGGCCCATGTCTGGGGCTTCTCCAGGATTGGGTGCACCCGCTGTTCGACCAGGTGCAAGCGGTCGCGCCCCTCACGGTCGGTGATCTCATAGTCGGTTCCGCCGATGTCGATGCCCGCGAGCTCGGCGTCGCCCGCCGCGGGGTCGTGTGCGGAGACCGCCGTGCCTCCGCCGCTGCCGCCGCCGGTGGCGTCGGCCGCCCACTGCACGTCGTAGTTAGTGCCGGTCCGCTTCTTGAGCACCTGGCCCGCGGAGCCGCCGGAGGGGACCAGCCGGTTGTCGTCCGGATTGACTTCCGCACCGGCCTCGATGCCGTCCAGTTTTGTGTGGTCCGCCGACGTGAACGGGACGCCGGCATTGACGATGTTGGACAGCAGATTGTTGTCGATCTTGGCGGACGTGATCGCGTCGTCGGCTATCTTGACCGTCGTCACGGCCCCGGCAGCCAGCTTCGCGGTGGTGACCGACCCGTCGCCTATGGTCGTGGACCCGCCCCCCGTGGCGTCGTCGCGCCAGCCGGGGGTTCCGCTGCTGTTGGTCTTCCAGACCTTGTTGTTGCCGGGGTTAGCGGCCGGGATGCGACCGGCCCCGATGAACGTCTTGAGCCTGGCGAGCGTGAGGCTCTTGTTCTTGGAGGCGTCGGCCGTCTCGCTCGCGTCGATGACCGGCATGTAGTCGGCGTCGGCGGGAGCGGTCAGAGCGGTCAGCTCACTGATCTTGCGGTCGGTCATCTCATGCCCTTTCCAATAGCATTCTACTCCCGTCCTCCAGGAGCACGGCATCGCCCTCCTCGTCCAGCAGCGTGAAGCCCGCGGTCACGCTGGTCTCCAGTTCAAGCTTCGACCCGTCCTCGGTCAGCACGATGAAGCCGTCCTCAGTCAGGATGAACGCTTGCTCAGTCGCGGGCTTCGGCGGGGTCAATCCGGTCTCAAGCAGTCTCAGGGTTATGTACGGCGGGGTGCGCTGGTCCCAGTGCACTTCCCTCTCCATGATGATGCACGTCTCGTCGATGTCCACCCCGTAGTCGGGGTCGCGCAGTGTGACGTGCAGGTAGTCGCCCGTGTCAAGGGCCTCCACAAAGCGGACCCCCTCGGCCGAGCGCTGGGCGAAGGGGATGGACACGGTGTGCTCGCGGCGCAACTGTGCGAGCGAGTCGATGACGGCCCGAGCCTCCGACACCAGCGAGACTGACGCCCACCACGACGGGACCTCCAGCGTCCTGGCGCCCCACGCGATGGCACTGGCTGTGTTCCGGTACAACTGCTTGTCGCCCTGCACCAGGACGTTTCGGATACGGTCCGCCCGGTCGCGGGTCACCACGTTGCGATAGACCGTGACACTCCCGTCCAGGCGGAGCGTGTCGTCCGGGATGTCGTCGGCTGTGGGCGCGGTGGTCGTGTAGTGGATGTCCCCGTCGTGGTCCTCCGACGCCTCCCACGACCCGGTGGCGGCCATGACAGCCAGGAAGCCCCCTACCCGGCCTGTGAAGTCGTACTGGCGGGTGGCCCTGTCGGGTATCCGCCCGACGACTGTGGGACGTCCGCCGGACTGGCCCCAGAACCCGTCGTCGCTCATGACCCCGAACAGCGTCCGGGTCGGGATGGTCTGGGTTATCGGCTGTTGCAACAGTTCGGTGTGGTGGCCCTCGATCTCCCAGACGTTCCGGCGGATCGTGCCCGGCAGGGCGCGGGGCGCGGCTATGAACCCGCCCCAGATGTCGTACTCGATGGACTCGTCGTCGGGGTCGATCATGAACAAGTGCATGTGAAACCGGCCGGACTTCTGTTCTTCCTCCAACTCGCCGCGCATGACAGCACGGCCGGTGCCCGACAGGACGGTGGGACGGTCGGGGTTGCCGCGGCTCGCGCCGTGGCGCGGGTTGGCGGACTCCATCCGGTCGGTAACGTCCGTCCAGACGATGTGGTCCCACCGGACCCGCCACCGGAGTTTCGGCCTGACAAGTGGCACTAGTCGTCGAACCTTCCCACCGTCAGGAGCTCGCCGCGGCGGGACGCCTCATTGACGTTCCGGACGATTGCCTCCCCAAGCCGGGACCCGTCCAGTTCGATGGTGACGTGCAAGTCGCCGCCCGCCCGGTCCAGTGGCACCACCGCTTCCGGCCCGGCCTCCCCGATCATGGCCAGCGTCGGGCGTGTGACTATGCCGCCGCGGGCCAGGGCTGGGAGGTCGTCGAAGTTCTCTGGGCGGTTCGTTGTATACCTTTTCTCGAAATTCTTGAAGAGTTTCGACGAGGCCTCCAGTCGGCTGCGGAGGGCATTCGCTGCCACTGAGTCTTCAAGACCCCGGTCCACAAGGTCCTGCAATTTGAACTCCACTCTGCGATGGCTTATCGCCCCGAGCCTGTTCCGTTTCGCTATGTCCAAGGCCGTGACCTCACTGGCGGTCTTCCGGGGTGATGTGACCATAGCCGCGACCCTTCGGAGCTGAGCATTAGTGATATCCGCAGGAGTTGCCCCGCCTTCGAATGTGATCGATAAATCCTCCCAGATTCTGGCCGTCCGGCTCACTGCCGCGGACACCCCGGACGCCATCCTGTCGGCGGCGCCTTCGACCCGCTGCATGTTCTCGTCGAACTCAACGACCATCCCATCGACACACTGCTTGAAGCCCGTGACCGTCCCGCAGGCGTTAGTGATAGGCACCGCTATGCCCGATGCGAGCTTGTCGGCGTCGGACAGGATGCGGTCCATGTTCTCGTCGAACTCGACTACCACCCCGTCAACGCACTGCTTGAAACCCGTGACCGCGCCGCACGCGTTCCGCATGGTGACCACTAGCCCGCGGGCGAGCCGGTCCGACTCGGACAGTTTCTTAGCAGTGGAGGCCGTGACTGCCTTAGCGGAACTCCGGGATGCGGACGTCAGGAGGTCGTAGGCCGTCTTGATCCGCTGGGCCTGAGTCCCCGCCATCGATTCGGTGTAGCGGGCGAAGGCCGTCAGGGCGTCCGCCAGTGAAGTCTTCTGAGTCCTGAGCCACGACTGAGTGGACCGCTCGCGCTGCCGGTCCAGGGCGTCCTGCCGGTTCACCATGTCGGCGTAGGCGCGCACGCCCTCGGCAGCGAAGCGGAAGGTTGCGGCCGTCGTCGTCTCCATCTCGTCCCGGACCTTGCCCAGCCCGCGGGACACTCGGGCAGACACCCGGTCCACGGCCTCCTCGCCCCGGTCCGCGAAGTCTTCGAAGGCCCCGGCGACGGCATCAAGCTTGGCCTCAACGTTGTCGCCCCACTCCCGGAGGGTGTCGCCAGCACCGCCGATTGCATCGCGGACCTCCTCCACAGCGTCCCCAACGGCGCCCGGAAGCCAGGTGAACTTGTCCGCTATGTCCGCGATCCCGTCAAGCAGCCCGGCGAGACTGTCCAGCATGGTGGACACGACCTTGCCTACGACGGTCGCCACGACCCGGAACGCGCCCGTGACGACAGTTCGGAACCGCTCAGACTTCTGCCACGCGAGCGTGAGCCCGACAGCCAGGGCCGCGAGGGCTGCCACCACCAGGCCGATTGGGTTTGCGAGAAGGGCCGCGGTCAGGGCCTTCACCTTGAGTATGAGCGGCGGGATGGCCACTACGGCAGCATGCACCAATGCCGCGGACAGGGCTCCCACTGCCACTGCCGCTCCGGCCAGGATGGGCTGCCAGTTCCGCTTGATGAAGCCGGCTATCGACTTCAGGACCGGCAGCACCTTCTCAAGGGCAGTGGCGATGGCGACTTGAATGCGCGCGCTCAGTTGGGTCCACTGCTCGCGCATGCGGGCCAGGGTCTCGATCTGGGACTCAGACAGGACGGTGTTGTCCCCTATGGCCGCGGTCGCCTTGTCGAATGCCTCGGGGCTCTGGGAGACGATGGCGTTCAAACGCTCGGCCGATCCGCCCAGCAGTTCCTCGGCGGCGAACAATTGCAACGCCGGGTCTTCGACTTGCGAGATGGCGTCTCGGAGCGTGTCAAACGTCTGATCCGGGCTCATCCCCTCAAGGTCCGCCAGCGACACCCCGATGATCTTCAGGGCGTCGTGGGCCGGACCGGTCCCGAGCTCGGCCACTTCGGCCAGCCGCAATTGCATCTCGCGGAACGCGTCGGCCACGTCGTCGGCGTCGCCGCCCGACTGCTTGGCGATACGGCCGAGCCTCTGCAGGGCATCGGTCGAAGCCCCGCTTATCTTGCTCAGATTCCTGATCTCGACAGCGCTCTCCAGGGCTGCCTTGCCGAACCCGACCACCGCGGCCGTGGCGGCGAGCGCACCCCCCTTAGCAACCTTGGAGAACGCCCCCGCGATCTTCTGGGAGACGCCCTTCTCAACCCGGTCGATGGATGCTTCGACCCGGCCCAGGGAGGCCTCAACTTGACCGCCGCCTTTCAGGACCAGTTCTACGGGCACAGATGCCATGTCAGGGCCTCCCGCCCAGTCGCCTAGCCACGTAGTTCTCGTAGCCCTCCGTATCCCAGTCGGCGGCCTTCAGGGTCCGCTCGATTATCCCCGTCCGCTGTTCCACGTGGACAGCGTAGTCCGCGGCGTTAGTGACAGACACGCGGTCGCGGCCGGACACCCGATGCCCGAAGTGTCGCAGTGAGAACCCCGTGCGGACCGGCCAGTCCGAGCGTTCGATGAATTCCACCGCCTGCGAGCCCAGGTCGTCCAGCACCGCGCGCAGGCTCATCGCAGTATCTCCAGGACTTCATTGACGTCGGCCTCAGTCCACCGCGGCTTAGCGAGCAGATGTCGCACCCGGCCGGTCGGGCGCCGCGACCTGCCCTCATCCGACGGCAGCCGCGGCCGGGCGGCGAGACCCTTAGCCTCGATCTCGCGCAGCCGTGCGCGGAGCTCTTTAGCAGCGGCGGCCACTTGCGCAGTCCGCTGCCTCTGAGCGGTGCGGGCGATCTTGCGGGCGCCCGCCCTGCTGTATGAGACTTGCGATCCCAGCTTGCCCAGGATCACCGGCACGCCTATCGACAGCGTGAGCTTGACCGCGTTTCTAGTGAGCGGCTGCGGTATGCCCTTCTCGACGAACGACGCGTACTTGACGGGGCTGTGTATCCGGGACCGGCCCCGCGAGCCCTTCCGCCGGAAGCTCCGCTTCAATCTGCCCGAATCGACCGGCACCAGCGACGTGCCCGACTTGAGCAGCAGCACGGCCTCATCCACAGCCCTCTGATACAACTTGCCGTCGTGGCGGACGAACCGTCTGACCCCGTGTGGAAGGTCCATAGTGAGAGTCGCCACGACTAGCCCCGGTCTGTGCAGACCACGCTCACCTGGCACCAGCGGGTCGAGCGGGTGTTGCGGATGTCCGACGGGAGCGAGTCCGGATACGCCGCTATCACCTGGCTCAGCATCGGGTAGCAGTCTTCGACGTGGGCCAGGATGTCCAGCAGGGATTCGACCCGCTGTTCGATATTAGTCTCGCGTTGCACCGCCAGCCAGTGGACCACCTCCACCCGGTGGGCCATGTCGGTGCCTGTGG
>CBDEVV010000002.1:0-11764 GCA_965243655.1 Dehalococcoidia bacterium | reverse complement strand
TAGTGCGCGGCACTCAGAGGAAGAAGGACGACATGGCCTCTAAGATGGAGCACCGCAAGATGATAGGCGTGGTCCAGGTGGGCAGGTCCAAGCAAGTCCGACCCCTCCCTCGGAAGGGCTGGGGGACCGAATGATCTCCTTAGGTGGTGCTAAGGACGCCGGGGGCGGGGACCATCCGCCCCGCTCCCGGCAATCTCTCCGGAGGGCCGTGCCATGGCCCGACGATTTCGGCGACCTGCCGACAACAAGAAAGGAAGAAACATGAGCACACCTTCTATGCGGACCCCGCAGATGGACCGGGCGATGTCCCGGCTCCGCGACGACCTCGACGACGTTCACGACCATCTGCGGCGCGAGTACGACGACCGGACCTTGACCCTGCCGGTGCTGTTGAAAGCGCTGGAGCTGGTCGATGCCCGGCTCGATAGTCAGGGGGACTGACAGTGAACCTACGGCGCACTAAGGCCCTGGACGGCCTGATAGACGACCTCGATGAGATCAGGGTCGTGCTGGCGCGGGCCTATCCCGCGGAAGACCTCTCACTGAGCGTCCTGCTCAAGGTAAGGGAGATGCTCGACGATGCCGAATACTGAGCACAACGGCCACATGACCGAGACCGAGCGGTTGCGCGCGCTTCCTTCACGACTTGATCGACCTTGTGGTGAACACGCTGATCCACCTGGACGAGCTAGTAGAAGAGAGGAACACGGTGATGGTGAGCCGTGAGTACTATGAGCAGTACATGCCTGCGGCTGGCCGCAGAGCACCGATCGACTGCTCATGCGACGCTCTGCTTGGCGGACGACCGCGACTACGGCAGGACGTGGCGGGATCGACGACGGGAGGGAGGCCGAATCGATGAAGAAGGTAGCTGTGAGTGCTGGCCATGATGCGGAGTACTTCCTGCTGGCTGGATACTCACGAATATCGCGACTGCTCATGTCGAGCTCTGAACCTGGTTCAGTGACATGAACGATCGACTACGCCAGGACGAGCGCGGCAGTGATGGAGCATCGAACAACGGGATTCTGTCTGGCTCATACTCCTTGACGGAACTGGGTTTTCCCATTCATGCCGCCTGATGTCCAGCTCAGGACCGTGGCCAGGCTGGCGTTGATCCTCCACCGAATGGCCCGAACTGGCCAAGGCATCGTTCAATATTTGAACGGAAGTCCGAGTATCACGAATCTGGAGGGCTTCGAGCCTCCCGCGGGCTCATACAACAACAACGGACATCGGCATCATCGGAGTGCTACGGCAAGCGGGATCTTGCCCCGACCACCATCGACGGACGAGTCCTGAGCGTAGAGCGTTGCGAACCTGGATACACGAGACTTCGACGCACTGCGCGGTCATCATGGGCCAAGCCGTTAGACGACGTTGAGATCCGGCTCGGCGCCGGGTGGAATCGGAGAACTGTTTCTTCTACGCGTGCGAGAATGCCAATCGAGCTGGGTAGCCGGGATGGCCAGAAGTCGTGCTGTATGCTACGGACCTCAGGGCGGCGTGATAAGCTCGATGCCGTTGCTTCTCCGCGGGGGCCTCCTGGTGACGATAGTCAAGCCCGAGCGCATCGGGCTCCTCCGACTGTCGATGGACTCCGAAGATCGACTGGGCTCCGGAGTGATGTAGACTAGGGTCACATATCCTAGTCAACACTCACAAACAGACTGGCGACATCGCCCCGGGGTTGCTCCCATCCCCCGGGGCGTTGTCGCGTCTATGTTGAATTTCGTGTCGTATCAGAGAGGGGTCATATCGGCCTCCGAATCGCCCTAGGGTGCAAAGATACCCCGGAACCGCTCCTATGGCCGATATGGGGCCTTACAGGCCCGCTCAGGGCTATATCGTGGCCCCCGCCACCACAGTTATTTCCGTGAAGTCCGCGGCGGGGAGTTCTCGCCCCTCCAGCGGGATGGAACCGTAGGTGAACGACGCGTCCACCGGGGCGTACGCCGGGTAGGACGACAGGGCCGTCCAGACCCTCTCCATGTACTCGTCGATGCTCTGCCCGATGCCCACGGCCGCGACCACAGTCAGGGTGTAGGCGAGCTCGGCGCGGTCGTATCCCGCCGCCAGCACATAGCAGATGCCGTCCCGGTACAGCCCGGATGTGTTAGTGGTGTCGGTCCGGAACCCCGAGCCCTGCAGGAGCTCCACAAGGTCGGTGCGGACGGTCACGATATCGCGAGAGCGGAGCCGACCACACCGAACCCGGACGCCGGGACGCTGCCGTTAGCAGTGACCCTGGTCACGTCGGTGCCGGTCACATCCACGATGTAGCCCTCCTGACCGCTGCCCACAGCCAGCGTGCCCGACTCGCGCAGCGTCCCCGCCACGGCCCCTCCGCCGGGCGCCTGGGCAAACGTCAGATTCGCGGTGGCGACACTCGTGCTGGGAGCGCTGTACGACAAGTCCGCTATCACGGCCGGGAACGCGTAGGCGTAGTCGGCGTCGGTGCGGGCGCAGAAGAAGATGCCCGACTCCATGCCCAGCAGTTCCGAGTAGGCGTCGGACGCCGTGTCCTCCAGCAGGATGGACAGGCTGGCGGAGAGGCCCTTGGCCACGACGTCGGACGACGCCACCCTGACGCCCAGCCCCGAACGCCTGTTAGTCTGCACCTGCTGCGCGGTGCACGTGACCGACCCGCCCTGGGAGACGTCGGTCAGGTCGATGAGATCGCTGCCGTTGCCGAAGAACCATCTGACCGCCCCCTCCTGATAGCTGGGTATGGCGGCCGGGACCACAGGCGTCGTGGGGGCCGTCGCGGACGTCTCCTCGCCGTCAGTCTGGATGCCGACGCCCCACGACGCCGGGGCGCCGGACGGGAGATTGAGCGTGAGCGTGCACGTCCCGGAGCCCTCCGCCGCGGGACGGCTGCCGCCGCCCTTGCCGCGCCGCTCGGCGGTGTAGAACATCCGGTGCGGCATGCTCCGGAAGATCGGGTCGTGCAACGAGTCCGACGGGCACGTGGCGGAGTAGCCGAGCGTGCGGAACAGGCCGAGCGATTGCACAACCTGGCCCTGGGTTGGTACGGGATTGATAGTGCGGGCGCGGGAGACCTGGATGGCGTCGGCCGAGACCACCTGGGTCTTAGCCCCCGCGGTCTGCCCGAGCTCCAGGCGGGTCCTGTGGACCAGCAGATTGGACATGGTATGTCTTCCTTTCTAGGGGATTGTGATTGTCCCTTGTACGGGCTGTCCTGACCTTGGAGCTCCCACAGCTACAGATTTAGTGGCCGTCCCTCCGGGCCCGGTAACTGTGACTTCAATCACTACGTCTCCGTCAGGAAACCCGGAGCGCGTTGCCTGCCGACTAGACAATCTTAGAAGTGTAAGAGCACTTTGGACAGTAGTTACCCAGTCATTTTTACCGGGAATGTTAAAGTCAATGGTCAGGGTCTGAGTAAACTCAATCTGCCCACCTGGCACTGCATACACATTTCCAAGGCCTAGATTGTTGGCCACATAGTAGGCAACGCTAGCTGTAGGAGCAGGCCACCTGAACGTGACCGTACGAGCATCGTAGGTCTTACCTTGGTACTGCAACGACACAGTGAACGCTGTAGTCGCGGAAGTACTGGAGACTGAGAGTTCCCGGTTGCCAGACCGCGGGAGATTTCTCGTGCCGGCTATGCTGACTGTCGTTCCCAGCGGTCCTGACGCTTTCCACGACAGAAGTGTCTTTGCGTTATCAAATGTTCCTGTGGGATCGTCGAACGTCAGGCTGACAAACTCCGGAGCCGGAGTCACATTCACAGTCACTGTGTCGGTCGCGACCACGCCGTTAGCATTGACCGCTCGGAGCGTGTATACGGACGTGAACGTAGGCGCTACCGTTATCGTGCCCGCGGCGAGTCCCTGACTGACCCCGTTTATCGTCCGCGATGTGGAGCCCGTCGTGCGGTAGGTCAGCACCACCGCCTCCCCCGCGAGGATGTCTGTGTCGGAGGCGGTCAGGTCGGCAGTCGGGTTGGCTACTGGCGGGTTCACGATCAGGGCTACTTGAGTCGATCTCACCCCTCCCGGTCCCACCGCACGGAGCCGGTAGGTAGTGGTGCCTGTTGGTCTGACGACAACGCGGTAGCCCCCGCGGGAGTCCAGTTGCACCCCGCGGCCATTGACGAACAGCGACGTGGCCCGCTGTGTCGAGACCGTCAGAGTCGCGGTCCCACCGGGGTCGATACGGCTCGGAGAGACAGTGGCCGATATCTCGGGAGGGTCCACCGTTGGGTTCACGACGACTCTCAGTGTGCGGCGGGCGGCGGTAGCTCCAGTCCCGGCCACCAGCACATAGCTAGTGGACGCCTGCGGCCGGACGGTCTGGGAGCCGTCCGCCGCCACGGCCGCGCCATTGAGTGTGACCGTCGCAGTGTTAGAGGTCGCCCAGCGGAGCACCACAGGATCGCCCGAATCGACGGCGGCAGACGGCGTGGCCGTGAACGAGTCGATGGACGGGACCGCCAGAGTTCCTACTTGCACGCTCACGGTCCGGGTCACGGGGTCGAAGCCCGTGGATGATGCCACGAGCGTGTAGGTGGTGGAGCGCGTTGGCGAGACGACTTGCGACCCGTCCGCCGCGACCGTCCGCCCGTCCAGGGTCACAGTCTCGGCGTTGCTAGTGGTCCACGTCAGGGTGGACGACCCGCCGCTCGTGACAGTCGCGGGGGAGCGTGTGAAGCTGTCGATGGACGGGGCCCGGGCGGTCGTCGGCGCAGCCTGCACAACCAGCGTGACCGACTGTGTGAGCCTCTCCGGCTCCGCTCCGGAGTCCGCGAGAGACACGAGGGTGTAGGTCGTGGTGGACGCGGGCCGGACTGTGAGCGTCCCGTCGTCGTTCCGGTCGGCGCCGTTTATGGTGACCTTGCGCGAGTTAGTGGTGTTCCAGCGCAACGTTGTCGAACCGCCGGACGCTATGACGGTGGTGTCGAGAGCGAGCCGGTCGATGGTATGGGCGTCGGGGTCCACCGGCTTAGCCGCGATTGTCAGGGTGGCGGAGTCGGTCGCCGGGCTGTCATCGTGGTCGTTAGTCACAGTGATGGCAAACGTCTGGGTTCCGGCGTCGCCAGTGACCGTGCTGACTGTGAACGTGCCAGACGGGGTGGTCGATATCTCGGTGCCATCGCGTGTGACAGATACCGTCTCCCCGTTAGTGGATGCCCATGTGACGAATGCGGTGTCGCCCTCAGTGATGCTCGCGGGACTGACCGTGATGGATGCCGTGGGAGGCAGCGTCGGGTCGGGCTCGGGAGTCTCTCCCGGATCAACCGGCGGCGGGGGAGGGGGGTTCGGGTCGTAGGTGGGCAGCAGTGGCCCGACGGTCAGTGTGACGGTCAGGCTGTAGGTGATCACGCCGGCGATTGGTGACGCGACGGTTATCGTGAACGCCTTCGACCGGCGCGTCCCTTCCGACGGGTAGGGGTCGTCAGACGTCAGGTCTTCGAATGTCCACAACGCCGGCTCGACGGTCACTCTCGTAGCGGGGTCCAGGGACGCCCCGGACACCCGGAGATGCGGACGGTAGGGGAGATCGTTAGCGACCACGGTCACACCCGCGGTGAAAGGGCCGTCCTGTCCGAGCACGACCTGGCTTCTCCCGTTCACAGTGAACGTCGCGAGCTCGGGCGGCGGGGGACCTGTAGTGGTGGTCGAGCCGTCCGGGTTGTACGCGAACACCTGGCGCAGAGCGGAGTCGAGCACCAGGATGCGGCTGCCGACGATGATCGCGTCCACCCCGCTGCTGTTCACAGCCGACAGCGTGAACCGCTGGAGCACGTTGTCGTCGTCGTCCCGCCACAGCACCTGGGTGGCCCCCACAGTCAGGCGGACCGTCCCTTCGGGGGAGTTGGAGAAGTCCGAAGTGTTCTCGATGGCCCGAGACATGATGTTGCGCCAGGCGGTGGAGTTGCGGCGTGTCCCCGTGAATGTGGCCGTCACGAGCCTCTCCCGCAGCGGGTCGTAGAAGCGGACGGCATGGGCGTTCCGCGTTGCCGAACCCTCGGTGTAGGACCGGGACGCGAAATCGACAGGCACCATCCCCGTGTAGTCGGACCAATCGACCGTGGGAGCCTCGGAATCGAGCTCGTCGGTGTCGTCGCTCAGCACGCCGGTGTTGGTGAATACATCACCACCCGACACGAAGTCGCGCAAAGTGGTGCGGACGGTGCTCCTGTTAGTCGCTCCGGAGGGGAGGGCCGGGTACGCCAGCGGCGCGATGGCCAGTGCCTTCGTCAGTTTGCCCGAGGGCTCATACTGATATACGGCCTGGGTGTCGTCCACCCCGGGTTCGGCGAGAGATTTGGCAGTGAACACTAGGACGCTCGCCGCTGCCCGACACAGACTGCGCATGTACGTGGACGCGCCCGCCACAAGGTCGTCGTCCTCCACGTCGAACCCCGCGGGGTCCGGGTCGAAGGGAGTCTCGACCAGCGTCTCCAGGGTGGCGTCGAGCGGGTAGGACGGGTCGAAGCTGGCGCGGAGCTTGTAGGTTGATCCGGGGTCCAGGTCGGAGTATTGGAAATACAACGCCTCGCGGTCGGCGGGTGCTGAGTCCGTGGGCATCAAGTCACCTTGTCCAGGGTGGTGTACATAGTCTTAGCCGGGTCGGAGTCGGAGAGTCTGACCAGGGCTTGCACTTCGAACGGCGACAGGGCTTCCGCGGACACTGCCACCAGGGGCTCCGGCCTGCGCCCTCGCGCGACAACACCGTACAGGGTGCGGGTCGGTATCCGGCGGTTTCCTCCCTGCATCCGCACCGCCAGCACCAGGCACTTCTTGGTGGTCTCGCCGCCCTGCTGGGTGGGCAGATCGATCCGCACAGTCTCGCCGGGCTTAGCGGCGCGCAGTTGCCGGTACCGGTTCGGGTCGTTCTGCCATTCGGGGAAGGTCACTCGGAAGTACTCCAGCGGCTCCGAGAGATTGTCGAGCCAGGGGACGACGACCTTCTCGCCGCTGTCGTGGTTGGCGTTGAGCCAGGGTTCCAGCCCGAGATCGCGCCCGCCATAGACCTCCTCGGACGAGCCCAGTATCACGTCGCGGTAGTGGCCGGGTGTGACAGCGGAGATGTTGGCGAAGAAATTGACTATGGCCTCTCCACCCGTGACAGACGAGAGCGTGAATCGAATAGCGCGGCGGACGGTATCGCGACTCCGCACAGCCGTTACCGTAGCTCCAATGGCCTCGGGGTCGAGCCATCGATTCACGGAACGGGTGTCATCGCCGCGCATCCTGTACTCGACAGTTATCTGAGAGGCTAGCCGCATGTTGTAGGTGGCGGACCCGACAGACACTTTCCGGGGCGGGCTTTCCGCATCCGTGGGGTCCTCGCGGACTACCTGCCACGACTGGGATGCCAGCCGGCATCGGGTCCTGACAAGGGACTCCAACTCCCTTAGCACCGCCCCCTCGTAGCGCTCATAGTCGAGTGTCAGCTCGATGACCGGCGTCGTCTCACTGGCTCCGAGAAGGGTTCTCAGGAACCAGTTTCCCCGCTCGTCCTCCAGCACCCATCCACCGGCCAGCCGCCCGAAGGCCTCAAAGTATTTGATCCGCGCGCCGGCAAACGTGACCAGGCCTAGCGGAACGTCCCCGCCGGCGCGGGTCGCCAGGTTCAGTGGCACGTCGGCGTCGTCGGTGACCTGGGACAGCAGCCCGAAGTTCGGTTCTAGAATCTCCACCCTAGCCTTCATGGCCTCCCCGTGGAGCCCTACCAGGTCCCACGAGAACACTTCGGTGGAGCGTGTGAGGACGCCGTACCTTGGTAGCCCTATCCCGCGCCAGACTTCGAATCCATCATCGACCCGGCGTATCTGCACAGGAACGCGTAAGTTCTCCTCGTCCACCGCCAGGTTCACATTGTCCGGGTCGAAACGGCCGTCGCGGTCGTACAACTCCAGTGACCCGACGGCAGTGTCTGAGAGGATGCCGCCGACTACGGTCACATCCGGGGAGTCCCTAGTGACCTGGGCGGCTTGCGGGGTGTCCGCCGCCGATCCCCAGCGGACTGTGTAGTTATGCACATCGCTAGTCACGTCACTGGCGGGATGGTCGAATCGGCCGTTGCCGTTCCAATCGACTTGCCACCGGATATCGGGTCGGTAGGGCTCGGTCATCGCGTGAACGGAACCCTTTCCGCCTGGGCCTCCGACACAGCCAGCATGCTCTCCAAGATGGAGATGATCCGCCCGAGGCTCACGTCACTTCTCAGATTGGTCAAGCCGCGATCACTCAAGTCGAAGCTGTCCGTTCCGATCTGCGAACGTACTCCGGGGTCTTGGAACAGCAGGCTCGCTATCTGGGTAGCACTCTGCCCGCCCACGTCTAGGTAGTTCGGCGGGGATGGGAACAACGCCGGCTCGGTCTGGACAGGGACGTTCCGGCCGCGGAACTGTTCCTGTTGCTGCTTCAACGAATCCACCAGAGCGTTGTAATCCTTGAGCGATTGTGTGGCCCTAGCCCGGTTGCCAGCCTGCCTGTTCAGGGCAGCAGCCTCAGCATCTATGGCCTTGGCGGACTCTTTGATCCTCTCGATGTACGGCCCCAGTGCCTCACTGTAATCATCGATGCTGATCAAACCGGCGTCGTACAACGCCGTAAGGTCCTCCAACTCGGCGTTCTGGCCGTGGACGAGTGCCTGGATATGTGCCAGTGCTTCACGGGCTGTCTTCGACTCAGGATCAACACTTGTGTAAATCTTCAAGAGCTCCTTCATCTTGTCTGTGACTTCTACATTCTCGTTCCCGAGCACGCGCATCTGGCGGCTCAGCACCCGCGCCTCATCTTCGGTCAGGTCGAA
Source organism: Dehalococcoidia bacterium (assembly GCA_965243655.1). Taxonomy (GTDB): domain Bacteria; phylum Chloroflexota; class Dehalococcoidia; order Lucifugimonadales; family CAJWER01. The sequence goes on along the minus strand of CBDEVV010000002.1, from coordinate 2,971 downwards.
TTGGTCCTTCAACATGTCCACGTGACGGCCGACTGCTGTGAGGCTCTCGTTCAATTCCCCGGAGGCATCGTCCGATCCCGCGAGAATGTCGGCGAGAAAGTCGAGAATGTCCGTCTTAGCGTTGTCGAATCGCAGAGAGAGTCCACCGAACGTATCGGCAAACTTAGCGTTGATCCGTTCGGTGTCCTGGAGGCGCAATTCGGCGTTCCGGTTCAGCTCTTCGGCGTATCCTGCGGTCGCCGCTGTCGTCCGCTCAATCGCTTCTAGAACCCCGCGTTCCTCCTCGGTCAGTTCGGCCAGAGCCGAGCTATACGCCACCGCACTGTCGCGTAGCTCATTGATCGAGAGCCCGGTACGCCTGGCCAGGAAGTCAAGGGTGGCGTACTCCTCCGAGGTCACCCCGGCCGCGCGTGCCTGTTCCTCAAGAGCCTTCGCGTTCTCAAGACCGGCGGCGACTTGCTCCCGGATGGCCTGTGTGACTTGAACGACTACCGTCGCGAGAATTGTCATCTTGAGCGTCACAGCACTCGCGGCGGCGGACAGGATATTGAAGGCTTGCAAGCCCAACGCTCCCATACGCGCCAGGGACGCGCCAGCCTTAGTGGCCACCGGGGTCAGTCTGTCGCGACCCTCGATGTCGAACAGGAAGCCTCTTCTAGGCACGATTCACCTTTGCTAGAGCCCGTGACACGGCATTGCCGCCCAGAGTGAGCATGGCTCGTTGGACGCCCTGCTGGATACGGCCCTTGTACGGACCCGGCCCGAACTCCCACCGGTGGACATAGCGGTAGCCGCGATGAGTGGCGGAATTATAGACCTTGATGACGCGATTCTTAGCGTCATAGAACGTGCTGAACTGGCTACGCGAGTCCCCCTCTCCCCGCGGCCACGGGCTGGCGGGACCCTTCAAGTACGCCTCTACTTCCGCCGCCAGCTCTTTGTACATCTCATCGGTGAAGTCATTGATCTCGCCCACGACCTGGTTCAGCAGCGGGACAGCCTCATTGTAGGCAGTCAAAGCATTAGATGTCCCGCGCAACCCGGATATAGCGATTGTCCGCGCCCTGTCGGCCCTAGTACCGCTCCCACTAGTCCGGCCGAAGGAGCGTATCGCCCTGTGAGCCCGGCGGAGCCGGGCGGGCGAGGTGGATATGCGGAGAATGGGAACCATCGTGTCTTTTGTGTCGTATCAGAGAGGGGTCATATCGGCGTCCGAATCCCGCTGTGGTACCGAAGTACCATAGGACCGATTCTAGGGCCGATATGGGACCATACGGGGCCGCTCAGGGCATCCTGAGAGACCGCACCTACCCATGCCCGCCGTCCCATTCGAAATCGTCGTAGTCGCCGGGGTCCAGCACCAGGCTCAGAGTCGGCTCGCCGGCCTTGTAGCGGGCCGACCAGCGGCAGCCCTGAGACGCCCGCGAGAATCTTCCGGTCCGCCTCCGAGAGGGCTATGCGGACTTCGTAGCTGTCACGCTCGCCCATGGTCAGTCAGTCCTGAGCGGGACGGCTGTGCTCTGCCAGCCACTCCCGTACTTCGATGACGACCATGCCACCGGCCAGGACGACACACGCCGCCGCCGCGTTGCCCGCGAGGGCGATGCCCACGATTGCCAGGAGCCAGGCGATTCGGACAATCTGCTCATATTTGCTCATTTCTATAACCTTTCTAGGGTTGCCATATGATCAGGACAAAGCACGTAGCCACGACCAACAGGAACGCTATAACTAGTAGGTCCATCATACTTTGACGCTCCCTACATAGACGTCCTGTACTTCTCGGTCACCTACATATATCTTCTGTACTTGTCGGTCTCCCACGTACATATTGAACGCCGTATCGACAATGGGAGGGCCAATGTCGCCTATGGCCACACCGCTCGCGGAGCTCATCGTGATCTCCAGGTCGTGGGGGTCGGCCTGTTCGATCAAGTCCGCGAAGGGTCGAACGGATGGTGTAGGTCCGGCCCGCGATCTGCGGCGTCGGGGATGCTTGCACCAGGTCGGCCTGATAGATGCTGTAGGACCGCGACGTCCCTGTCAGATCGAGGGAGAGGGTGCGGTTCACGCTCCTATGGTTGCTGATATTTGCCCGCCACCACCGGTCGGCGCCCGGAGAGTACAAGTCGAACACAGTGTCCTGTGACGGGCCTGTGAATCCGCCGTCGTTCCACAGCGCGAGACCGACGCCTCCCGTCGTTGCAAGGACACGATCTGTATCCACGACGTCCCCGAGCGGACCGTCAGTCGATAGAACCCGCCCGCGATGACGCGCCGGTCCGAGTCGAACGCCACGTCAGTAGAGAACCAGCCGTCGTTGAGCCGCAGTCCCGAGTCCTCGCGCCACTGGGCGCCGGGGTTGCTGCCGCCGAACTCGCGGCCGTGGGAGACCGTGAACGTCTGAGTTATGGCCATTAGACGCTCACTGTCCGCTCGACACAGTAGGACGCCAGGGCGTAGCGCTTGTCGCAGTTCCGGCAGACGAGCCCGCCCTGCAACGTCAAGTCCAGGGCGTCGCCGTCGTCAGGGCAGCGGAGCCTGTTGTCGCCCGGCGGCGGGACGGTCGGGGAGATCACGACGACGCCTCCACGATCAGATACACGGTGCTGTCGTCCTCAGACGTGAGAGCGTCGTACTCGGCCTGAGTCAGGGTCGCGACCTTGTTCACTGACCCGAGCACCGACACCGCGAGCTCCCCGTGATAGGTGGTCTCGGCCTCCGACTTGTACAACGCGATCTCGGACGTCCTGTCCACCTTGCCCGAGATGTAGTAGTCGTAGCCCGCGGTGCCATTGACCACATTGACAGGCACCCATCCGCCGGCTAGGAACGCGGTGTCGTCGAACAGGATGCGCCAGTCCCGCGGCTCTGAGTCTGGGGCCAGCCGTATCACGGCCTGGTCGGTAGTGGTGGCAGTGCTCCCGAAATGGGCGTTAGCGAGAGTCGCTGTGAACGCCACGCCCTGGAC
>CBDEVV010000001.1:0-4607 GCA_965243655.1 Dehalococcoidia bacterium | reverse complement strand
TTGAGCTGGCCGACATCGGTCTCAAGCTGGCCGAGTCGACCATCGATCCCGTCGAGCCGATCCAGAATCGCCTGCAACGTCTCTTGCACGTTCCGTCGTTCACGAGCCATGACGGCGGACCGGGAACCGAGTTCCGGGCGGGACGAGCTTTGGAAGCGGTCCCCTGAACATGACGCGGGCTACATCCTCCGGAGTCATGTTCCGAATGCTCACGTCCTCCTCGAGCTCGGCCTGGGTCGGTTGATAGGCCGGATCGTCCTTCACGAGGTTCTGCCGGGGTCGACCGCCGCGCCGGGGGGTGCGCGGCTTTGGCTCGGCGCTCTTCATGGGCACGGATTCTATCCTGTTCAGGGGCATAAATCCATATTTCCGTGCGATTTACGGGACCGGTTCTGGTTCGTCGCCCCAGCCCAGTATACCGCATTCATGCTCCACGAGTGGAGTATACTCGGCTCGCCACTCGGTACGGCGTGTCGGCCCGACACCGGGCCGCCGTCGAATACAACACCTGCCTCCTGGCGGGGAATCAGGCGGAGTCCGCACACGACACGTGCGTACCGAGTGGCATCCGACCCGGTGACCAATTCCGGTCAGGGTCGGGAGGAGCCAGTCATGGGCGCACGGTCAGGCATCGTCGTCGGCGCCGTGGGTCTCTGCATCGGTTGTGGGGCGCCGGAGAGCCTGCCGGAAGAGGTTGCGGCGTCGGAGACAGCGCCGGTGGACCCGTGCAGCCTCGCGACCGCCGACATGGCCGGGATGCCGCAGGAGGAGGTAGATCGAGCGTGGCAGGCATGCCTCGATGTTCAGGGCTACGGCCCGGAGGCCGAAGCCGCAGAGCACCTGCGGTACGCCGCCGACTGTCTCGACCTCACGCGAGAGAACCTGACTGGCGTGTTCGACGTCTCTGATCAGAGGCCGCCGCAGCTGGTGGTCGACGGTGTCCTCCGAGCGTGCGGGCTCGCTTTCGACGAGTACACCGGGCTGTCGCCGGAGGCCGAGGCGCTGGCACTGGAGGCGATCGAGCGGATCAGGTGGACGTTCCAGGGCCTCGCCGCTACCAGAACACTGGAGAGAGCGAACCGATCGCTCGACAACGTGATCGTGAACCTGAAGGGGCAGGCGCTCCGGCTGGAGGAGCGGTGACGAGAAGAGATCAGGGTTGAGTTGCCGGACCTCGCCCGGCGAGGCGGGGTTGACAGTCTCCGTGATTCCAGTGAGAATCCGCACGGCACTGGGCAGATCGGCCAGCTCGGTCTGCGGCTTGCATCGGTAGGCGACCTTGACCGATGATGGACTTGGGGCAGGACTACCGGTGAGGCCCCGCTGTGAATGACGCCTGAGCCCACCCCGACCGCGTCCACTGAGACGCCAGCGCCTCGCGGGGAAGACCAGTCCCCGGCGTCTGCCGGAGTCCCCGTGAAGATGAAGCAGGACGAACTCCCAGTCAAGAGCAGTCCTCCGACACGGTCGGTGCTCCTGATCGTCGAGTCCTTCAAGACCGCAAGGTGGGCATTCACAATCGCAGGTCTCGTGCTGATGGTCTACTTCGGGATCGCGGTACCTGCCAGGGAGGCGGCCGGCAGCGGAGACTTGACGGTCATCTACGGCGCTCTGCTCCAGCTCCGGACGATACTGCCGTTGGCCGGTATCGCTGCGTTCGCTGGTCTCTGGTTGAGGGAGCGCTACTTGCGAAAAACAACGGTCGCGAGGGAGAACCGCAGAAATCGAGAGCTGGAGCAGAAGATCGACTCGGGCCGGACTTCGAGCGGCTTCAAGGAGGATGAGTGATGGGCCTACAAGAGCAAATCTACCTCGCTCAGCTGTTGCCGACTCTGGCGCTCGTCACGGTGGGGCTCGCCTACATGTGGCGAAAGACGAAGGTGGACTGCTACCGGGAGCACATGTTCACGCTGCGAGACGAGTTGTTCGACTACATGTGGCAGAACAGGCTCTCCTTCGATCTCCGGGCGTACCGTCTCATGCGCGAGTCCCTCAACGGTGCCATTCGGACAGCCGAGATCATGACACCCTTGTCGTTTATCGCGGTACTGTTCGTGGTCCGACGCCACCATCCACCGGTTCGGCGACAGCTCGCTGTCGCGATCTCGGCGATCGAAGACGCGGGTGTTCGTGAGCATTTTCGGCGAATCGACAACGAGTCCATCCGCCGACAGCTGAGATTCCTCGGAGCGGCGGGGCTGCTCATCCGCGTCGCGTACAAGCTCGAGCGCTTCAAGCATTGGGGCAGGGTGCAGGTCGACCGCTGGTCCGACGCGCTCCTCGCATTCGGGAGCCCGGAAACGGAGGGACGTCGGTTGGCCGGACTACGCCCCAACGCTCGCTGGAGAGTTGCTGGCTACTGATGCGGTCAGTCACACCGCTTGAGCCCGGCGGCGGCAACCTGAGCCGATCAGCTTCTCGTAGGTGAGGCGCCGGTCCTCACCACCGCGCACCATCGCGCCCATCTGCTCAGCGGTGTCGAGGTCGCGGGCGTTGTGCTTGCCCTCGAGCTCGGCCACGTAGCGGTGAAGGTGCTCGGGGCTCATGCGGTGGAACACGCCCACGTAGGCCCGCTTGAGGGTCGACCACAGGCTCTCGACCCCGTTGGTTGTGACCTCGCCTCGAGCGAACTCGCCCATGCCGTGGCTCACGCTCTCGTGGTTCTTGAAGGCCCGGTAGGAGCTTGACTCGTCGGTGTAGAGCTTCGTGTCGGGAGTCAGGTGGGCGCCGACGAAGATCGCAGCGGCGGTCGGGGTCGTGATCACGGCGGCGCGGACCTTGCTCGTCTTCTGGTCCCTCATGCCGACGACACCGACCTTGCCGGCCGACCCGCGCTTGCCGCCGCGCTTGCGGCGCTGCCACTCGTGCATGTTCTTGACCTTGCCGCCGATGTACGTCTCGTCGGCCTCGACGGGGCCGTCGAACGGGTCGATACCGTTGCGGCGCAGCATCTCGCGGATGCGATGGGCCAGGTGCCACGCCGATTTCTGCGTGATTCCGAGGTCGCGGTGGAGCTTCATCGACGACACGCCCTTGAGCGAGGTCGTCATCAGGTACATCGCGATGACCCAGGTCCGGTAGCCGAGCTTGCTGGACTGCATGACGGTGCCGGTGCGGACCGAGAACCGCTTCCGGCAGTCCCGGCAGCGGAACGGCATCGTCTTGTGGGCGCAGCCGGTCTGGACACGCTCGGAGCCGCAGTAGTGGCAGGCGATACCGTCCGGCCAGCGCTGCTCGATGAACCACCGCTCTGCGGCGGCATCATCGGGGAACATGTCGAACAGCTCGGGGAGACTGATTCCCCTGCGGTAGCACCGGCCCGGACCTGACATGTTCATGTTTTTAGTATAGTGCCCATACACCCTAAAGTAAAGCAGAAAAACGACTTACGAGCACGTTTCCCCAATACAACCAAACGCGGTAAGATGGAGGTTCCCTTGGCGCAAGATCAGCCGGGAGAACAGACCTCGGCTGGGACCGAGGTTACGAAGGAAGTGGGTTTTCGACGGAGCCCGCAGCCGGGGTAGGAGCCGGTGAGCGGGTACAGGAGGAATTCGTGCCTCAAATGCATTGTGGCACGTCACAGGAGACGTGTCAATACCCGTTCGACGAGTACCTGCGTCTGTTGAGCCGTCGTGGCGCTGACCTCAGCGACATCGACCTGCTCGCGCTCGGAGTTCCCCCCGAGGCCCCCTGCAATCGGCCCGAATTGGGCCGACGCCACCGTCGAACCTGCCCGCCAGAAGCCGACGACGAAATCCGACGGCTACGGAATCGAGCCGATTCTGCCGAAAAACTCCTCGACTGGTACAAGCGGCGTGAAATCGATCGCGCTTGCCAGGAACCGGAAACCCGGGTCCGGGACGGGAGGATTTCATGAAGACGGACGCCATTGAGGGGCACTACCGAAACCTCGCCTCAAGGGGGTTGCTCGACCCAGATATCGCCACGATACTGATCGCTACACGCCGCGAGGGGCTGGCCGTTGCGGGGCGAGGCGGCCGGCTAGACGACGTGCGACCGCGACCGTTGAAGCACCAGGGCATCCTGCCCTTGAAGACTGCCAAAGCAGGCTAACCGTAAGCAAGTATCGTGCCGAATCCGCGGGCACCTAGCTAGTGTCCGCCAGAAAACCGTAACCGCTTCATTCTAAGGGACTTGCGCTTGATTCAAGTGGCGAAGATTGCTGAAAAGTCGTATTCTTGCCGATGATCTCGCCGGTGATCTCGCGCTGCCGGCCGCCTTCGAGTGAGATCTTCGTGACATCGACCGCCATGAGAGAAGTTCACAGACAACAGTTCCGGCTCGGCGAGGTGGCCATTGAACAGATCTGGCTCGACCCCAAGTCGCGGGACGACATCCCGGCGGTGTTGAAGGGGCTTCAGCACATCTGGTCGGACGAGGCGCTTCGGGCGCGGCTGTTCGCGCTGCTGGAGGAGCATGTCCAGCCGGAGGTGGACCATACGGTCGGGCGTCCGGGGATGGCGTTGTGGCCAGTCCTGGTGTTGGGGGTCCTCAAGCAGGGTCTGGGCTGCGACTTCGACCGTCTTCACGACCTCGCGAACAATCACGGGAAGGTGCGGGCGTTCCTGGGACACGGCGACTTC